>JAAYCK010000153.1 GCA_012729835.1 Syntrophomonadaceae bacterium
CTGACCAGTTTCCTACTGCATCACGTTCCTGAACATACAAGGTATGGGTAGCCTCGGTCAGGGCACCGTCCGGGGTATAAGCCAGAGCAGCGGTTTCCGTCGCTCCCGAACTCAAATCGTCGTTATCCAGCTTGTAGCGGAAGGTGCCGTTGCCGCCGCCCCCTGCCGTCCAACTCCAGGTTGGGGTGGTATCAGTGGTGGGAGTGGTTCCGCTAACATCCGGGGCATTGGGCGGAGTTACGTCTTTAATATTTATAGTAAAAGATTGATCCAAAAAAAGACCAAAAAGGTCCGTAGTCCTGATTACCACTGTGTAACTGGGCTTGGTTGCGTAATCGTAATCCACGGCGGTCAGCAATTGGTTGCCGCCCATGGTAAACCCGTCGGTATCACCACTTACCAGAGTATAGGTGTGGGTGTCGCCGTAAGTGGCTATATCTGCGTCATCAGTAGATAATGTCCCGACCAGGATCCCCACCGCTGTGTTATCCGGTACGCTATAGTCAGGAAAGGCCTCGTCATAGGTCAGGTTTAAGGCGCTGGGGGCCGAGTTGGGTGTATAGGTAATTTCCAGCCTTGGCCATTTAGTATTATCAGGATGCTCTTCGCTGTAATATGAGAAATCATTTTCTACTACTTCCTGGGTTCCGGTCAGAACGATAGTCGCTATATTATCTCCGGGAGGTTGTTGCGACCTGATAAAGCTTGTTACATCAAAATGCCCGGCCTCTCCCCACACACCGGTTCTGGTTATGGGATAATTTTTATACCCGTTAATAATATCTGATTCATTGTAGGAGGGGAGGTCAGAACCGACCTCGCTCCATGAATCATTAGTGCTTGATATTATATTGACTATAGGTGAACCATTAATACCTCCTGATTCTGTTATTACGTCAAATTTCAAGTAAGCCTCAGTTATATAGCCAGGAATACCACTAAGATCAAATTTTAGCGCTGACCATTCGACTGAAGTCTGTTGGGGTGGAGGATCATAGCTGCCGACACAATTGGCAAAAACTGAACCATCCCCATTTACATCCCAAACTCCTACATGCCCTATGCCACCTCCGGAACACATGTTTATATCATCCGAGACATAAAGTGTAAGTGTTTCAGTTGCCGCAATAGTGGTGGAATTATCTCCCATTGCAAAACCTATCAGTACAATTAGGCATATTAGACTTGCCGACAATGCTTTTCCCCTTTTTTTCAACACATGATAACCTCCCGCCCAACACATTTATATTAAGTAGCCAAGTATCCGTAGGAGCGCTAAGCTAGCCTCCTACGGTTGACGTATATACATGATGATTGAATCTAGATAAAAGCTATGAGCTTGCACGTCTGGCGTTTACTGTATAAGTAGTAGTTCCCTCGCCAGTCACCGAGCTTATCAATACTGTAATCGGATTATCGCCCGTATTCAAAGTGATCTGGGCGGAGGGAGACCCGCTTGCCACCACTACTCCATTAACCTTTATATTGGCATAGGTATCTTCGGCAGTCGGTGTTATGGTTACGCTGCCTGCGGCACCTACGTCTGAAGTATATTGCAGAATAGTTCTGCTGAAGGGAGGATTAAGCGGATATGTGTTTTTACCCGACTTAACCACTAAATTGGTTAGATATGAGCTGCTGGGCCGGGTTACCGTAATGGTATAGTTCTGAGCGGCTCCGCCGGCTCCGGCGGTGACATGGACGGTTATGGTGTTCGTTCCCACCGCCAGATCTATCGGCGCTGAAGGCTGCCCGCTAGTTACCGGATTCCCGTTTACCGTTATGGCACTGTAGCTGTCCTCGCCGGTGGCGGTGACCGTTATGCTGGCGGTATCGTAAGTCACATTGGCAGTATAGGCATAGGTATTCTTACTGAAGGACGGGGTCAGCACGCCGCTGCTTATCGCCAGGGCTCTCAGGTACTGGCTGGAGGGAGGCATTTCGTAGGCCTCAACCTCGGCTATAGCCGCCAGGCCAATGTTGCTGCGCAGTCCTTTAGTTACCAGTACCCGCAGGTACCTGGCTTGAAAGGGATTCGTCAGGGAACGGTCAGTAATACTGCTCAAATTGTCCGTTACCGAATCCACATCGAACCAATTGGAGTTGTCCGAGCTCTTTTGCAGTTTATAAGCGACCATATTATAGTCGGGACCGCTATTCCATCTGCCATTAATAGCTGAGCAGGGAATGGCTCCCATGTGTTTGATCACCCAGCGGTTGATCCAGTAAGGCGCACCCAGATCCACCGCAAGCCATCCCGGAACAGTTTTGCATAGCCATCTCGATTGCGCACTTACCTGACCGTCTACGGCTTTGCCCGAATTGAAGGGCTCTATCCTCTCACTGCAGTACGTGTTTTTGCCCAATGCCACATTACTCATTTGCCTGATCCTCCCTATGTCCTAATTGTTGGATTACAACCTAAGGTTAATTACACATTCTACATCTACTGATATTTACCTTCCTTATATAAAATATTTTTCCTTCCAATGTAATTTTTTATCATTTTACCTTTTTATAATTGACAAGGAATTATATATGGGTTTCTAATATTAGTATATAGTGGAACATAGAGGGGGCAGGTGTTGGTATGGAACCATATATAGGACAGATTCAAGCGTTTTCCTTTAACTACGCGCCGCGGGGGTGGGTCGTTTGCGATGGACAATTGCTTAGTGTAGCGCAGTATCAGCCTTTATTCGCCCTACTCGGCCCTCGATTCGGGGGAAATGGCACAACCACTTTTGCCGTGCCTGATTTAAGAAATGCCAGTCTGGCCAACAGTTGTTTGTATTATATCGCTACTGAAGGTCTATGGCCTTCACAGAATTAATAGGAGGGTAGTATGGATACTTGGTTAGGACTTATTCAACTTTTTCCTTATACTTATGTTCCAAGGGGATGGAAAAAATGTGATGGAGCCCTGTTGCAGATCCAACAAAATACCGCTTTATTTTCCTTGATCGGTATCAAGTTCGGCGGGGATGGTCAAAGGACCTTTGCTCTGCCCAATTTGACCGGTTTTTCCCCGGACAGCAATTTGGTATACTGTATCGCTACTGAGGGAATCTATCCTTCACGCCCCTAACGATAGGCTTTTATTATTTGATTAACAAGAAAAAGGAAGGGAGATACTATGGACGATTTTCTGGGTAATATTCAGTTGTTTCCCTATGATTTTATACCAATGAATTATTTGGCATGCGACGGGGCTTCGCTACCGATAAACGGTCCGGCCAATGCGCTATACAACTTGATCGGTACTACCTATGGGGGAAACGGAAGCACTAATTTTAATTTACCTAATATGAAGGGTGAAGAACCTATCCCGGGCTTAACCTATTGCATCTGCGAGAGTGGTTATTGGCCGCCCCGGGATTAGATTGTTATCGTGACCTATATCGGTGAATATAATGGGTGTCTATTCAGAGTGGGAATCAAGTAGCAGGATTAGTTGCAGAATATCATCGGGCATTGGCGCTTCCATGTTAATCGGCTGCTTGGTACGGGGCTGAAGGATCTGCAGAGCAAAGGCGTGTAAAGCCTGACGGCCTATCAGATGGGATGAACCTCCATAAAGCTTATCACCACATATAGGGTAGCCCAGGTGACTGAGGTGTACTCTTATCTGGTGGGTACGTCCGGTATCGAGGGATATATCCAGCTGAGTATAACCCTTGAATCTTTTCATTACTTGCACATGAGTAGTGGCCGTTTTACCGTCGGGGTGAACGGTGCGGTGGGCATCCTTTTCCGGATCCATGTGAGCAATAGGCATATCAATGGTCATTTTGTCCTGTGGGAACTCGCCTTCCACCAGGGCCTGATAGCGACGATGTATATTGCCCTGTTGCATCTGCTGAAATAATGCCTGATGAGCAAATTGACTCCTGGCTAGGAGGACCAGTCCCGAGGTATCCTTGTCCAGACGATTTACCGGGCGGTATAGGGAGCTAATGCCCAGCCGCTGCCAGTAGCAGCTCACACCATGGGCGAGGGTGGCTTTAGAAAGGTCTCTGACAGGATGAACTGAGATTCCCGGGGGCTTATTTACTGCCAGTAGATCCTGGTCTTCATATATAATATCCAATGGCATTTCTATCGCTGGGATGTGGTTGCTCTCCTCCAGAGCTATATCGACGGTCACGACATCGCCGGGTTGCAGGCGATAATTGGTGAGCGTGGGATGGCCATTGACCATTATCCGGTGTTGACTCTTTAATTTGGCCAGCAAGGCCTGCGATACGCCCAGTTCCTTTTTAAGCACATCTCGCAGGTAAACATAATTATCACTTGGGTCGAATTCATAACGTAGATAATCGCTCATGTATCTTCCCATACTTGACTATTAAAATAGTTCTCCCTCATAGGTCTGGCGCAATTCCAACATCTCGCGGGCATGCTGCAGGGTAAGCTCTGAATGCTGATCACCGGCCAGCATCCGGGCCAATTCCTTGACGCGCTCTTCGTGGTCCAACGCCTTCACTACAGTAGTGGTAATGCCGTGATCGACAACCTTGTCGATCTGATAATGCACACCGGCATAGGCGGCTACCTGGGGAGCATGGGTGACCAAGATGACCTGATGTGTGCTAGAAAGCTCAGACAGTTTTCGGGCCATGGCGCTAAGGCCAGCGCCGCCAACCCCTACATCTATCTCGTCAAAAATGAGAGTTGGTACACGATATATGCCGGCCAGAGCCGCTTTTAAGGCCAATACGAAGCGAGACATCTCGCCGCCTGAAGCTACCTTCTCCAACGGACGCAGGGATTGCCCTGGATTGGCGGAAAATAAGAAATCTATCCGATCGGTCCCTTGAGCGGTCCACCGTTCCAATGCCCCGACCTCGACTTCAAAACTTATCTGGGGCAGGTTCAACTCACGTAATTCTCTATGGACATTTTCCTGCAGAATGCGGGCCGCCTCATGACGCAACGAGGTCAGGTGTCCTGACAATCGGACATAGTTATTGGCCAAGCTTTTTATATCTGTCTCCAACTCCTCCAGGAGTTCCTGACTATGGTTCAATGCCTTCAACTGCTGCCGGGATTCATCAGCATAGGTCAGGATAGCCTCAATATTATGGCCGTATTTGGATTTTAAGCGGCTAATATCATGCAGACGCTCTTCAAGCGCCTCTAATTGTCCAGATTCGAAATCCAGACTATCCCGAAAAGCCGTAACCTGTTCTGCTAGATCCTCCAGGCTGAAATAGATATCTTCCAAGGGCTGCAACATACTCCCGAATAGCACTTCTTCCTTTAGGTTACGACATATAGCCAACGCCTCATTTACCAGGTCACTGGCGCTGTAACGCTGCTCCCCGCGGTATATAAGCTGCACCAGGCTACGGGAGCCTTCTAACAGACGTTGGACATTATTGATACGGGTTCTGAGCTTGGTCAGTTCTTCTTCTTCTCCAGTCTGAAGATTAGCCTCTTCAATCTCTTTTATCTGATACTGCAAAAAATCTATCTGCTGGAGTTTCTTTTCTTCATTTTCTTTAAGCTGCTCCAGTTGAACCGTCTTGTTGTGCCACTCTTTGAAACATACTGAGACTTGATTGCATATATCTTCATCACTGGCCATAAAGCTATCGACATATTCCTGGTACTTGGAGCGGTTGAGTATACTGAGGTATTCGTGCTGCAGGTGCATGTCCAGCAGCATTGCTGCCAGGTCACGCAACTGGTTAAGGGTGACATTGCGGCCGTTGACCCTCGCGCTGCTACGCCCCCCCGGAAGGATTTCCCGAACGGCTACCAGATTGTCTTCTTCCTCTTCAATAAGGTCATTTTCCAGTAAAAATGCCCTGGCCGCAGTGTTATCAGCAATGGAGAATACCGCCTCAACCCTGGCCCTCTTTTCGGCATTGCGAATAAGATCGTTACGGATGCGATCGCCAGCCAGTAAGCCCAGAGCATCCATAATGATGGATTTCCCCGCCCCGGTTTCGCCGGTCAGTACGTACAACCCCGCCCCGAATTCCATGCGCAGTTCATCTATTAATACGAAATTCCTTATGTATATCTCCAGTAACACCCAATCAACTCCTGAGGGCTTTTAATCACCACAGATGGACACAGATTCAAACACAAGATTAACACAGATTTTTTATCTGTGCAGACCGGTTAATTATTATTTCATGTCCGTAGTAAATTACCTTATTAGTGGTTGTACTTGTTCTTAATATGGCGAGACAAGATTTTAGTAATTATTTATCATTATCTAATATTCATTTTACTTTCCTGATTATCATCTGTGTGTATCTATGCGCCGGAGGCATCAGTGTTCATCACTCCAGAGTGCAACCCATGCACCCTAACGGGTGCTATTAATGACGCTGTGGTTCATAAACTTCCCTACATACTCTCAGCCAGGTTGTTCATCTCCGTCTAGGGTTGATTCTCGGTTCGCTTAAAGCAAGGCCAGGATTTCTTCCATGATATCATTTACCGCTTCTTTCGGCTTTACTACAACCATCACGGTGTCGTCACCGCCAACTGAACCCAGTATCTCGGGTTTGCCCCAGGCATCCAGCACCGAAGCCACCGGTTGGGCTGCACCAGGCAGGGTCTTTACGACGATTATATTCTCACTGTAGTCAACTCTGACCACAGAATCCTGAAAAACTCGCTGTAACCGGTTTTGTGAGTAGTTTACCACCGGTTGGTCGGGAAGAGCGTAATGGTAGCCATGCGGGTCAGGGACCTTGACCAATTGAAGATCCTTGATGTCTCTCGATACCGTGGCCTGGGTGATCTTATAACCGGCCCGGATGAGTTCGTCTCGCAGTTCCTCCTGCGTGCTGATGCGCTTGCTGGCAATGATCTCTAAAATGACCCGTCTTCGCCGTGATTTCAATATCATTCCCCCTAGGTGAATTAGCCACAGATGAACACTGATTTAACACAGGTCTTTTATCAAAGCATATTTAGTGATTGACAACGAATAAACATAGCCTCTGTATGTGAATTCTGCTAATTTTATACTCAGGCGGATATAGAATCCGCCCCTACATCCGGTTCATCTTTGGTCCAATACTCCCCTTACAACTCTTCTATGCGTCGCAGTCTTTGCTCCAGGGTGCCAAAGAAGGGGGTTGGATGCAGCTGCACAAACTTGAGTTTGCGTTCAGCTTTTACCACCTGGATCATATAAGAGGGCTCAAAATCCATTTTTATCTGTCCATCCAGACTCACAACCGCCTCTTCACACTGTACCGGACTTATTTCAATCACATTATTTGCATCGATAACCATAGGCCGTTTTATTACATTGTGCATCGCCAGTGGGGTCACCATA
>JAAYCK010000154.1 GCA_012729835.1 Syntrophomonadaceae bacterium
AGGGTTTTTATAACAATGACAAGTATGCGAGTTTTCACGGAAATTACACGTTGGGATTGCTTCGCATATTATTAATGCCATTGTACATATAATCTGTGTCCATCTGTGTCCATCTGTGGCTAATTAATAAAATCCTTGCTGCACATCTTTATTCAACTGCGACATTTGAATATTTAAGAATTAAAAGAGGATTATTTCGAATAGTGTTGAAAAGAAAATATTTATAGTCGGAAATAATAGAGATAATTTGGGGGGAGGTTCCGGCTGTTTATGGCTTTTAAGCATGATATGGAAGACCTGATCGAAGTTGTAGGCTTTAAGGAAGAGAATTGCGTCAATTGCCACCAGTGTATTGCAGTTTGCCCGGTCAAGATATGTAGCGATGGCAGTGGGGATGTCGTAAAATTCAATAATCATCTCTGTATTGGCTGTGGCCGTTGTATCGAGGCGTGTATAAAAAGCCACGGTGGGATCAGTGAAAAAAGTGCTCGTTTCCCGATAGATGACGTTGATGATTTTATTAAAGACCTATCTCAGAAAAATATAGTTGCCTTGGTTGCTCCTTCGGCGGGGGGTAATTTTGTTCTGCCCAAATTGATTACTGCCCTTCGCTTGCTGGGAGTTTCAGCTGTTTATGATGTTTCCCTCGGTGCCGAGATAACCGTAGACTGTTATCACAAATTACTGGAATCAGGCGAAATAGAGTATCCTTTGATCGCCCAGCCCTGCCCGGCCATCGTCAAGTATATCGAACTGATTTACCCTAACCTGATAAAGCATCTGGCACCTACTGGAAGTCCGGTTCACAATCTGGCAGTCTACATCAAGACGCTGCATCCCGATGCTGAACTGGCCTTTATTTCGCCATGCCTGGCTAAACGGCGCGAATTCCGGGACAGCGGCATGGTTCGCTACAATGTAATTTTCCAATCACTTAACAATCTCTTTTCTAAGCAGGGTATCAAGCTGGCTGATTTGGTTGATGGCACTTTTGACCATCCCGTGCAGGCCGGCAAGGCAGTTACTTTCTCTATGCCGGGCGGACTTAAGGAAGCTTACATCCACCTTTATCCAGATACCGCCCCCAGTTCTATTACGCAGATAGAAGGCCAAATAGTATTTGAAAAATACTTGCCCCAATTGGAAAAGGCCGTTCGCAAAGGGCTTTCCAATCTGCCTATGATCATCGACATCCTGAGCTGTAAACACGGCTGCAATATGGGAGCTGGTTGCATTAATCATTTTAAACCGCTTCACTCTGTTGAACGGCCTATCGCATTACGTTCAGAGCAGATACTGCAGGACGATGCCATGACTGCTGCCCGTCAGGCCTTTCTGGATGAGGTGATCCGAGATCATGATTTCTCTTACACTTCCTATCAGGACCTCTCTTCCCGTTTTGAGTTGACCATACCTAATGCCCAGGAATTAGACGATATCTTTATGAAAATGCATAAAACCGAGGAGAAAGACTTCAGAAACTGCGCGGCCTGTGGCTACAACTCATGTTTTTTCATGGCCATCGCCATCCATAACGGTCTGAACAAAGGTGAGAACTGTCATCTGTATCGGGAAAAGGAACTGCGCTACGAACAGGACATGCTGAGTAATATGGTAGCCAGACTCGAAGTACTCAACCAGGAATTGCAGCAGGAATTCAACGAACGTAAAAACCAGGAGCAGTTATTGGTACAGAATTCCAAGCTGGCAGCCATGGGTGAGATGATTGGGATGATAGCCCACCAGTGGCGGCAGCCCCTGTCTTCGATCAGCACGGTTGCCGGCAACTTGCAGGTATATATTGATCTGGATATGTATGATAAGGATCAATTCATGGCTCTGCTAAGCGAGATAAACAACCACTCACAGTATCTTTCCAATACCATCAATGACTTTCGCCATTTCTTCAAGCCAGATAATCCTCAAGACGAGATCATGTTGCACGAGGTCATTGATTCAACCATGGGTATAATCGGTAAGTCACTAGAATATAAAAATGTTTGCGTTATCAACGACTGCAACTTTCAGAACCCCATACTGACCTATCCCAATGAACTCATGCAGGTATTCCTGAACATTCTCAAAAATGCCTCTGACGCCTTTGTTGATAACGAAACCATAGAACCACGGATACTTATCAAGGGTTATGAGGAAGAACCGTACCATATAATAGAGATCAGTGATAATGCCGGCGGCATAAATGACGAGGTCATCGAAAGGATATTCGATCCCTATTTTTCCACCAAGGGGCCGGGCATAGGTACCGGGTTGGGCCTGTATATGTCCAAAATGATCGTCGAAGAGCATTGTGGGGGGCAACTCCTGGTACGGAACAATGATGAAGGCGCCTGTTTCATCATAAAATTGCCGATTGCCGTTTAGGAGAGAATGCTGCCATGATAAATGCCAAAGAAATCAAAGAGAATGCCCAGGGACTGAGCCTGTTGTATGTGGAGGATGATCACGAACTTCGTCTGAATACCGCACGTCTGCTCGGCAGTTTTTTTGAAGATATCACTACAGCGAATAATGGGATAGAGGCTCTGAACAAATACCGAGAACATGCCTATGATCTTATTCTCACCGATATAAATATGCCTCAAATGAACGGTGTCAAGCTAGCCCAACAGATCAAAATGGACAATCCTCAACAAGTCATTATGGTGATCTCGGCGCACGACGAAGCTAGCTATATGTTAGAGTTGATCAACATCGGCGTCGACTATTTTGTATTGAAACCTTTGGATCTCAAGCAGTTTCTGCTCGTCCTGGACAAGGCTATCCGCCTGACTAATTTTCATCGATTGGAACAGGACTACAAGAATACCCTGGAACAGACCGTGGCTGCCCGTACCCGCGAGCTTTCCGAGGCTCTGAGGGCATTGCATGATTTAAATAATGAGATGGCTTCGCGACTGTCAGCAGCTGCTGAGTTGCGTGATCTGGATACCGGGATGCATAATAAGCGGCTGGGGATATACGCTCCGCGGCTGGCCCGCGAGTTGGGAATGCCGAACAAATTCGTAGAGAGTATCGCCTTTGCCGCTCCCCTGCATGATATAGGAAAGATCGGGATCGTCGATCAGATACTCTTAAAACCCGGACCACTCAGCGAAGAAGAATTCGAAATTATGAAAAACCATACTCTGACTGGAGCCAATATTCTGGCCAATTCTAAATACGAGCAGATCCGCATGATCGAATCCATTTCTCTTACCCATCACGAAAGGTGGGATGGATCTGGCTACCCCCGCGGTCTTAAAGGAGAGGAAATCCCCATTGAAGGCCGTATAGTAGCCATCTGTGATCAATATGACGCGCTGCGCAGTAAGCGTCCATATAAACCAAGTTTCACTCACTTTCGAACCCTGGAAATCATTACCCAGGGAGATGGACGAACCATGCCCGAATACTTCGATCCTTCAGTACTCAATGCCTTCATCACCATTGCCGACGAGTTTGACGAGATATTCCGCACCAACAGTAATAACGAATAGCCCAATAACAGTCCACCGCTTGCCAAATGTGCGTTAAGCACTCATGGCACCTTTTTTGTCGCTACATATTTAAATCGGCAAGATGCTCCTCCAACTCGCGATCCAGGGGAACATTCGGTTTTCTAAGCCTGGCATAGCGCGCCTCAGTTATCTTCGCCTGCCTGGCCAGATTGGCATTGAAGCTAGTGATTTCTTTACTATAAAGAGGGTGTCTAATCAGCTCGTTCCTGATTTCTGCTGAAAAGGGGCAATACTTAAGCATAATACTGCGGGCTACCTTATTTAATCGAACCAACCCCTTGGATTCATAGTTGATCCAGGTCTGATAATCAGCAGCAAAAATCTCCGCCACATTATTGCGGTACTTGTCGACCTGGGTTTTAACCTTTTCGCGGGCTTCTGTAGAGAGATCACGATTCTTCTTATAGAATTGCAGGTAATCATAATAATCAGTAAAAAGATTGTGCGTTTGAGTGTCCTGCCGGATAAATCCGACCATACTCTTGGATAGGCTCCAACGAAACTTGGCAACTACTTCCGCCATCATATCATCCAAGTCCTCCGTGGTGAAAAGCGGAAATAGAATACGTCCAGGAGTATTTTTAGCCTTTCCGGTCAATTCCTGCCACATGACCGCTCGGGTCCCAAAGGTTGGCATTAGAATGATATCCGGTCTGACCGGCATCATAACCAGCTCATTCTTGATATTCTTGCCGCTGTTACTATAGACTATTTCTCGATGGAATGCAGAGTAATCGACATCCAGAATCTTTCTAAGACTCTTTGCCAGCTTCTCCGGGGTAACCAGAGCCTGCTGCAGACTGCTGCTGATCATCCCACTATGCAGTATAGGTAAATAACCGTGCATTTGTCCGTAACATAAGCGTTGACCCAGTTTAAATAAATTTTCTATCTCGTGTTTGAGTCGTGCATCCCGGTCTCCTTCATAGGAGATACGGTCCTTTTCCGTGACCTCACCGCGCTTCTTCTTTTCGCGGAATACCTCGAAATAATCCTGTCCGAACTCGTTGACCGATGGGTCCTTTTCACTTGTATAGATCTTCTCCAACCATTCGTTTAAGGTATATATACCCTCCTTGCTTGCACCCAGCGGCGTGGTGACCAAAGAATTTAGCTCCCGGTCCTGTTCGGGGGTGAGTAAATCCTTATCAATGTGACAGGTAGTCAGGAAACAACGATAGGCTTCCGAGTTGTCATCCAAATGGGTGAGGGTCTTTTTGAATACTGTCTCGTATATATCGAAGAAGATGCTGCTGATGCTATCTCTGACCTTGCGGGAGTCGCTATCAAACAGATCTTTTTTTTGGTTTTTCATAAATGTTGCGAGATTGGTCTGAAGGATCTCTGCCTGCTGCTCTGGAATATCCGACTGTCGAAGGAAGATATCGATCGTTACCCCTGTTTCACCTGGGGATGACGGATTTTTGGCTCTCGTCTGGGTCGCTCCTGATTCCATATTAACATCACCTCGTTGGTTCTTTTATTAACTGACAAACACAGACTATATTCTTATTTTACCATATTTATTTATTATGACATTTTATTTCTTTATATTCCTTTATGCGACAATTGTCCTAGCTTATCTGTTGCAGAAGTCCGGTCCCCTCTTCCCATAAGTCCTAGTGTATAATTGTATAAAAAATCACCTGGTCCAAGCTATTACTGCCGACCAGGTGATCAGTTCTATTCAGGCTAATTAATACTCTGTTTGCGCATGCGGATCGACTGCGGGGTAACCTCCACCAGTTCATCATCGGTAATGAATTCCAGACACTGTTCCAGACTCATAGCCCGCGGAGGAGTAAGCTTGATAGCCATATCCGAACTGGAACTGCGAATATTAGTAAGGTGTTTCTTCTTGCAGACATTGACCACTATATCATTCGGACGGGAGTTCTCGCCGACAATCATGCCACGGTAAACCGCCAGACCAGGCCCGACAAACAACTCCCCACGTTCCTGAGCGTTTTCCAGACCATAAGCGGTGGTATCACCGGGTTCATGGGCTACCAGGGAGCCCTTCTGCCGTGTCATGATCTCACCGCGATGTGGTGCATAGGAATGAAATAGATGGTGCATGGTTCCCATGCCCCGGGTATCAGTCATAAAATCCGAACGAAAGCCAAACAGCCCACGGGTAGGCGCCAGAAACTCCAGGTACATCATCCCATCACTCTTCTGAGTCATATTTACCATCTCACAGCGGCGGGGTCCCAGGCGCTCCATCACGATGCCCACATATTCCTCCGGTACTTCAATAGTCAGCTCTTCAATAGGCTCGCAGATTTTACCGTCAATAATACGTTCAATTACCTGTGGACGAGATACTTCGAACTCATAGCCTTCCCGCCGCATAGTCTCTATCAATATGGATATATGCAATTCACCCCGACCGGCTACGGCGAAGGTGTCCGGCGAGTCAGTGCTATCCACCCGTAAACTGACGTCGGACTCCAGTTCTCGGATCAAGCGTTCCCCAAGTTTGCGCGAAGTAACATAAGTGCCTTCCCGGCCGGCAAAAGGACTTTTATTGACCTGGATGGCTACCGCCACGGTGGGTTCGTCGATAGCCACAAAATCAAGCATTACTGCCGAATCGGGTTCACATACCGTATCACCGACATTGAAACCATCCAAACCGGTAATAACAACGATTTCGCCAACGCTGGCTTCTTCCACCGCCACTTTTTTCAGACCGTCAAAAACAAACAGTCCGCTGATGCGCTGGCGATTACTAGTCCCGTTGCTGCTGGCCAATACTACCTCCTGGCGCAGGCGCAGGGTGCCATTATGGATCCTGCCTACCGCCTGACGTCCCACATAGGTATCATAATCGATCATGCTTACCCCTACCTGCAGGGGCTGATCTGGTTCCCCGGTCGGTGCAGGAATCTTTTCGATGATCATTTCAAACAAAGGTTTCAGATTCTGACCATTAACATCCGGTTCCAGCGAAGCAATACCGGTACGGGCATTGGTATAGATAACCGGAAAATCCAGCTGCTCGTCATTCGCTTCCAACTCCATAAACAATTCCAATACCTCATCCAATACCTCTTCCGGGCGAGCCTGTGGACGATCGATTTTATTGATTACCACAATAGGATAAAGCCCTGCGGCCAAAGCCTTCTTTAAGACAAAGCGGGTCTGCGGCATAGGCCCTTCCAGGGCATCTACCAGCAGTAAAACCCCGTCGACCATCTGAACGATGCGTTCCACTTCCCCGCCGAAATCGGAATGTCCAGGGGTATCCACGATATTCAAGCGATAATCATTATAGATGATCGCAGTATTCTTGGCCATAATGGTGATGCCCCGCTCACGTTCCAGGTCGTTACGGTCCATGACCCGTTCCTCAACCACCTGGCGCTCATGAAACACACCGCTTTGCCTGAGCATGCCATCTACCAGGGTGGTCTTGCCATGGTCAACATGAGCGATGATGGCTAGATTTCTGATTTGTTCCCGTTTCATATTGTTCCTTCCCTTGTTTAAAATCCGGATACCGGACCCGATCTCAATATTGAATTAGACAACTTCTTTATTATAGTCAGGCACAACACATAATACCAGAAGAAAGTGAGTTAATCTTCCTTATTTTGTGCTTAGCTGCTCTAATCTACTATTGCATAGGCCTACAAATGCGATTATAATTCGTTCTGTACAGAACAATTTTAATAATAACATTGCTCCACCTTATCCGAAGGAGTTGGCAAAGTTGGATTTTCCTCACGAACAGCTAATCGACTTGCTACGCGAGGTAAACCGCGATATGAGCAAGTATGTCAAGGAAATATTGAATGCCCATGATATTCCGGTATCCTCCATGATTATTGCCAGGGAACTGAGAAACGAACCCGGTATTACCATCAGCGAGCTATCGCGGCGAATCGATATGGCCAAGTCGCATATTTCCAATCTGGTGCGGGATCTTGAGGAACGCGGATGGGTGGAAAAACAGCCTGATAAAACCGATCAGAGAATACTTCGGCTATACTTGACTCCGGCCATTGGCGGCTTCCTAGCTGAATTACGCCAGGAAATCCGGGCGGCGATCGGTGAGCTGGTAGCAGATATACCCGCTGACAGAGCGCACAGTCTGGTAGAGGGACTGGAAGACATAAAACTGGCATTGGCCGATCGGCCTCGGAGGAATATTGATGCTTAAACTGTACAGGTATCTTAAGCCATTCACGTTTTCCATCGTGTCTATAGTCATGCTGGTGTTTATGCTGGTTATGTCCGAGTTATACCTGCCGACTCTGATGTCTGATATCGTTGATATCGGTATCGTTAAAGGGGACACTGCCTATATCATCCGCACCGGCGCCTATATGCTGCTTATAACTGCCTTGGGAACGCTGTGCTCTATCGGCGTCAGCTTCCTAGCCTCGAAAACTGCGGTTGGCTTCGGCCATCTGCTGCGTCAGCAGGTCTTTGCCCGCGTAGAGAGCTTTTCTCTGCAGGAATTCAATCAATTCGGTGCCGCTACCCTAATTAACCGGACTACCAACGATATCACCCAGATGCAAACGCTAACCTTCATGATCATGCGTATGATGTTTATGGCGCCATTGATGTGCATCGGCGGCATTATTATGGCCGTCTCCAAAGACCCTCCCTTATCCCTGGTGATGGCAGTTGCGGTTCCTTTGATAGCTGGCCTGATCTTTCTTATTCTCAACCAGGCTATCCCGCTATTTAGACTGATGCAGATTAAACTGGATAAGGTCAACCTGGTCTTGCGGGAAAACTTAATGGGAATTCGAGTGATTCGAGCCTTCGACCGCATAGAATGGGAACAGCGGCGCTTTGATCTGGCTAATAGCGACCTCACTGAGAATGCTATTCGAGTAAATAAACTGATGGCAGGCATGATGCCCTCCATGATGCTGGTGATGAACTTTACCCTGATCGCCATCATCTGGTTTGGCAGTATTCGTATAGACAACGGCGGCATGCAGGTGGGATCTCTGATGGCCTTCATCCAGTATGCCATGCAGATCATGATCTCGCTGCTCATCTTCTCCATGATGTTCATCATGGTTCCCCGGGCTTCTGCTTCAGCCGTCAGGATAAATGAGATATTGGAGACTACACCCCGAATAATCGATCCTATACCTGCAAAATCGCCGCCAACCCGGCGGGGACACCTAGAATTCAACGATGTAACCTTCAGTTTTCCCGGTGCTGAGGAACCGGCCATAAGCCATATCTGTTTCCAAGCCAACCCTGGTGAGGTTACGGCTATTATTGGCAGTACCGGTTCAGGCAAGACTGCACTGGTCAGCCTTATCCCTCGTTTTTATGATGTCGACTCCGGAGCTGTAAAAGTCGACGGGATAGATGTCCGAGATCTTACTCAGGAGGATCTGCGCTCCCGCATCGGCTTTGTACCCCAAAAATCCGTCTTGTTTTCCGGTACCATTGCCGAAAACATCCGCTTCGGAAAACAGAATGCCAGTGATGAAGAAATCCTCCAGGCGGCATTAACTGCTCAGGCTGCGGAGTTCATCAGTGAGATGCAGGACGGTCTTGCTTCTCAGATAGAGCAGGGAGGTATCAACGTTTCTGGCGGTCAGAAACAGCGTTTATCCATTGCCCGTGCTCTGGTAAGGCAACCGGAAATTCTGATCTTTGATGATAGTTTCTCTGCCCTTGATTTCAAGACAGATGCCAAATTACGAGCCGCCCTGCGTAAGAATACCATCAATTCAACAGTCCTGATCATTGCCCAAAGGGTGAGTACTGTGATGGACGCCGACCAGATAATAGTAATGAACGATGGTCAGATAGCCGGGATGGGAACTCACCAGGAGTTAATGGGCTCCCGCAGTGTTTACCGGGAGATCGTTTTATCCCAGCTTTCCGAGGAGGAACTGGCATGAGTGAAAAACGCAGAGAAACCAACCAGCATGAATCGGGGCATATGAGAGGTGGACCCATGGGGCCGATGACCCGGCCAGCCGAGAAGGCAAAGGATTTCCGGGGCACCTTCCGCCGCCTCCTGGCCTACCTGGCCCCCAGAAAATACCGATTATTGATGGTATTGCTGCTGGCCATGGCGAGCACGGTCTTCAGCATTTTTAGTCCCAAAATAATGGGTATGGCCACCACCAGGCTTTTTGAAAACCTGCTGGCTAAATTACGCCATTTACCGGGTGCCAGCGTAGATTTCACTTACATTGGTCATATCCTGCTTATACTGGCCGCCCTGTATATAAGCAGTGCAGTTTTCGCCTATATTCAGCAATATATTATGGCGGGCGTGGCGCAGCAGACGGTCTATGCCATGCGCCGTGATATAAACGATAGACTGGCTCGCTTGCCCTTGCAGTTTTATGATGCTCGTACTCATGGCGATATCCTGAGTCGAGTGACCAATGATATAGACAACATCGCCACGACTCTCCAGCAGAGCCTTACCCAACTGATCACCTCAGTGGTGACTTTGGTCGGAGTAGTGATTATGATGCTGACGATCAGCCCATGGCTGACCCTGATCTACCTGATGGTTTTGCCTTTATCAGCCTTGGTCACCAAAGCCGCGGCAAAACGATCACAACAGTACTTTATTGGCCAGCAGAAATCTCTGGGCGAGCTTAGCGGACATGTGGAAGAGATGTACACCGGACACCAGATAGTCAAGGCCTTCGGTCATGAGAAGGAAGCCCTGGCCAAGTTCGCCGGTGTTAATGATGAGCTCTATGAAGCAGGCTGGAAGGCTCAATTTATCTCCGGGGTCATCATGCCTTTGCTCTCCCTGATCAATAATATAGGATATGTTCTGGTCAGTGTGGCAGGCGGCATTTTCGTCACCCACCGAACCCTGGCTATCGGTGATCTCCAGGCTTTCATGCAGTATTCGCGGCAATTCACTCAACCCATCGTGCAAACCGCCAATATCATTAATATCATTCAATCTACTATCGCTTCGGCGGAAAGAGTATTTGAGATCCTGGATGAAGAGGAAGAGATCCCGGACCTTCCAGATGCCGTGGAGCTGGAAAATACCCGGGGTGAAATTCGCTTCGAAGACGTCCGCTTCAGCTATAATCCGCATATGCCATTGATCGAGGATATGAACATCGATGTGCGCTCCGGGCAAACCATTGCTATCGTAGGCCCTACCGGCGCCGGCAAGACCACCCTGGTAAACCTTTTGATGCGTTTCTATGAAATTAGCGGGGGAAGAATAACACTAGATGGCGTTGATATCCGGGATATTAAACGAGGATCACTCCGGCGCATCTTCGGGATGGTATTGCAGGATACCTGGCTTTTCAACGGTACAATACGGGACAATATCGCCTATGGTCTGGAAGGGGCCACCGAAGAAGAAATAGTGCAGGCAGCCCGGGCCGCGCATGCTGATCATTTCATCCGTACCCTGCCCGACGGCTACCACACTATCCTAAACGAAGAAGCCTCGAATATATCTCAGGGACAAAAGCAGCTCCTGACCATTGCCCGGGCGATTTTGGCCGATCCGGCTGTACTTATTCTGGATGAAGCCACCAGTAACGTCGATACCCGTACCGAAGTATATATCCAAAAAGCCATGCTGGCTCTGATGAAAAAACGGACCTGCTTCGTAATAGCGCACCGGCTCTCTACTATCCGCGACGCGGATCTGATACTGGTGATGAACCACGGAGAGATCATAGAAAAAGGCACACACAGCGAATTGTTAGCTCAGGGTGGCTTCTACGCCGAACTGTATAACAGTCAGTTTACTGGCCGACCATCAGAGGCTACCCCGGCTTGACCAGGCGGCATATTATTCTGAGTGTTTTAAGGAATCAAGGAACTGTCGAGCCGTCCGACCGGAAGGCCCGTGGTGCGCACGCTCCCATTCAAGAGCTCGCCGACGCAGCAGTTCCGGATCCATATTTAAATGCCGACGCTCGGCCATACCCTCAACTATCTCCAGGTATTGTTGCTGACTGGGGGCAGGAAAGGTTATGGTCAGACCAAAGCGGTCGGCCAGAGACAATTTTTCTTCCATGGTATCGCGGGCATGTATTTCTTCGTCCACATAAGTACGGTCAGCAAAGCTCTCCCGGATCAGGTTACGACGGTTGGAGGTGGCGTATATGAGAACATTGGGAGCCCGACCTTCCAGACTACCCTCCATTACCGCCTTCAGGCCCTTATAATCACTTTCATAATCTTCAAAAGACAGATCATCTACAAAAATAATGAAATAGACATTATAGCTCCTGAGCTGTGCAGTCAGAATGGGTAAATCGGCTAAATCATTCCGATATACCTCGACCAGGGCAAGTTTATCACCCCGATATCGGTTCAAAAGGGCTTTAATCATGCTGGATTTACCAGTCCCCCGGTTGCCATACAGCAGGATATTATTAGCCGGTTCCCCGCGAAGAAAACGTTCCGTATTGCTTTGCACCTGTTCCTTCTGGCTCCGGTAACCGATCAGATCATCCAGACTAATCGGGTCCGGGTTGGCCACCGCCTGCAAGCCCCGAGAACTATCCCAATGCAAAGCGCGATGACTGGCCAGCATCCCCCGGGAATGTTCCCGGTAATAGGTCACCATTGGTCCGGCCAGCTCTCTCCAGATATGCGAGTCAAGCAGCGGCAGCGCCTCCCGGTAATCATCCGGTATTTTGTACAGTATTAATTGGGCTAAATCTGTACCCAATCCTGATTCCGCCAACAGCTCGGCCAGGTCCAGAAAATACAGGGATTGCAGACAGGTAAGGTCATGGGCAGCAGCTCGAAGCAGTGTCGATGAGAGGTCTTGCCCAACAGAAAACTCAGCCTGACTGGTGAAAGGATTATCGGCGCACCTGATCAATTCCAGCCAGTGTTCCTGATAGCTATGCCCGGTCTGGTAAAGGGAATAAGCAAACTCGTGCCAGGCTGACAGAGCTGGCATATCCGCAAACCTCCGCAAGCTAGCCACCACAGGATCCTGCAGCAGCCCCCGGTATAACACCAGACTGTCCAAAGCTGTCCGGATTTTTTCTAACATAACAATTCACCTCAGATAAAATGTTTGACGTTAATCATATTGTACGCTGGCAATTCGGTCAATACAAAAAACGGGACCGATGCACGGATGAACATGGTTAGTCTTTGGCGAGTAAGCTGCCAGCTTGTCTATAATTACCTTTGACCCTAAATGAATACAACCGATAAAATTGAATGCAAATGAGGATCGAGTTGAACTTCATGGTAATTGCAGACTATATAGGCTAAGAATCGAGGTAATTTATGCAATACAAGCTTCCGCGAAAATCTTTTATCCTTTTATCACTGGCGGCCCTGGCTCTAGTTGCGGGCTATTTCTATTATGATAACAACTCCCCACCCTGCTCATCCCCGGCTCCTGTCCACGTGGCTGTTGACCAATCCAAATCCGCAGATTCCCTTGAAGAAAAAGCTTTACCTCCAACAGATAAAGCTGATAAGAGCGCAAATTCGACCGGGAAATCCGACGTGGAATCACGGGAAAACCCGGTTGAAGTTGAACAGCAGATACCGCCAGTAATTCAGGCGGCAGCACCAGCCACGCAAACGCCCCCGGTGAAGCCGGCGGAAAACCAAGTAGTACAGGCTGGGACTGGGACCAAGGTTTCGCGAGCCCCCAATACATACATAAATGACAGCTATCCTATGCTCAGCAAGGATAAGGGAACTTTCGGACAATTTCATTACCGTGATACCTACGGCGGGAGGATCGAAATAGATCCCCAATGGGTGGAGGCCAATATCGTCACTATCGTATTGCCTGGCATAAACCGTAAGGTCCAGGTACATAAGAACGCTGCCGACAACTTTATCACTGCCTTCAATTATATTAATAACGGCACAGCTGTGGTTAATGGTCGGGAGGTTCCCCTGCTCAGCCTGGTCAAATCTATGGACGGAACCTTTGTCACTCGCCATGTAAATTGGAGCCCGACCCGGGGAATCAGCAACCATTCCTGGGGAATTGCTATAGATATCAATGCCGCAGACCACTATCGCTATGTCAATCCGGGCAAGGAACCAGCCGATCCCAACCTGATCCTTTGGGAAAAGGCTTTTAAACCGGCCGGTTTTAGCTGGGGCAACAGCTACAGCGACTCTATGCATTACGAATTATTGAAATAGCAAGCGATCTTAACCTTTGCCGCCAGATGTCGCCATACTTTTATCATGTTCGGGTCAATACTGAATATACTTTGTCAGATAAGAATTTGGCAAAGGATAGCTGGAGAATGGTGATCAATCTTAGTAGATATCGGTGGGTTCTTATAGGTATGGCCTTGCTGCTGGGAGCTGGCTGCCTGGCTCTGGTCATGTGTACGCCATCGAAACAGAGACCATCCCATCCCAACAAACCGACCGTGGAGCATGGTCGATATATTACCTGGCAAGAGGTAAACCGAATTTTCCCTCGTTATGCCAAGGCTACTATCATCGATTTCGACACTGGGAAAAGCTTCAAAGTCCAGCGGCGAGCAGGCAGCAGACACGCGGATGTACAACCGCTGACTGCCGGTGATACGGCTATCATGAAAGATATCTATAACGGCCAATGGAGTTGGCGGCGGCGGGCGGTTATATTGACACTGGCAGATGGTAGCAAGATAGCGGCTTCAATGGCAGGCATGCCGCATGGAGCAGGCGCTATTCGCGGCAACCGCTTTAATGGACACTTTTGCCTTCATTTTAGAGACAGTAAGACCCACGGCAGCGGCCAGGTTGATACCGCTCACCAGATGATGATCTGGAAATCAGCCGGAATCCTGGATAAGAAACTCTCCACACTGCCCGCCCGGCAAATTATCATGACCTTCTTCACTGCCCTTGGTCAAGGAGATAAAACCATTACCAGCCGGATGGTCTCTCCGGCGGATATCCCTGCTCTGATAGAGGATATCGATTCTATAGAATCGATACGTATTAACAGTATTAAAGAGTCTTCATCCCAAGAGTATCAAGTTTCCTTACGGGTGACATACACCGGCAACCATCATCCGGTTATCCGAACGGGAAGTGCGCTAGTTCCTGTAGCAGAAGGCGGTCTGATTGACTATTCATCCTTGAGGGCCTGGCTCATGCCACCCAAGTCTTAGAGGATGTTTTCCAGATTGACCTCTTCCTTACGGGGTATATGTTCCACCATCAGCTTCAGCTCGGCTAATTGTCCCTGGGCCAACGCCGGGTCCTGATTCCTGACATATTCACTAGTACGGGACATAGTAAATTCAATATTATCGATTTCCTGATGATCCAGAACCACCGGCCACCAGCGGGCATCCTTTTCCCAGCTTCTTTGCAGCTTGTCGCTTGAGCGGCGGGCACCAGACCAGTCTCCCTGCTGAATACTATTGCTCACTTGTTGGATTTGGTTGGACAGGCGATCAGTAGACTCCTGCAATGAGTTATTTATCCAAAAGCCGGCGCCAATCAGCAGGCCTAGCATCACGCCGATACAGCTTAACAACTTCAAGCATAGTCCCCCTCTGTTTCTTACGATTGTTTCAGTTGATAAAAGAGTTCTCCCTGAGGATTAACACTGGCAAAGAATACATCCGACAAACGTCTTACTCCATCTTTACTCAGCTCGGCCTTCAACCAATCGATACTAAGGAATACTTTTTTCAGGTTTTCCGGGATAACCACTCCATCGATCACCACTGTCGTCGATAAACCCTCATAAGGGGTGGCGATTCCCAGATCGGCCGGCTCTACCGGTCTTTTCTGCGATTTTAGGATTACCGATAGCTGACCGCCGGTTTCCAGTATGGCGTATTCCACATCACTGATATCAGTTACATCCTTCAAGCGGAGTTCTTCCAATAACTCATTGATATTGAACCGCAGCCTCCGCATCTCTTCTTCGTTTATACGCGCGTTGGCAATGAGGATGCTCGGCTTACCGCAGATGACTCCCCGGGCTTTTTCACTTTTCAGAGCGATATATGAAAGGGTAACCTCGGCAGCAAACAGAACAAAGATAGGGACCAGACCATTGAGGATAGGTACGCCGGTGTTCTGCATCGGTATAGCAGCCAATTCAGAAATCATAATTATAACTACCAGTTCATAAGGCTGCAGTTGGCCGATCTGTCGTTTGCCCATTATTCGCAGTACTATGACTACTGTGGTATAGAGGATCAATGTGCGGATAATTACCAGAATCATATGATTTCTCCTTGAATCAGCTCATTCTACTTTAGTGTTAACCCCCGAGAGAATTACTATTCAGAGAGCTGCAGCATCTATCCGGGATATGTATATTTGATGGTTTCCGGCAGGAAATAATTCAAAGCTGGCGAATCACTATACTAGCAGTAAATCTAAATGGGGGTTTAACATGAAAATCGATATACCTTCAAATGTTGCGGTTATACTCAACATCTTGGACTCGGCCGGCTATCAAGCCTTCGTTTATGGAGCCTGCATCCGGGATTCGCTGCGGGGAGTCAAACCTATTTGCTGGGAATTGACCACTAACGCCTTGCCCCCGGACATCGTACAGCTATTCGATGATCGGAAAGGATTCACAGCCGTGCCTGCCTATAAGGACTACAGCAGCATCTCTCTGATATTTCAGGGCAACAATTACCGCATAAATACCTTTCGCACCGGAGAAGAAAACCGCTTTTCCGACGACATCGAAGAAGAACTGAGCTTTAATGATTTTACGATGAACTCCATCGCTTACAGCGAAAAGACCGGACTGGTCGACCCCTTTAACGGCTGGGAAGATATCAAGCACCAGGTCATAAAATGTGCTGGTGATTGTACAGAAAAAATATCTCAGGACCCGGTCCGTATGCTGCGTGCAGTACGTTTTGAGGCTCAATTAGGTTTTAAAATGGACCATAGCTTGCTCCAGGCCATTGTTGAGCAAAAAGACCAACTATCGTTTGACAGTTCCGAAAAGGTCGCCAATGAACTAACTCAGCTCATGCTCACCGAGGCTCCGTCGACCTCTGTCCGCCGCCTGCTGGAATTGGGGCTGCTGGAAAAGCTGATTCCCGAGCTTCTGCCGACCATCGGGTTTGATACCCATAGCTCCTTTCATGATAAAGACGTCTTTGATCATACCCTGGCGGTACTGGACCATACGAAAGCCAATCTGGCATTGCGACTGTCCGCTTTGTTCCACGATATCGATAAGCCCAACTGCCTGACTCTGGATGAGAAGGGCGAAGGCCACTGTTATGGCCATGCCAGTCTTAGCGCCCAGACTTCCCGGCAGATACTCACCCGTCTGAATTTTGATCGCAAGACTCTTAATGCGGTATGTGCCTTGATCAAGGAGCATATGAACAACTACGATAATGTCAGTGAACTTAGTATCAAACGCCTGATTCGTCGGGTCGGTCCCGGCAATCTGGATAATCTGTTTGAATTGCAGCTGGCTGACATAAAGGGTTCCGGGCGTTCAGGCCGTGATATTGATCGAATCATACATGTCAGGAACAAATGCTGGGAAATGCTGTCACGACGCGAACCGCTAACAGCCCATGACCTCGACATCAGCGGTTATGACCTCATGGTCCTGGGCTACGATGCCGGTGAAACGATCGGCGAAGCTCTGGATTACCTCTTGGACAAGGTAGTAGATAACCCGGCCCTTAATGAAAAGAAGACCCTGCTGGAACTGCTCAAGGCTCGACGCGATTAAACTACATGAAATCAGCTCCACCTTCAAAGTTGGAGCTGATTTTTTATCGGACGAAACTCACCTTTAACGTTATTATTATTTAAGAACTAGCTGAATAAATGCTGAATAGAAGAATGCAACTGCTGTGAAGCAGCGGCATTATATATCTGCTTGATGTGTTGTATATTAACCAGCCGGGAACCAAACTTTAAAGCTGGTGCCCTGGTTCTCCTGACTGTTCACCTCGATGGTTCCATGATGGAGTTCTACAATAGATTGAGTTATGGCCAGACCCAGGCCAGCTCCTCCATGCTTACGCGCGCGGGAGCTGTCGCTCCGATAGAAGCGCTCAAAAATATGCGGCAGGTGTTTCCCGGATATGCCCGGCCCATTATCCTCGATGCTCAATTGGACTCCCTGCCCTTCCTGTTTCAGAGTGATCCTGATCAGACCATTTTCATCACCGGTATGCTGGACCGCATTTTGGAACAGGTTCAAAATAACCTGCCGGATCTTATCTTCGTCGAAGCGGCAGTTGCCCTGGCCCTGCAAATCTAATTCGACCCGGCGGTCACCTGCCAACACCCTTAACTGAGGTTCCATATCCCTGATCAACTCCTCCAGCCGACCCGGCAGCAATTCGGCTTGCGGCGCTCTATCCATTTTGGTTAAAAGCAGCAGATCCTGCACCAATTTCTTTAGTCTCTGTGCCTCGCTGTGCATACTCTCCAGGGCTTGGTGCAGTTTTTCCGGCTGATTAGCCGCCCCCCGGAGTAAAACCTCCAAAAAACCGTTTATCGAAGTTAGTGGTGTACGCAATTCATGTGAGGCATCAGCAATGAAACGTCGCATCTGCTCCTGCGTTTCCTTCTCCGCGGCAAAAGACGCCTCCAGTCGTTCTAACATACCGTTGAATGATTCGGCCAGGCTATCGATCTCGGTCTGGCCTTCTTCAGTATAGAATCGGGTAGACAGACGCCCGGCGTCGATCTGTTCAGCGGTTTTCACCATGTTGGAAAGAGGATCGAGGGCTTTTCGTATTACCGGCAGATAGGTCAGGAGTCCAACCACTAGTGCTACCAGAGCCAATAACAAATAGTCCAGGAGCTGGCTTAATAGCAAGGATTTAAGCGGTTCGGTCGGAGTACTGATTTCTATCAGACCTCGACTTACCCCGAAAGGGCCGCGGGTGTAATGCAGTACTACCATTTGTTCAATTCCATTTGCTTTGGTAATAATGTATCCTTCCGCTCTGCCTGCCTGCAGTATAGCCTGGTATTGCTTACGTGACAATTGCGGAGGATCGCTGCCATCTCTTGCCTGAGTAACTACTGAAAAATTGCCCTGATTATCGATATATGCCAGACTGGCATCGCCTAAAAAAATAGTGGGACGGTCACCAAAATCCCCATCATTATCACGCTTAAAGGGATTCATATGCAAGGGAGGTGCAGACATGGCTATACTGCGCAAGGTTTGAGCCTTGTCGCGGTATACCAGATCCTTCATAATGCCATACTGCAGAACCCCTACCAAAACCAGCAGTACAGCAAGAATCAACAAGGACCTGGCCAATAGCTGCACCCTGAGCGAATTGGGCGATAATATTCGCTTAATAATACTAAACCCTTGCTTCAAATCCCCTGCTCCCTCGAAAAAAACCAACCACAATTAACACCGGGCCAAATGTAAGGGGGGCCATATCCGAGCTCATATCCTGTGGGCGGATATAGAATCCGCCCCTACAAAACACCCATAACCCTACGGTAAGTCCACTCGATAACCCGCCCCCCGCAGCGTCTTGATCAATTGGTGGTCCTTGTCGTTCAGCTTATCTCTTAATGACCTTATGTAAACCTCGACAATATTCTTTTCCCCGCCAAAATCGTAGCCCCAAACCCGGTCAAGTATTTGATTCTTACTAAGAACCAGTCCATGGTTAAGTACCAGGTACTTGAGCAATTCATATTCTGTGGGAGAAAGCTCCAGTACCCTCTGCTCCAGCCTGATCTCCTTCCGTCGATCATCTATTTGAAAAGGACCCAGCACCACTTCGCCAAAAAGTGTGGGAAACTGGTTCCTAATTCTTGCATGGATCCGAGCCAGCAACTCTTCAAAACTAAAGGGTTTGACCATGTAATCATCTGCTCCTATGGTCAACCCCTTGACCCGGTCATCGACTTCATCCCGCGCAGTTAACATAATGACTGCTACATTTTCAGACTTTTTCAGCAGCCGGCAAACCTCAAACCCGTCCATTCCCGGCATCATAACATCCAATACCACCACATGTGGCTGAAAAGCCTTGATCAGAGTCATGGCCGTCATGCCATCCTGAGCCGTTTGGACCTCGAATCCTTCATTCTGCAGGCCCATCTCGAGGAACTGCAATATATTAGGCTCATCATCGACCACCAGGATCTTGATTCCTTTTAATTGCTGCATCTTGCTGCACCACCTGCTCCCAATCTAAATACTAGTATTATCCAGCTACCTGAAAAATGGCTGAATACGTCCTGAAAGTTTCTTGAATAAAACATCAGAAAGCGGCTGCCAGAAAACAACAGCCCAGCCTATGAAGGTAAGAATCAGGGTAACCTGCTTTCTATTCACCCTAACCCTAGCAGTTTAAGAAGTGTTTTAGCAAGATTAAGTTATTCGCTGCCAACCAGATTGAATAAAGAGGTGTTGGAAAGGTGGATATAATGTTTTTTATCTCAATCTTATAAGGTCACGGTAAATACTTTCCAGTTTGGGCGGCTCTTCTTCATCAAAGAGCTTCCAGCGCAGCCAGTCATCCAGCCAGATGCCAAAGGGTATCAGGGGCAGCCACAACAAAGCGTAAGGTAGGCTTACCTGCCCGTAGAGGCTTCCCAGTGTTCCCGTGTAATCCCAGATTTGCAGACCCAGCCAGACATTCAAGACCAGACCAGAGACAAATTCAACGATCAATACTAATGGCCACGCTACCAGTGTCTGCTGCCAGACCTTAAGATTTATATAGTCGGGATATTCGTTCAGTGACCCAACAATGACCCCGCACAACCCTCCGACAAACAACATGGTGATATTAGTCCAGCCGCGCCAGAAGCCTTCCAGGGTAAAGTAGACCATTCCCATAATAAAGCCTAGAATAAATAAACGTTTCATGAGCATCTCACCCGGAAATTTTAATAGTAGTGTTACCTGTTCCAGGGGAGAAGATGCGCAAAAAAAGGCTGCAATCATGCAGCCTTTTTTGAGCCCTGAAATATCCGAATCTCTAACGTATTTTCCTTGTGGAAACTAATTTGGTGTAAATGGTGTCATCAAAGTCGAAGGTGGCAAAATAGTCATCTGGTGTCTCAGCGCGCCTTATCAATTGGTCACTTCCGTCTTCTCTCAGTAACACTTCTGCTGAACGCAGTTTCCCGTTATAGTTGTAACCCATGGCATATCCATGTGCACCAGTGTCATGGATAACCAGTAGATCCCCTATGTCTACAGCAGGCAGCATACGATCGATGGCGAATTTATCATTATTCTCACACAGCCCGCCGGTTACATCATACAAATGGTCGGCTGGTTGGTTCTCTTTACCCATAACCGTAATATGATGATAGGCCTTGTACAAAGCCGGACGCATCAGATTGGCCGCGCAAGCATCCAGCCCGATATAATTCTTATGAATATCCTTTCGATGTATGGCAGTGGTGACCAGACAGCCATAAGGCCCGGTCATAAAACGTCCCAATTCAGTGTAGATGGCTACGTCACCCATTCCAGCCGGCACCAGTATTTCCTCGTATACCTGACGAACTCCGTCAGCGATAGCAAAGATATCCGGGGCTTCCTGTTCAGGATGATAGGGTATCCCTATTCCACCAGAAAAATTGATAAAGGCTATATGGGCCCCGGTCTCCTGATTGAGTTCGACCGCGGTTTTAAACAGAATACGAGCCAGGGTAGGGTAGTAGTTGTTGTCAACAGAATTGCTGGCTAGAAAGGCGTGCAGGCCAAAATGCTTGACCCCTTTCCCCTGCAGTATCTTGAATCCCTCGGAGAGTTGCGCCCGGGTAAAACCATACTTGGCCTCGCCGGGGGTGTCCATGATCAGGTTGTTGATGACAAAATCGCCGCCTGGATTATACCGGCAGCTAATGGTTTCCGGAATGCCGGCTACTTTTTCCAAAAAATCAATGTGGGTGATATCATCTAGATTGATGGTTGCATCAAGCTGCCTGGCCAGAATAAAATCTTCACGCGGTGTGACATTGGATGAAAACATTATGTCATTACCGCCATAGCCACAGGCATCACTCAACATCAGCTCAGTATAAGATGAGCAGTCTGCCCCACAGCCCTCTTCTTTCAATATTTTCATTATAGTAGGGTTGGGACAGGCCTTGACGGCGAAGTACTCCTTATAACCTGGGTTCCAGGAAAAAGCCTGGTAGAGGCGGCGGGCATTTTCTCTTATTCCTCGTTCGTCATAGAGATGAAATGGGGTGGGATACTCCTTGACAATATCCTTTAATTGATCCAATTCAATAAACGTCTTCTTCATGGTTCCCCTCCAAAATATTGAGTGTCATATTGAATTGTAACATAGGATCTGTCACTTGTTTTTGTATACTTGAAAAAAGTTGCAGCATGGTGACGAATCTTAGCGAACCAACGTAATATTACAGTTCGAGATCCTCAATCAATTCGGCCGCGAGGACTCCTTCCGCTATCTGTCTAACCGGGCCGGTCATTCTAATGTTGTAATCATCGTCGACTTCAATCTGCAGTCGGCCCCCCGGCATATGGATGGTCACACGTTGCTCCACCAGACCCAGCTTGCGCAGCGCACTGGCTACGGCGCAGGATGAACTGCCAGATGCCAAAGTATATCCCGCTCCTCGTTCCCATATCAATATCTCTACTTCTTCAGGAGAGATAACTCTGGCAAACTGGACATTGATCCGGTTGGGAAAGCATTTGTGGTTTTCGATTAAACTGCCGTATTGCATGATCTCGTTAAGATCCAATTTATCCTTTATAATGATGCAATGAGGATTACCCACCGAAACACAGTTGACTTGAAACACCCGGTCGGCTACTGCCAGATCAACACCCAGCGCCTCTTCCTGAGAAAAACTAGCGGGGATCTCCCGCGATCGGAAAGTGGCCTGTCCCATATCAACTCTGATCAGCTTAGCCTTGCCTAGCGATTCTTCAATGATCTCTGCAATTACCACCCCACCACGAGTTTCCACCGTAAAGCTATTGCTGGCATACCCATAGTCAAAGAGGTATTTACAGAAGATCCTGAGTCCATTGCCGCTCTTCTCTGCCTCAGAACCATCTGGGTTGAATATCCTTACGGCAAAATCGGCCTGGGATGATGGCACCCTAAGCAATATGCCGTCAGAACCGATGCCATGGTGAACATTGCATATCCGGCGAATAGCTTTGCCAGTCAGGGAAAAATCGATATTGGCCTCATCCAGGATCACGTATTCGTTGCCCAAACCATGTGATTTGACATAGGAATTGGACTTCATCATCAAGCCTTCTTTCTGAATATTGTTAACTCGCCGGAAGTGATATTTAACGGCCTTTCTCCAGATACTGAGCAAGCTGTTGATTGTTCGGTGAGAACAGAATTATAATACCTGGCACCCTTCACAATAATATATGCTTCCGCCCAGGTAGTTCTCCTTACGGATACTGCCCTGGCACCGGGAACAGGTTTTCCCGTTCGTATGCTTGCTTAAACGGGTTTGGTAGCCTCCAGGACAACCGAACAGGTCTTTTTCGGTATCACGTCCTCCTTCCATTGCCATCATAAACAAGGTTCCCTGAACGGATTGGAACAGGTCATGCCTCTCGCTCTCGCTCAGCTCTCTGACCTTTTTTTTCGGATGTATATGAGCATTATATAGAATATCCTGTAATACTCCGTTACCCAGGCCAGGGATGCGCTGCTCCGTAGCTAGAAATGCCTTCATGCTTAGTTTTTGCACAGCATCCTCGTTAAGCATTTTATCAAAATAGTCTTGATCGAAGCCAACTGACAATGGAGAAGGCCGGCTTCGGGCTGCAGCATAATAAGGATTATCCAATTGCCCCTTCCGGGAACAGAGAATCCCGCCATACATTTGTACGGAAGCAGTTAAAGCACTGCCATCGCTAAACTCAATTAACAACTGGTGCTTGTCCGCCCGCTTTCCTCCCGCTTGGGAGAATCTCAGATTGACACCGTCGGAAAATAGCAGGAGGATATTGCCAACGTCTATCTGGATCCACCCGCCAAAGCTTTGTGCTCCGGTAATAATCTCCCCAGTGAGCAAGGCCGGGTAATCCTGGGGGTCACCATTATACCAGGCCAGCTTGTGCGGTGTGGCTGCCGCCACTACTGATTGTATGCTTTTCCCGACTATCATATCCCTGAGCTGGCCTGAAATGATATAGGCCTCAGGAAGCTCCAGCATAATTACACCTCATTTTCAGGGGCAATCGCGCCCCCCTTGATTTAAGCCTTGCCTGTCGAAGGGGCCAGTAATCCTGCCAGGGCACCGACTGATGCTGATCCTAGTCCGACTAGGATGTCCGGTATCCCTTCGCCTAGTATGCCCCGTGCAATAGCTCCCCCCATCGATAAACAAGCCACTACTCCTAGAAATATGACTCCCATCATGTAGACGGGTATATCCTCTCTTTTGTGTGGAGGCAATGTCTATCCTCAGACATACCCTTACTCCTCTTTCCGGTATTATTTTCTTCCAATATGTATATTCAATCATATCAGGGAGCAAAAACTCAATGGCCCAAATTTCCTAAAAATGACTTGACAATTCGCCATATTGAACTCATTATAAATTTATAACAAGTTCATTTTTTTTGGAGGTGAACATCTTCAGCATAAGAGACAAAAAGAAACTACAGACCAGCACCGCCATCCTGCAGAGCGCGAAAAGGCTCTTTACCCATAACGGCTACGAGCAGACCACTATGGAACAGATCGCCGAAGATGCCATAGTGTCCATCGGCACCCTTTATAATTACTATGCCAGCAAAGGCGATATCCTGGTAGCGATTATGGCCGAGCATGCCATTGAATCGCTGAACCGGGGCCATGATCTGCTCACCGCAAAACCAGAAGATCCAGTCAAGGCACTTAGTGAAATGGTTGCCCGTTATACCGAGGTATTCCTATCACTGGATTCCAGACTGCTGGGTAAATCCCTCTCATTGGCCCTGGAGAATCCTTCGACCATGGGGCAGCGTCTGTTCAGTATCGACCTGCAAATGATCACTCAGGTACAAGAATCCATCATCCAAATGCAGGAACAGGGACATTTGTCCCCTTCACTCCACGTTCAGGACATCGCTTATCTGCTGTACTCCATGGGGTTTATGGCCATACTGCTGAGCTATGCCGGGGTACTGCCCTCTCTCAGTACCGAAGAATATATCACAAGACAAGTAGATCATATTATTAAGCCGTGGCTCGCAGGTGAGGCCAAGAAAGGATGATATTATGCCAACAGGTTGCGGAATGAAAACCTCCCACGAATTCTCCGATTTTATCTATTGGGCCATGTTCTTCCTGATCCCCGGCATCCTTGCCGGGTATACCCTGTTTAAAGCTTCGCCCCGTCTGCTGATGATTTATCTCGGCGTTGCAGCTCTGTGCTTCGTCCTGCTCTATTACCGCTTCTTCTGCACCAAATGCCCCCACTACCATAACAGTGAGGGCGGCTGCAAATGCATGTTCATATGGGGTCTGCCCAAGGTATTCAAACCGAGTAATGAACCTTACCGCCCTTATGAACTGCTTCTGGCCATAGGCGGAATCCTTATCATCGTTGCCTTTCCTGTATACTGGCTGCTGGCTTATCCCATCCTGCTCGTTGTCTACCTGCTGGCCTTTGTTGTGTTCGGCCTGACCATGCTCCGCTACGAATGCCCCCACTGTATCCACAGCAATTGCCCCTCCCGGATGAATTACGTGCAGCGGATCGAGATCGAAGGCTAACCGATTAGTCGGATAAAACAGCGATGACCAGCGACTCATCTCTCCAGTTGATCATCAGCCAGTTGGCGAAGTCGTGCGAGTCCTTCACCCAGCCCCGGTCCTGGCGGCGGAATACCACCGGCATATAACGGGGAGAAGGCAGCATGACATAATCGCCATCGTATGTATATATATGATCGGCCACTTCATTCAGGCTGCGCAGGATACGAATATTGCTGTTCTCAGCGATCTTGGCATCTTGTGCTATTCGATATAGCAATTCGGACAAAAACTGGACCTGAAAATCAAGCTGTTCCAGGGTATCGGTCAACTGCCGAAGAAATATCGGCGGCTGACCGTATTGATTTTCATTCCCTTCCTCAAAAACATAATCCGACCTCATAGCCGCTGCTGCACTCATAGACATGGTGCTCGTCCCCTCCCTCAATCTCTTCATCCAATAAAGCCACCACTGGAATTTCCAGAGCTGCCGCCAGCTTGCGCAAAACGGAGAGATTCGGCGACCACTTCCCCGCCTCCAGCTCGGATATGTATGTCTGCGAAACCCCTGACTCCCGGGCCAGCCGGCTCTGACTCCATCCCCGGAGCAAGCGGTAGTGCTTGATAGGTATATTCATTTTTACCCTCCTCTTACATATTCCCCCATGCAACAATAATCTTAGTATACTTCCATCTTCCTCCATAGTCAACGATGAATCGTTATTATTCTCAGTTATCTTTTGGTAAGCTGGTTCTAACGATTAACCGTTAGTTAATGAGGTGAAGTTGTGGATCTAGGGCAGGCATTATCACTGAGAATTATTGAACTATGTCAGGAAAAGAGAATCACGATCAACAAGTTAGCCCTCTTGTCCGGGCTGACCCAATCCACGGTGGATAGCATTTTGAAGGGCAAAAGCAAGAGTCCCCGGCTGGCAACCTTAATGAGGATTTCTGAAGGTCTGGGCGTGACTATATGCGAGTTCCTTGATGATACGAAGATTGAGGAGGCGGATTTGGGGGAGTAGGTCAGTCTCGACTATGACCGGTAAAAAACGTGGCATGACAAGAGAACTCCGTCTCCTTATCATGCCCTTATCAGGTGTCAAGGGGACGGTTCTCTTGTCATGTTGCTCTCTGGGCAATTTCCTCTTTACCAATAAAATTGCTTCGCTCCGCGCGCAACTTTCCCAGGTATTAACCAGGGGTTGTTGACATTAAAAGGTTGTCTGTGGCTTACCCTTAGGTGCGTTCCCCCCCGACTCCACCGGACAAGAAAAAAGGCTGTTCCGTCTTTTCCGCTTATCGGACTTTCGGGACAGCCTTTGTTATTAAAGATGTAAAAATAATGTTAATCGCAGCTAATGGGCAAATACATGATTTCCTATTTTACAAATAATGGGGCGGCTCCATATCCATTTGTTTGTTGCAGTTTTTGGGTTCCAATAGTACACAGCATTGCCGGTGGGATCCCAGCCATTCAATGCATTTCTGACAGCTTCATAGGCAACGGTGTCTGGTGTCAGATAAAACTGTCCGTCATTTACTGCCGTAAAAGCTCCTGGTTCAAAAATTACCTCATTTAGAGTGTTGCCAAAATCCTTTGAAAAAAGACGGTTCAAAGCTACGGCCGCGACTGCCACTTGGCCGGTAAATGATTCCCCTCTGGCTTCCGCATAAACCAACCTGGCCAGATTGGTTATAT
>JAAYCK010000162.1 GCA_012729835.1 Syntrophomonadaceae bacterium
AAGATGTGCAACAATTGTAAATTATGAATTCTTAATTTTTAATTAAGGTGTGCACCCTACGGGTGCAATTACAGTTGTCGCTTGCTATTGCTATGAAATGCGAAGCATTTCCACATTAATTCATAATTCAAAATTAAAAATTTAAAATTTTGACTTTTGTCGCATCTTAACCCAACTGCGATATTTTGTTATTAATCACTTACGGGAGGAATGGAAATGGATTGTTTGGAAGCTCTTATGAGCAGGCGGAGTATTCGGCGCTATAAGGATGATCCGGTAGGCGATGCTGATTTACTGACCATACTTGAGGCCGCACGTTTTGCACCCTCGGCCGGCAATCTGCAGCCCTGCAGCTTTGTGGTAGTAAAAGACCCGGCTACCCGGGCCCAAATCAGGGAGGCAGCCTTTAACCAGGAACTGCTGGCCACCGCCCCGCTGGTGATAGTGGTATGCGTCGATCCGGAACGTTCTTCTTACTACGGAGAAAGAGGGATGACCTATTATTGCCTGCTGGATGGTGCTAATGCCACCCAGAATATACTGCTGGCAGCCCATGCCCTGGGTTACGGTTCCTGTTGGATGGGCGGCTTTAATGAAGCTGGTGTCAAGGCAGCTATCAAGCTGCCGGATAAGATGCGAGTGGTATCATTAATCCCGCTGGGGATTGCCGATGAAAGCCCGGCCGGTCCTCCCCGCCGCGAGTTAAAGGAAATCGTATACTGGGAACAGTGGCAAGGTTAAGTACCTGACCGCTGGGCTGCTGCTAAGGCAGTCGCCGGGATGGCCAGGGAGTACCGGTTCTCCTGGCCGTCCTCGTTAATAGTGGTGATAGCATAGACCACTCCGCATACCTGCCCCTGGCGATTGAGGACCGGGCTCCCGCTGCTGCCTGGTTCCGCTATAGCCCGGATCGCAAATACGCTCGCCCCCGCTTCGCCCCCAGCATAATAACCTGCCACCGGTCCCCGCGCCGATACCCGTTGATAACCCAATGGATTGCCGATAATAGTCACCTGCTCGTCTACTGCCGGCAGCGCTTTCGCTACCTGCAATACCGGCAAATCCTGGCCTTTGAAGCTAATTAATGCCAGATCGAAGTTATCAACTATCTGATACTCTTTGGTGAAAAAACTCCGGCCATCAGAAAAGCTTAGCTTGATGCTGACGGCACCGTCCACCACGTGGCGGTTGGTGACCACCAGCCCATCACTGGCTATATTGAATCCGGTGCCTGCCCGGGTCGATTGGGGCAAACCATCTGAAGCAGTAGCGATGATGCTAACTATAGCCGGTTTGCTGTCTTTAACCAACGCCTCGCGGGACAGTTCACGGTCCTGACGCAGGAATTCAAAATGGGACGGTTTAATTAATGGCAGCCAGGCATAGGAAAGGCCCATGAAAGCAACCAATGCTATTGCCGCGACCAATTGGAGCATCCAGGTTGGACGTCTTCTGCTTGCTCCCGGCTCCTCTTCCATCTCGAAACCATCCAGCGGTTCGTCAAAGTCCACTTCTTCAGGGTGGGCATCATTATCATGCCGATGTTCTTTATCCATTACTTCCCCCATATTTCAGCAAACAGTGCGGTCAATAATTAAATCATTCTAAGTTGGGTCCCGGCAGCGCCTGGTTCAGCAGGTATCACCTGCAAATGACGGGGCAGGCGGTTTTGCAGTTCTGGCACATGGCTGATCACCCCGACCATAAAGCGTTCATGGCGCAGGCTTTCCAGAGAGCTGATGACTGTCTCCAGTAAATCAGGGTCCAGGGTGCCAAACCCCTCGTCGAGAAAGAAAAATTCCAAAGGATATTGCCCGCGCAGCTGGATTTGCGCCGACAAAGCCAGGGCTAAGGCCAGAGAGGCTAGAAAAGTCTCACCCCCGGAAAGCGTAGCCACTGATCGCCGCAATCCCCCATTATGGTCATCACGAATGACAAAGCTATTTTCACTGTCCAGCTCCAGAGCATAGCGGGAGTGGCTCAATTGCTGCAAACGCAGGGATGCGCTTCGACAAATATAGCGCAGCTGCTCGCCGGCAATGAACTTTACAAAATCCTTGCCCCGCAAAGTTGACTGCAACAGTTGCAGTCGATTATTCTCTTCCTGCCAGCGCAGCTGTTCCTGCTCAATTTCCCGCCAGCGCCGGTTCTTTCCTTCCAGTTCCCGACAGCGATCTTGCGCTATTGCCCTGCTTTCCAGGGCTGCTTTGGCGTTGCGGGCTGAACCTGCCAAGCGCTCTCCGGCAGCTTCCCACTCTTGCCGGGTCACTGCCTGCCCCTGCAGGCTTTCCTCCAGGGCAATCTTTTGATCGTCCAGGCGTTTGCCTTCTTCTGCAAACTGTTGAATAGAATCCTCCCAGGAAACAATTTCTTCTAGGCCGACCAGAGCAGCTCTGGCCTCGCCGGCACTGGCAAAATGACCGCGAGCCAGGGCCAATTCCAGATTTTTTTCCGCTTCCTGGCATCGTTGTGCTGCTAATTCAGACCTGGTCCGGGTGGCCGTAAGATTGACTAACGCTGCCTCCAGCCATTGATCATTTTGCTGTGCCTGATGACGCAGGTCAGCGAGCCCCTGTTCCATCTCCTGCCAGCGCTGCTCAAGGGACACTATACTATCATATACCGGCAGCCCTTGCGTCGCCTCGCTAATCTGCTTGTCCAGTTTGCCCAGGGTTTGCTCCAGATTCCCGGCTTCCGCCTTTTTTACGGCCACATCTTGCATTCTCTTGCTGACTTCACCCCGTAATTCATCCAGTTGGCGAATGACCTTCTGCGTCTGGTTGGCCAGGCTTTGCCAGTCCATTTCTAGTTCCTGGGTCTTTCGGTCCTTTTCTCGGATGATCCTCTCATGTTCCTGCAGAGCTGCTATATCCAACCCTCCGGCTTTTTCCTCTAAGCGGAGCGTCAGTTCCTCTTCCTCCCCGATGGCCCGCTCCAGACCAGTCGATATCTCGGATAGCAGACGACGGGAATGGATGATTATCCCGCTTTGCTTCTCCTTCTCCGCCAGCGCCCTTCCTCGTTCCCTTTCCCAGCCAACCAGGCTCTGTTCCAGTTTCCGCGACGCCTTGACCTGTTGCTCGTATTCGCTCTTTTTCACTTCGATCCATCGCCGGGCATCATCTGCGTCCAGCTCCCGCATATCTGTCGGCAGCTTTTGCTGGCACTCAGCAATGCTGCCAAGCACCGCGGCCATTTGTTGCTGTGCTTCCTCCTGCAGGGACTCCTGACTCTCCAGAGACGACCTGGCGGCGCCTATTCTGATATTGAGCTCGGACCATGCACTCTCAATATTCTTCATTATGCCCTGATGGCTTTTGATCTCGGCTTCGATCACCGCGCAGTGGTCCTCGCCATTCTGCGTGGCCGGCCGGGGATGGTGCAGTGAGCCGCATACCGGGCAGGGTTCTCCTGCTGCCAGCACACCCGCCAGGCGAACAGCCTGATGGCGTTCTTGCTCTCGCTGATAGCGTTCACCCAGCTCTCGCAGGGTATCCTGCGCTGCCAGCATATTCTTCTCCATGGCCTGAGCTTGTTGCAGCAGCTCATGGTATTCCTGCTGCCTGGCCTGCCCCTTGCTGTGCATTTCGGCTATCCGGTCCGCTATTTGTCTTTCCAGCTTACGCGCCTGCACCAACTGCTCCAGGGTGGTTTGATGGCGCAGGTATTCCTGGGGTTCCATGCAGCAAGCGATTTCGTCCCGCAGTCGCTCTGAATCCTGGCGCGCCGTCGCCACCTGCCGATTCAGAGCTTCATAAGCCTGGTCGAGTATAGCTAAAGAGTTTTCGGCTTCCTGCAGCTCTCTTGCTTTCTCCTCCAGGTTGCGGGCAGTATTAATCCGATTTTTTTGCAATTGTTTCAGCAGCTGCAGAAGGCCCATGGCTCCACTGATCTGCTCACGCAGAAGCGGTTCCACAGCAAGGTCGCGTTTGATTGCGGACAAGCGTTCCTGTTCTGCCTCACAAGATAATTTGAGCCTTTCCAACTCATTCACTTGCTCTTGCAACTGGCCCAAGTGGTCAAGTGCAGACTGCAGCTCGGCCTGCAGGCAGGCAAGGCGACGATGCCCCTCCCTGCTCTCCTCTTCCAGGCCCAGGATCTCCCGGAGCTTTTCCAGACGGGCCTTGATCTGCGGTGCCTCCTCCTGCCATGCCTGCTCCATCGTGCGGAGTTGGTGCTGCAGCACTTCTGTTTCACGGCGCTGCCGCCCCTCTTCCTCTTTTAAAGCCTGATACTCTCTCTCGGCGGCCTCTGCCGCATTTCCCAGCGACTCAGCTGCTTCGAGAAAAGGCCGGGTCTGATCTGCCCGCCTGGCCTGGTCTGCCATGTGGCGCAGCCCCGTGATTTCTTCACTACGGCCTTGCAGTTCCCTTAGCTTGCCCAGCACCTCCTGATAGGCTTCCTGGAGTTCCCATACCCGTCGCCGGGATTCATAATGTTGGCGAGCAGCATTCTCTTCTTCCTCGGCCGCAGCAGCCTCCTGCCCGGTCTGCTCCATGATTGATCTCGCCAGTTCCAGGGCGTTATCAGAAGCATCGCCTATACCAGTCATCTCAGCGTTCAGTATTTCCATGGCCGAGGCAGCTGCCTGCAGCCGGTTTTTCAGATTGCGGTTCAAACGTTCGCCGAACTGTTCCAGGGAAAATATTCGCTCCAGCATATCGGTACGTTCCCGGTTCTTCAAGGCCAGGAATTCGGCAAAACGTCCCTGGGGGAGCACTACGGCTCTGGTGAAGTCCTGAGCGGAAAGCCCCAACAGCTCCACTATCATACTCTTAAGCTCACTATCCTTACTGGCCAACACTTCGGCTTCCGGCTCCGCTATACGGGTCAAACGGCCGGAAGCAAAATGGCTGCTGTCAGGATTGTTCTTATCCCGGCGATAACGCCGTTGGATCAGGTATTCCTGCCGTCCCTCGGCGGTACTCAATTCGAAGCGGAAGGCTACTTCGGCGGCATCTTCCATCTGATTGATGGTTCCGGCTGCTCCGCTTCCAGCCCGGGGGACCACCCCATACAAGGCCAGGATGATGGCATCGAGAATGCTTGATTTGCCGCTGCCGGTCGGTCCAAAAATGCCGAACAAACTATATTCTCCCAGGCGCCTGAAGTCTATGACCTGTTCATCACGGAAACTGTTTAGACCCTTGATCCTCAGTTCCAATGGCTTCATGGGGCCACCTCCCCCGCCGGCGCTTCACCGCTATCAGCCAGCAGTTCCAGGAATAGCTGAACCATGGAAGGTTCCGGCCATCCCCCATAACGTAAGTAATAATAGCGTTTGAACATCTCTTCTGGTCCATGCGAGATTTTATCCTCATCCTCCGGCAAGGGTTGAGCCCCGGGCAATATAACTCTTATATTGACAAAACCCCGGTGGAGGGTTCTCAATTCGGCTGTTTCATCAAGGGACAAAGGAACTGCCAAGTTAACCTCCAAATCGATCCAGGCATTGGCATCGCGCCCCTCTTCACACCAGGCCCTGACCTGATCCAGGCTATCAGCCCGCCAGCGAACCAGGGGACGTCCCCGGGTCAGGAAGATCTCTTCGCGAAGCGGTTCTTGGCCTGGCTGCACTTCGATCAGAGTGAGCGATTTGGCCTGTCCCGCTTCAGAGAAACTGTAGACCAGGGGCGAACCGGCATAACGCACTACCGGTCCCGCACTGGCTATCTCCTGACAGCGATGAAGATGCCCCAGGGCAACATATTGGCTGCTACTGGGAAAAACACCGGTACTCACCGCCAGAGCCCCGCCCAGACTGATATCCCGCTCCGACTCGGAGATGGCTCCGCCAGCTGTATAAAGATGGCTTAAAACCAGATTGACGCTATCCTCACTAAAATGAAGGGACGCCTCTTCCAGGAGCCAAGCGATCTTGTCAGCGTAGGCCTTCTGCAGGACCTTTTCATCCAGAGTATCGGCCATGGCTTCCTGCAGGCGTGATTCTGAAGGATAAGGCAGCAGTGCGATGACCGCGTGATATGTAAAGCCAGGCAGACTCATCCTAAGCCATCCCGGGCCGCTCTCCACGATGCTGACCCGATCTGGGGTGAAGTGGGCACCAGGCACCTGGGCACCCGGTACGCCGGCGAGGACGATACCATAGCGGCGGGCCAGGTCGGTGGCAGCAGCCAATCTCTCCGGATGATCATGATTGCCGGCAATGACTATCACCGCCCGCCGCCCGCCATCCGCCAGGCGGTCCAGTGCTTGAAAGAACAGCCTTTCCGCTGCTGCCGACGGGTTACTGCTGTCAAATACATCACCTGCTACTATCATCATATCAACAGAATGCTCTGCTACTATCTCAACCAGTTCGTCGATAAAATCGATTTGTTCGGCCAGGCGGCTGCGCCCTTCCAGGCTCTTGCCCAGATGCCAGTCTGCGGTATGTATGATGCGCATCTTTCGCCCTCCCTCTGCTTCGTTACGTTTTATTTTAACACAGTTCCCCATTCCTTCCATCAGGGAGAGAGGCCCAGAAAGACTAAGACTCCCCTCACGGGGAGCCTTAGTTTATCTGCATTCATGTAATTGTCCGTATGTATCATACGGTTGACCGGAGGAGATAATCTCTACTTTTTGGCTTCGGCCTTGAGCGGAGCAGTAGTCATTTCCATTAGCCGGCGGCTCAGATCTTCCACCTGCTTGGCCAGTTCAAAATAGCTCATGAAACCCGGAACCTGTCCGTTCTCCATAGCCGGAACTTGAATATCCTGAATGGAATTGGCCATCACATTCATGCTATCGCACATTTCTTTCATCATCCGGCTGTAGGTGTCGATCATGGCGGTCTGCTGCTGCTGAAGGAAGTTCATGTACTTAGCACTCAGCTCGGTGTATTGTTCACAGGTCTTGGTCAGCATGGCAGGATAGTTCTGCCACATATCAGTAGTTTTGGCCAGCATGTCGGATGTCATCTGCAGACTTAGGGTTACGGGGTTCTCAAATACGTTGTTGGATTTGGACATAAGAATTCCTCCCTTATATATACATTAAAACGCCTCTGGACCTGTCCTCGGCCAGATGGCTTCTCTCCCACCAGCGAATGCAGTGGGTAAGCTTTATTATAGGGTAGTGGGACAAGTTAGGGTATCAGCAAATTCCTGAGCCAAACCTAGGGGTATTTCTGGCGAATTCCAAGGGGAAAAATCTGGGCTTGAAGAGGATATGCCCGGGTATCAATCGCGGGGAGCGATCAGACCGGCTTTGATAGCCAGCTTGACCAGGCCTACCACATCATATACGCCGAGCCTTTCCATCAATTGCGACCGGTGGGTCTCGACCGTCTTAGGGCTTATCTCCAGCAGGGCAGCAATATCTTTGGTGTTTTTGCCCTCGGCGATCAGCTGCCACACCTCCCGCTGGCGCGGGGTCAGCATCTCTTTCCAGCTCACGCCTCCGGTACTGTTGCGCACGTAATCATTGACCACCTGTTGCGATACCACCGGGCTCATGTATTTGGAGCCGTTCATCACCGTACGGATAGAGAGTTCGAGTTCCAGCGGAGCGGCATCCTTGAGCAGGTAACCGCCGGCTCCGGCCTCAAATGCCTGCCAGACATACTCTTCACTGGCATACATAGAGAGAATTATTACCTTGATATTAGGATATTTGGCGGCAATAACTGCGGTAGCTTCCAAGCCGTTCATATCCGGCATGGCGATATCCGTCAGCACTAGATCAGGATGATTGGCCTCGATCAGCTCCAGCAATTCGCTCCCATTTCCCGCTTCGGCTATCACTTCCACATCGGCCAGCTCTTCCAACAATGACCGAATCCCCGCCCGGACCAGGCGATGATCATCAGCGATTATGACTTTAAGTGGATCCATCCTACCTACCTCCCCCCGGCACCTGCTGCTCCAGCAGTGGGAAAACAGCGACTACTCTCGTGCCACAACCTGGCTCTGATTCGATAAACATCTGTCCTCCGATCTGAGCCACACGTTCTCTCATCCCCAGCAGCCCCAAACTTTTGCCCTGGGTACCAGTCGCAGCATTAACATCAAAACCCCGGCCATTATCAAAGACCGACAAAACAACTTCCGATTCTTCAGCGGAAATATCCACTCTCACCATGCTAGCATGGGAATGGCGCAATACATTGGTAAGTGCCTCCTGAGTTACCCGGAAGCAAGCGGTTTCCAGATCCCTGGGCAGTCTTTTCCCGCCCAGATCGCAATTCAGTACGGTAGCCAATCCGGTCCGCTGACTGTACGTAGCCAGGTAGTTATGTAGGGTTGCATCCAGCCCCAGATCATCGAGCAGGGCCGGCCGCAAAGACATAGCCAGATTGCGGATATCTTGCAGGGTGTCATCTACTATCTTTATACTGTCCTCCAGTCGTTCCGGGGGCAAAGCACTGCTCTGCAACAGTGACTGCAGGTTGATCTTGACCACCGTCAGCGCCTGTCCCACCTCGTCATGGAGTTCTCTGGACAGACGACGCCTTTCATCCTCCTGGACCTTCATCAATTCCCGGGACAAGCTTTGCATCTTCATGCCCATCTCATTTAATTCAGCGGTGCGCTCGCGTATCTTTTCTTCCATAAGCTCCTGGGTTTCCATCAATGATTTCTGTGTTTCCAGGCGGCGCAGGCGATCCAAACCCATAACTGCCAGTACCTCGCCAAATTGTGCCAGAAACATGATAAATGGCTCGACCATGGGCCGGGGGATGATGGGAACCCGCCGCAGGGCTGCCATATACTTATCCACCGGGAACCCCAGTTCAATGGCCTGCCGCCGAAAATAGCTCTCATCCGGCGGTTCATGCAATATTTGCCCGGTAAAAACCGTCCCCATATGCTGGTTTTCTACAACGATGGGAGCCGCATATTCCATCAAACCGTTCAGGCAACGGTAGCCAATATAGGGCCCTTCCAGCCAGCGGTCAATGATCAGCGCATCGCTCTTCCGACAGCGCTGCAGGCTTAATCTGCCAGTCCGGTGAAATTTCATGCAGATATCTTCTCCGCCCCGGCGCAGCAAGAGCTTGCCGTCAGCATTGGTGATGGCTATAGGCAACCCAATTATCCTGTAAAAGTGATCAACCAGTTTTTCCAGGGGCTCAAGCTCTATCAAGTCGCTGAATTTGAAGTTCATGGAACATCCTCCCGGATCGCTGCTATCCGCCTTATCTGGCCAGGCTCGCCGGGTTGTACAGGCAGCTGGTATTCTTACCGCGGCGTTTTGCCATATACATAGCTTCATCGGCATGTTTGATCAATGTTTCCAAATCCGCCCCATCATGAGGATATATGCTAATGCCGACGCTCACACCTATATTGACACTGTGCCCATTTATTATGAAGGGCTCCCAAAAGGCCTCTACTATCCTCTTCCCGACCAGTGCCGGTGAATCATCCTGGATACGGGTAAGCAAGGCTACAAATTCATCCCCGCCCAAACGGGATAGCAGATCACATCCGCGCAGTAATGACTTCATACGCATGGCAGACTGCTTCAAAACTATATCTCCCGCCTCATGCCCGAGTTCGTCATTTACTCCTTTGAAGGCATCCAGGTCAATAAATACGACCGCCATCTTCTGTTCATAAAACTTACCCCGGGAAAGGAAGTTGCTGAAATAGTTTTCAAACATACTCCGGTTAGGCAGACCTGTCAGCGCATCATAGAAGGCCAGATGTTTCATCCTTTCTTCTTGTTCCTTCTGCTCGGTGACATCGATTATGATGCCTTCCATCCGGTACAGCTTTCCTTTGTCATCAAGCAGCGGCAATGCCAGGCTGTGGACCCAGCGACTGCTGCCGTCAGAAAGCAGGATGCGGTGCTCCAGCATAATCTTTTTACCGGCTTGAATATCATTCTCCGCTTCGCGGACCCTGGGCAGGTCATAGGGATGCACCAGCCTTCTAATAAGATCGGGCCGGCTCATAAGCTCCCTGGCGGTGCGTCCGCAGAGCTTTTCGGTGCCAGATGATATCTTAAAGCTTTTTGCAACAGTATCATAGGACCAGGAAAAGATGTTCAGATGCTGCAGTATGGTTTTTAGATTTTCATCGGAGCTTGAGGAGGGGCGGTGAGATTGACGTGAGTAATAACTATAAGCAAGCACTAAGAGCAGCACTGCCAGGGCCAGGTACGCAACCAGCTCACCAACAGGTGGCCGGGTCATGAAGGCGCAGATATATGTATCAGGAAGCAAGCAGTAGCAGCTGAGCAACATCAAACCTCCCCAATCATTGCCAAAGTCCTTACTTTGTCATTATCGACTATATAGTATTAATTCTGTAAAGCAGCCGCCGGCTCCTGCACCGAAACAATATAATGCGACAAAAGTCAAAATTTTAAATTTTAAATTTTAAATTTTAAATTTTAAATTTTGAATTAATGTGGAAATGCTTCGCATTTCATAGCAATAGCAAGCGACAACTGTAATTGCACCCGTAGGGTGCACACCTTAATTAAAAATTAAGAATTCATAATTTACAATTGTTGCACATCTTTAGT
>JAAYCK010000001.1 GCA_012729835.1 Syntrophomonadaceae bacterium
TGATGATATATTTGGCTACTGCACTGCCTCACCCAATGATCCATCAAAACCATATGATCCAATGGATGATAACAGCGAGGGACACGGCACGCGGGTCGCGGGGATAATTGCTGCCAGTACCAACAATTCATTGGGAATTGCAGGAGTAGATTGGAATTGTGAGATTCTGCCTGTAAAGGTTTTGGAGGCAGATGGCTATGGTACAAGCGAAAGTTTAATTAATGGAATTTATTATGCCATGGATCAAGGGGCAGAAATTATTAACATGAGTTTGGGCGGCAGCAACTACAGTGATGTCGAGCGAGACGCGATCTGGGAAGCTTATAACAGCGGCATTATACTTATTGCAGCCAGTGGTAACAGCTATGGGGAAATTGCTTATCCCGCCGCCTATATGCCGGTTATCAGTGTTGGAGCTACCGGTCTGGGTGATCAGGCGTGCAGTTTTTCCAATTATGGTTCACGCCTTGATATAATGGCTCCCGGAATGGATATTTTGAGCAGCAGCATGGATAGCAGTTATCAAACTGGCAATGGGACTTCCTTCTCAGCACCGATCGTCAGTGGCGTTGCTGCCTTATTACTGGGGCAAAACACTGCAATGGGTTTAACAGAACTTGAATGGGTTCTGGAGCATTCATCCGACATGCTCGCTGCGTATTCAAGCCAGCAATGGGTTTCAACCTATGGCTATGGCCGGGTAAATGCAGAAGCGGCCCTTAACAGCGATCTTCCTGATGAAAGCCAGGATGCCCCCGCAGAAGAATCACAAGCGATACCCCTCAGGTATAATATCGCTTATCAGCAAGAACTGGAGACTCCGCTGGATGACGACTGGTTTTGCTTTGAACTTGAAAACTCCGGCAATATAACCCTTACCATTTCTTCCCCTCCGGGCATCGATGCGGTCGCGTGGCTGGAGACGCCTCCGGGGGTAACTATTCCGGGTTGGACCCAGCAGGAGGAGGATCCTTCCATTGGGGAGAAACGAATTGACCTGACCGGCATAAATGAGCAGGAAGTTTATAGCTTTGACGCTGAGCCAGGTACATATTTTCTTTATGTTTATGATTACAATGGCCATTGGTCTCAAACCCCCTATGAGATCCTGGTCAATAGTTACGTTGCAGTAAGCGGACTCAGCTTGAACCAAAACCAGATAAGCCTTTTGAGCGGGGGGCAGCCTCATCTGTTAACTGCCACCATAACCCCTGATAATGCCAGCAAACAGGGTATCAACTGGGAGTCAGACCATCCTGAAATAGCTGATGTTGCAGATGGTTTAGTCACACCTTACTCACCCGGACTCGCGATAATTACGGCTGTAAGTGAAGATGGTTCAATAACAGACAGTTGTATGGTCAATGTTATCAGCTCTGACACAGCACAAATCAGTTTTCTGGGAATAACCCCGGATTATAGCAATCAAGTGCTAAGCCTGACTTTCGGGGAGAATATATTCAACAATACTGCAGATATTGAATCGCTCAAAGCAGCCATAAGCCTGGCTGATGATGGAGTGAATTTCAATGCCCTGGAAGAAAATGATACGGTTGCAATCGAAGGTAATATACTTAGAATAATCCTTGGTTCACCACTTAGCGGTGACAATAACCACATAAAAATTGAAGCTGAAACGCTAACGAATGAAAATGGAGATAGTTTAAATGGAGAAATAATTGCGAAGGTTACTGTTTTAGAAGGTTGTTTTATTGCAACTGCTGCCTATGGTTCTTATCTTGATTCCCATGTATGGGTTTTAAGGCAATTCCGCGATAATGTTCTGTTAGATTCCACCTTTGGCAGATGGTTCGTAACTGAGTACTACCAGAATAGTCCTCCCATAGCTGCTTATATTGCACAGCATGAATCACTCCAGGTGATAACCAGACTGCTATTAACTCCATTGATAATACTCATTGAGTTTCCGGTTATTTTGATTTTATTACTACTATGCGTTTTTTACCTGGGACGGAGAAGCGTGATCATATTGTGTCAGGACCACTTACTGAGGACTGCTGATTAGTGATAAGAAGGGGAAGCGAGGATATAAAGCAATGGTCAATACTTTCTCGACGGCAATGTTATCGAATTAATCGTGTGATTCCATCTCTTCTTTGGACAAAAGATTTGCTAAGAGCTTTTTTATTTCTAATAAGTCACTTGATAATACATTCCATACAATATTCAGGTCAACTCCCATATAATCATGGATCAATACATCACGCATTCCGGCCATTTCGCTCCATGGAATTCCCGGATATTTCTTTCGTAATTCAGACGAGACCCGTTTAGCAGCTTCACCAATGGTTTCAATATTTCGAATAACGGCATCCTGAATCAGACGGGAATTAAAAAATTCTTCACGTCCACCAATGGTGTACTCTTCAATTTATCGAATGCATTCCAGAACATGTATCAGATAAACGCGGTCATCTTTCATAGAGGGACGGCCTCCTTTATCACCTGGACAGCAATCAGTCTATGCATTGCTTTTTCAGTAACCAAATCAACTTTGTATCCCAGCAGCTCTTCCAGTTCAAGCTTGAGCCCCACCAAATCCAAAAGAGAACGGTCTGCTTCGAAATCTATGAGAAAATCAATATCACTTTTCGGTCCTTCTTCTCCACGAGAAACGGAGCCAAATACTCTTATATTGCTGGCACCATACTTTTGGGCAACTCTCTTTATCTGTTCACGTTCTCTTCTCAGATCACTTAAGGTAATACCCATTGTTACCACCTCGCTCATAATGGGCTTTCATTCCCATAATTATCAAGCTTTACTTTATAAAATGATTATACTTATATTAAAGCACAAAAAGCCGTCCCTTTCATTTTTCCCTTAAACTTATCACAAAGGCTTTTGAAATATTACTATTCCCAGATTATTCCACACAGTTGATTCTTTTTCCTTCTTTACCAGTCAGTTGGTCAGGGGATATTATCTCATGCGAGGAGACAGGGTCGTCACTCCCTGCTTAAGAGTTGATATGTAAGCCTTTATCCCAGATACACCTCGCTGCCCACTGATATCCCAAAGGCGCTGTGAAAGGGATTATACCGGGGAAGCGAGGGTATTGGCATCTATTTTCGCATCTAATATCAACTGCACATATATGAGATGACAGGTTATTGTAATTGTCTCAGAACAAATTCAACCGGATGCTGGGTCCTTTGCGCGGTGTCTTCCACGGACAGGCCCAGGGCAAGGAAACGTTTGACCACACTGGCCATGCTCTCACCGATCTCAATGATGTGCATATCCGGGTCATAAATACGGATCACCCGCTGCCCCCAGGGATACTCCCTCACATCATGCAGATAATGCACATCCATTTTGCGCAGGCTGGCAGCAAAAGTATCGAAATCTTCCTCTTCAAAATACAGTTCAAAATTGTTGGCCTCCGTTTTGATATCCTCTTCCCTTTTGCTGATGAATTCTGCCCAGGTCTCTCTGGTCTGCAGGGAAAAGTCCCCGGCAAAAGTGATATTAGCGCCAAAATCCAGGATCACCTTCTGTCCTAATACCTCCTCATAAAATTTACGGGAGATCCCCATATCCTCCACCACAATCAAAGGGCATGTAAATTTCATACGATCATCCTCCGATTTATAAAAAATTTATGCATAAATTATTTTAAGCTGCATATAATAATTGTTTGGGTTTAATCAATTACCATTATGCTTCCTATGATTTCGGCAGGATCAGCAAAAAAACCTGCTCCGCAGCAATGGCCGGACCGGGCAGGAATTGATTCCCTTAAGGAGAAATAGATAATAGAGACTAACTATATGAAGTCAAGATCTTTATAGAAAAAGATAA
>JAAYCK010000021.1 GCA_012729835.1 Syntrophomonadaceae bacterium
ATTTAAGGGCTACGGCAAAGTGAGTCGGGTTGGTAATTACTACATCTGCCTGGGGGACCTCTGACATCATCCGCTTCATCGCGAATTCCCTCTGGATCTGCCTCTGTCTGGACTTTACCAAAGGATCTCCCTCGGACTGTTTGTATTCCTGCTTCACTTCGTGTTTGCTCATTTTCAGAGACTTTTCATGTTCGTACCACTGATATATATAGTCGAGCAACCCCAGGATAACAAAGCAAATTCCAACCTTGATGGCCATCTCAAAAACTACTGTCCCCAGTGTCTTACAGGTTGCGGCGAGTTCCATGTCAACAAAACGCGGAAATACAAAATAATACTTTTTTATTACAGTATAAACGATATAGCCGGTGATACCGACCTTAAACAAAGACTTTACTAATTCTACCAGCGAGCGTCGCGAAAATATTCTCTTAAACCCTTGCAACGGATTTAAACGTTCCAGCTTGGGAGTCAGTGCTTCAGAACTGAATAGTGATCCAACCTGCAGATAACTGATGGCAAATGCAGCTATAAAGGTACCCACCAAGATCGGCAGGAGTATCCTCGCTGTTATATATATGGCTTCTATCAATAGATCGCAAGCGTATTGCACACTAAAATCCTGCAGGGTACGGTCTAATATATATAAACTGGTAAACGACTGCAAAATACCTACCATCGATGACATGGTGAAATATAACAAAACAGAACCGGCAAGCAGGATAATAGCCGAATTCAAATCGGCACTCTTGAATACCTGACCCTTTTTGCGCGCATCCTCGCGTCGGCGTGGCGTCGCTTGCTCAGTCTTTTCTCCGCCCTCACCGTCAGCAAAGAGCTGGAGATCAAATATGAAATGTTTTTTGAATTCTTCTATCATCAATCTATCGCCCCATTACCAGAATAATCTGATCCAGGTAAGCGAAAAAGCGCTCAAACAAAACACTAAAAACCCAGATATATATGGGGAACATCACCAGCAAAGCGCCTAACCCCAATAATATTTTCAGAGGAAGGCCAACTATAAAAACATTCATCTGGGGTACTGTGCGCGCTATAAAGCCCATAGCTATATCGCTTGTCAATATGGCCATTACCAGAGGGGCTGCAAGCTTTACTGCAATGATCAACATATAAACTGTAATCTCAGTCATCCAGTCCATCATTCGGTGATTCGTGGACAGTCCCATGACCGGTATTACCTTATAGCTCTGTACCAACGCCTGAATTAAATAATGATGGCCGTTCATGCCCAAATAAACCATTAGGGCTATTGTTTGAGTCAGATTACCCATCAGGGGTATCTGGGTCCCCGATGAAGGATCCACCACATTAACAATGGCAAAACCCATTTGCATATCCATCAGCTGTCCAGCCGTCTGAATGGCTGCCAGCACAACGTAACATACAAATCCAATGGTAAAGCCCACCACGAATTCCACGACCAATGCGGCTATAAACAGGCCCGGGCTATTGATACTGGCTATAGAATCCTGTAACGGGACGACGTATGAAAGCGTTGCTGCCAGCATGGCTATGATAAGAACCTTCAGCCTGACCGGCAACATGCGACTTGAGAGAATCGGAGCACTTATGAACAGCCCCGACAAGCGCCCAAATAATATTAAAAAACCATCCAATGCAAATGGCATGGGCTAAACACCTGCCAAAATCATAAGGCTATCATATTAGGAATGTTTACATAGAGTTCATACATATAACCAGTCAGGACATTAAGCATCCAGGGCCCAAATATCACGATGACCAGTAAGGTGACGACTATCTTAGGAACGAAAACCAGGGTCATTTCCTGTAGCTGAGTGGTTGCCTGCAATATGCTGATCAGCAGCCCGGTTATTAGACCGGCTCCCAGTATCGGGGCAGCAATGATTAAAACAGTTAAAACAGCTTCATTGGCAATACCCATAACAATATTCTCGTACACAGCCTACCTCCATCCCCGCATTTCACCTGAAACTCAGTATCAATGATTGTATTACCAAATTCCAACCATCAACCAGAACAAAGAGCAAAATTTTAAAGGGCAGCGATATCATCATAGGCGGGAGCATCATCATACCCATAGACATCAAAGCACTTGCGATTACCATGTCAATTACCAGGAAAGGAACAAATATGATAAAACCGATTTGGAAAGCGGTCTTGAGTTCGCTGATTACAAAGGCAGGAATCAATACGTAATTAGGTATATCGGCAAAGTTTTTCGGTCTTTTAAGGTCTGATAGTTTAACAAAGAGTGCCAGATCCTTCTCCCGGACTTGCTTGAACATAAACTCGCGCATGGGTTTCATCCCCCGGTTTAAAAAAACCTCCTGGTTGATGTCACCTTTTAGGTATGGCTGCAAGGCCTGAGAATTGACCTGTTGAAGGGTAGGTGCCATAACGAAAAAAGTCAGAAATAAAGCCAATCCGATCAAGACTTGATTCGGCGGCATTTGTTGGGTAGCCAGAGAACTCCTGACGAAACCCAGCACTACTACAATACGGATGAAAGATGTCATCAGAATCATTATAGCCGGTGCCAGAGATAATACGGTCAATAGGATTATTAATTGGAGGGTATTTGATAGATTCTGGGGATTATCGGCAGTATCCCCTATCTGAAGGTTCACACCAGGTATTTGAAGAGGTGCGGCCGCAGCCGATGATGGGTGGAATACTAAAATCGCCAGTGACAAGGCAACCATCATGGTAAATATGTATCGGTGAGACTGTTTACACTTATTCATAATCACCACTTCTTCCACCACGATCTGTATCGTTGGGGCTAGATTGAGCAAGATTATCAAGCCGACGGGCTTGTTCCTCAATCAGCCAATGAAACTCCTTTCTATGCTGGCTGTAGGTTTGACGTGGTTTAAAAATACTGTTCACGGCATTTTTCCACGAATATGGCTCGCTTGGGAGAGCACTCTGATCTACCAGGAATTTATCAATCTGCCGGCCTATATCCTTATCGTCAACCTTAAACAGCAAAGATATATTATGATCGGTGACACCAATGCCGTATACGACATTTCCTGCCTTACACAACACTATGCTGCGGTGTTGATCCAGGAAAATCTCATCTACTACCTTTAACCATTTACCCTGCATCCTGGCAGTGCTTCGTTGGCCAAAAAACCGAACAACTGTCCAAGCCGCTCCCATGATTACCGCCATAATCAGGATCAGTTTAATCATATCCACCCAGATACTGCCGCCAGTGTTTACCGGCTTTTGCTGCTGATCCAGGGCCTGGTTGACCTGATCAAAATTGTCTACAGCAACCACATTGATAACCAGCAGAGGAATCAACGCCACAGCTAACAATATCGCGATACTTGCTTTTTTTCGGGAGATTCTAAGCATGATTCCCTACACCCGAATTATTCCAGGGCCTTGCTAACAGCTTCGATTACTCTCTCCGGCTGAAAAGGTTTGACTATGAAATCCTTGGCGCCAGCTTGTATAGCATCGATAACCATAGCTTGTTGTCCCATAGCACTGCACATAATAATACGGGCAGTGGTATCAAAAGACTTGATAGCCTTAACGGCAGCAATACCATCCATGTCGGGCATGGTGATGTCCATAGTAACCAGGTCAGGCATAAGTTCTTTGTACCTGTCGACGGCGACGACTCCGTTTTCAGCTTCGCCCACAACGTTGAAGCCATTCTTGGTTAGGATATCCTTGATCATCATACGCATGAAGGCGGCATCGTCGACAACCAAAATAGATTTACTCATCTTTATCCTCCTAACAAATTATTGAAGCTTGTTCATTCTATCCATAGGACTAATAATAGCCGTAATACGAATTCCATAATTCTCGTCGATAACTACTACCTCACCCTTGGCAATAAGCTTTCCATTTACCAGCATATCTACAGGTTCACCAGCTAACTTGTCGAGCTGAACAATGGCTCCTTGATGTAACTCCAAGATGTCCTTAATGGTCTTTTTGGTCTTGCCTAATTCTACAGCAATATCCAACGGAACATCCATAATCAGGCCAATATTTTGAGGTGTATTCATGTATTCCACCTCCCGCAAAGGTGCAAACTGAGCCGGCTGGATATATTGCTGACCCTTTTTAACACCTGATGGAATACCGTTATATGCAGCCTGGGACCACATATCTGGTGCCGAGTAGCTGGGCTGGACCGGAGGTTCCTGGTATTGGGGAACTGGATCCATTCTGGGCGGTGGCGGCGGAGCGGCAGCCTGTGGCACTGGCTGGGCAGCCATAATCCCTTCTATATTTGACTCTTCTACCGTATTTCCCATTAGAATGTCGATCATATTTTTTACTGCTTCCAGCGGAATAATCTGCATTATTTCGCTGTTGATCAGGTCTTCGATCTCCATCTTGAACTGAATCCTGACTAATTCATTATAGGCACTGGCCAAGCTCAATCTCTCTTTGCCAAAGTCCATGAGCGTCAGGCGGGGCGGAGCAATGTCTATACGCTGATTAAACATCGATGATAAGCTGGTGGTAGCTGAACCCATCATCTGATTCATGGCTTCCCCTACCGCACTCAGCTTGATTTCATCTAGAGAACCCGGCGTACCAATACCGTCTCCCCCCATCATCAGGTCGGCGATGATACAGGCGTCCTCTTCTTTGATGACTAAAACATTAGTGCCCGCCAGGCCAACTGTATACTCTACCTCGGCCACCACATATGGCATCGGATAGTCGTCCTGCAGCTGATGGGTAGATACGATTGCTACGTCAGGAGTGGTTATCGATACCTTTTTATGAAGCAACGTAGACAGGGTAGTGGCCGCCGTACCCATGCTGATATTGCCAATCTCACCCAGGGTATCCTTTTCAAAATCACTTAACTGGGTGGATGAACCATCACTTGATGGTTGATCATCATTGTCCTGTACCTTTAACAGGGCATCAATCTCTTCCTGAGACAATATCCCATCATTCATCTTCATTCCCCTCCTCTATAATATGGGAGATCTGTACAGCAAATTTATTGTCATAAACACCGGGACGCCCCAAAAACTTTGTATACTGCCCGATGACAACCTCCAGATCATTCTTGATGCTGCGTTCCAGTGGCACGATGTCACCAGGAGACAACTCAAGCAGGTCTTTGACCGTTATAATAGTTCTCCCCAGCAGCACCTTAACCGGAACAAAAGCATTCTCTAATTTGGTCCGTATAGCCACGGTATCTTCCGGTGTTGACCGCGAACTGGTTGAAGAGTAATAGTAATGAACGTTAAGTTTATCCATAATAGGTTCCAACATTAAAAATGGAATACAGATGTTGACCATTCCTACAACATCGCCCATCTGGGTCTCCAGGGAAACAATCATCATTATTTCTGCGGGAGATACCAATTGAGTAAACTGTGGATTGGTCTCCACCCGGTCCAACGAGGGAGACATTTCGATAATGCCTTCCCATGGCTCCTGCAGGTAATCCAACATGCGCTGGGCTATCTTTTCCATTACGGTGAGTTCTATTTCTGTCAGGGGGCGGGTCTTGGTCGGCGCATAACCGGGCCCACCCAGCAAACGATCCAGGAAAGCAAATCCCAGATTGGGGTTGATCTCCATGATCGCACTGCCTTCCAAAGGATATAGCGAAAAAATATTCATAATCGTAGGATTGGGGATGGAACGAATAAATTCCTCGTATGTCAATTGCTCAACTGACAGCACTTCCATGGTTACCGGAGCCCGCAACTGGGCGGAAAGATATGTACCCAAAGAGCGAGAATAGTTTTCATATATCACCTGCAAGGTATGGATCTGGTCTTTAGAAAACTTACTGGGCCGACGAAAATCGTAAACCTTAACCTTCTTGCGGGTTTGCTCCTCTTTTAGTTCATTAGCATCAACCGAACCACTGCTGAGAGCGGATAATAAGGCATCAATCTCGTTCTGTGAAAGGACCTCACTCAATTATCTCCCCCCCTTCGTCCCTCGCGGGGTTATTGCATTATAAAGGTCGTAAAGTAGACGCTCTTGACCACTTCACCACCCAATTTTGCATTGATCTTCTTTTTCATCTCAGCCTTAAGGGATTTCTGATTGCTGACCTCGAGATCAGCCACTGATTTAGACGTCAAAGTACTCAAAATGGTATCCTTGATAACTGGCATAAAGGCGGTGATCTCTTCGGCCACCTTTTCGTTCTCTACTTCTACATATACTTCAACTTTGAGGAAGCGAGTTCCTCCTTGGTCATTAATATTTGTGGTAAATTCGCCAGCAGAAACCAAATTTCCCGTCAATGTTTCAGCCGCCTTTTCTTTTTGCGGAACCAGGGGAGCAATCAAGCTACGCAGCATAAAATATGACGCCCCAATGGTAATCAGGAATACCACCAATCCAATAATAACAATTTTAAAATCAAACCCAACTGCTTTTTTTTCTTGAACCGCCTCGGTGTTTTTTTCCTCAGCCAACACAATCCCCCCTGGAATCATTTTTTGATCTTGGTTAATGACCTTTTCCGGAAACTTATAATATCCTCCCGGATTTTGTGCATTGACTCCCTGACTACCAGTTTCTTGCCGGTAGTCAAGGTGATGACCGTATCCGGGGTCTCCTCCATCTGTTCTATTATATCAATATTCAGAGCGAGACGCTCTCCATTCAAACGGGTCACATAGATCATAACAAACCTCAAATCATTCTATCCAGGGGGCCAAGCCCCCCGGATAAAACTATTACTACCTCTTAAGGTTGACCAGTTCCTGCAGCATCTCATCCGAAGTGGTGATAACGCGGGAATTAGCCTGAAAACCACGCTGCGTCACTATCATATCGGTGAATTCTTCCGAAAGGTCAACATTGGACATTTCGAGCGCACTGGCTATTATGGTACCCCTGCCATCGTTTCCGGGCTGACCCACTATGGGGTTGCCGGAGTTGACCGAGGTCTGCCACATGGTTCCTCCCACCTGCTGCAAGCCGGAAGGATTATCAAAGATGGCTACGGCAACCCGGGCCAAGCTCTTGGTCTGGCCGTTGTCATATACGCCCGTGATAGTCCCGTCGGTTCCTACAGAATATTTTACCATGTTGCCTTTGCCATAGCCATCCTGGGAATCGCAGCGCACGTCTGAATTACCATCGTATTGTGTCAATTTGGTGAAATCCAGGGTGGCGACAATATTGGCAGCGTCAGCCTCTTGGGTGTCCTGCACCGGGAGAGTGCCGCCATCGACATCTACCGCCCCATAGGAACCCAGCCCGAGGATAGCTGTGCAGTCGTCAGTATTACCAGCAGTGATCCTTACCTGTGAATTAGAACTGGAAGTTCCGGAAGTAACAGTATATCTGCTTGTAGCAGCATCGTAAGCTACCGTTACAGCAGCATAGGCTCCCCCAAGCGATTGGATCTTGGTCTGCATATCAGCAGCTATATCTGCTCCTGTAGCGTTATCGGCTAGAGTTATGAGATGTGCCGTTGCATCACCGTCTACCTGAATGTTGAAATTATGCCCGGTATTAGCTGATATAATAGTGCCAGCATTGGCCGCACCTCTTTCATAACCAGTTCCGGTTGAAGCCCCGGTATTCCGGTCAACCGTCAGTCTTACCTGAGCCAGCCAGGGCTGTTGACTCGGGTTTTGTCCGGCAATGACACCGTTCTTGTCAAATTGCAGGTTATAGACCCGCACTATCTGATTGGCGGTGGTGCCTTCACCACCCAGCGTAACGGCCGCCGGAGCGGCCTGGGTGGAGGTAGATAAATCTACCGGGGCAACCGCGAAATCGGTGGCCGCATTAAACCCACTAGCCCTATCAAATTGAGGGTTTAAGGACATATCGCAAGCCCAATTGGTAGTGTCGGTACCGGTGCCGCCGGACGCGCTGGTCTTGAAAAAGCGTAGATAGACCGTAGTTTTCCTACCGGTGCTGTCGTAAACCTCAGTTTGAGTTATCTTTACATCATCAGTTTCGGCAGGGAATTGAGCCGTTCCATTGGTAGCAACCGCACCGCTGGCAACGGTAAGTCCAAGGGCAACCGCAGCGTCATCATGAGTAGCATCAACAGTACCAGAGGTAATTGTTATCTGGGATCTAGCGCCAGTTGTGCCCGATGTAATGACGTACTTGCCGCCGGTGTAATCTACTGTCACATTAGCATAGGCTCCCCCTAACGCCCGAATCTGCGTCTCCATATCAGCAGCTATAGCTGCTCCCGTAGCGCTGGCAGTAGAAAGGGCTATATTGTGGGCAGTTGCATCACCGTCTACCTGAATGTTGAAATTAGGCCCGGTCATAGCAGAAACTCCAGGAGTGTCAGTTGCTCCATTTGCTGCACCAATTCCGAGGACAGCTGTACAGTCATTCGAAGTACCAGCGGTGATCGCTACCGCAGAAGAAGGCCCAGTAGTACCGGAGGTAATGACATAATGGTCGGCTACGTATGATACTGTTACAGCAGCATACGCTCCCCCAAGGGCTTGAATACCGGTCTGCATAGCATTAGCTATAGCAGCACCCGAAGTCAATCCTGCAGGATTCATAACCACATTCTGAGCAGCCCCTCCGTCAATAGCAATGTTAAAATCAGGTAAGGTTAGACCAGAGATGTCATCGTTGCCAGCAACGGCAGCACCGATTTCAGAGCCGGCAGTTGCTGCTCCAAAATCAGTGGCAGCACCGGCGGCACTGGTTAAATAGCCGGCAGCTACTGCCGGGGTTATATCAGCCGTAACGCCGGCCACGGTCGTCTGAGGGATATCAAAGGTTGCGTCCAGGTTACCCGAAAAATCTGCTTTCGTGGTAGCCCGAGCCGCGATCTGCTTAAGTGCGCTTAAATTTATGGGAACGGTATCTCCCGAGGTGTTTATTTGAAAATCCCCGTCAGCGGTAGCCTGGGCCGGGTCGGTATTGGCCATCCAGCCTTGTACGAAATAACCATTGGAATTGACCAGATTGTAGGTATCATCCCAGTCAAAGGCGCCGGACCTGGTGTAGAAGGCTTCACCGCCATTATTAACTATAAAATAACCATTGCCGCTTATCGCCATATCGGTCGGTTTGTTGGTGGTAGTAGTAGGTGACGAGGTGTGAATCTGGTCCACACTGGCCACTTGTGACCCCAGCCCTACTCCCATGGGATTGGTACCGCCCCGGTTATCTGCCGGAGCGGTGCCATAGCGCATATTCTGATACAGGGTATCCGCGAAAACTACCCGGCTCTTCTTGAATCCGTTGGTATTGACATTGGCAATATTATTGCCGATAACATCCATCCGTGTCTGGTGAGCTTTCAACCCGGACACGCCGGAATACATTGATCTCATCATCTTTACATGACCTCCTCAAATTCTTGGTCTGCGGACGCATCGCTCATTCAGCGTCCGGGGGCTTCCTCCCAGAGGTCCAGCCCTACACTATCACTGCACTGTCGATGTTGGTAAAAACATTTTCCTTAAGGCTCTGTCCATCTACCGCTGTTATTACGGTATTGTTCTTGACACTGACCAATAGGGCCAGATTGTCCATCAGAACCAGCGAATCCCTGGAACCCTTTGCCCGGGCTTTGCTTACAGCTTGGTTCAGCTTATCCAGATCATCCTGGCTAAACTCAATATTCCGGTCCGCTAATCTTTGCTGAGCGTGCTGGGAAAACTTTAATTCCGTCCCCAACTTCTGCGCCAGCACCTGATCGAACTTGCCCTTGGTTCCGACAGCTTGTTTGCTGCTGTCTTTGGCTGGTACTACCGGTTGAACCGGCTGTTGGGGAAAATAAACTTGTTTAGTTGTCATCTTACGCACCCTCTTCCGGTACCAGAATACTCATGACAATATCCAGTTTATCGATCAACTCACCGATCTGATTGTTAGAAAAGATTCCGATCTCAGTAATCAGACTAGGATCAACCTGTTTGCCATTAATAACACAATAGGGCTTGCCTTCTGAGAACACTACCTTCTCAACGGTTCCAGTCAGATTGATCTCTTTCCCATTTTTATCAGTGCTGGGATAGCTAACCTCAAGACCGATTAGGTTGGTGGTCTGCTGCATCAACAAATTGGGCATCAGAGTGTTGTTAATGGTATTCTGCAACGCAGTAAACCCAGTGTTCATGTTCTGCATCTGCTCCAGGGAACTGAAACTGGCCATCTGGGAAATAAACTCCCGGTCCTTCATGGGATCAGTCGGATCCTGGTTTTGCAGTTCGGTTATCAGCAGGCGTAAAAATGCATCCTTGCCTAAATAACTGGCAGCATTAGTCGTTTTTTCTGTTTTACTGGCAGTAGAAGCGGCGGATTGCAGCCAGGGAACAGTGCTGTAATTAGCATTAGTAGCTGTGGTCGCCATTCAAGTCACCTCCTTATATAATAAAATTCATGCTTCCATCGGCTTGTACTCCATAATACTCCGTTGGAACGAATGCAGGCTCTGCTAATTCTTCGTCACTTCTCAGCGAATAAGTGCCGGTATCCAGGTTCCCGCTATTCTGATAGCCAGGATTTTCTGGACGCTGCCACATCTCCTGCCGGCCTTCCTGATAACCTCCGAAGGTCCCACCGCTTTCGAGCTGGACATTGACTTCGGTCTTTTCCACTCTGATGCCCTGAGCTTCCAGTGACTGGCGCAGGGAAGCCATATTGTTCTCCAACAGATGTTTGACCTGATGATTCTCCGTGATAAAGCGAGCCGTCAAAAGCCCGTCTTCCAGAGCGATCTTTATGGTCATCTTGCCTAAGAATTCCGGTTCCAATTGGATTTTCATCTCTGACGAATTAGCCTTTACAATTAATTCGGCTTTTTGGACCACCTGGTCAATTATTGACTTTACATCCACCGGGGTTTTGCCAGTAAATTCGGCAGTAAGTGCTTTACTGAATTCGCCAGTGATCTTCACTTCAGCCGTCTGGGCAGAGGTGATGGCATCTCCGTTGTCAGATGTGGTACCGGAAAGCTGGGAATCAGTAGCCTTGGTCTCAGTGATTTCAGGATTCAGGCGCGATGCCTGCAGGCGACCATTCTCAAATTCCATGATTTTTTTCAGCGCCCCATCGCTCTTGCTATCACTAATATCCGCTGTCTTTTCCACCGGGGTACTCTTTTTCCCGTTGGATTCATTCAATTTTCCCGCCAGGGCCTTGAGAACTTCCAGACTGACCTTCGAATCGGCTTTGTCGTTCCCGGCTGCTGCTGAGGCTTTGCTATCTGCCAATTCTGCCTGGGCACTGCCTGTGCTCGAATCATGGCTCTCACTTGCGGTCAAAACTGCCCCTGCGGATTTATCAGCTACCGGTTTTATCCCTGACTGATTATTCTCCCCCGAAGGTACCTGTGCGGCATTCAAGTGAGCGATCGCCTCTGCATCTTCCACCACGGGCATAGCTGCAACAGGATCTGAATTAAGCGAAGCCGGGGGTTCCTGCTCGGTCAATGCGCTAAGCGTCAGAGGTAACTTTTCAAGTACGGTCGGGGACTCGTCACCTGACGATGATACGGTTTGATCAGCGGCAACCTGGGTTTCAGTCACCTGGGGATGCTTCTCTGCTGGTGCGGGCAATGCCTCTGCCGTCACCTGAAGAGCTTCAAGAGATACTTCAGGCTTCGACTGAATAGATTGAATCTGAACAGGGTTAGTCTCCAGCGGTAAAGTCATCTCGTGCTCAACCAGGGGTACATCAAGAAGATTTTGCTGCACTACTGCTGTAGACGTGTCAAGCAGAGCCTGACCAGTTTCGCCGGTGGTCATGGTTTCATCTAATCCGGGCTGAGTGATCGTGTTGACTGATAACTCTATTTCTTGCTGCGGTTTACTTTGCTCGGCTACATTGACCATGGATAGCAGAATTTCTAGAGCTGGCAATGCTTCATCCGCCCATGTGCTGCCCGAATCGTACGCCTGGTCTGCCGTCGGGATGCTGATGCCTGGAGTAAGTGTATCAGCTCTATCACCGGTCTGCTCATCGCCTGGCTTCTGACCGGAAGCTTCGCTTGGCTGGATCTCGGACACTGTATTTAATACAAGTGTGTCAACATCCTGGGCTTCCCGTTCCAATTTTTGCTCAGAAAGCCTGGTTGAATCCGGTGATCTTAACAGCGCACTGCGGTCTAATTTAGCCGGTTTACCCTCGGTCTGCCCGTTACTAGTGGAAGACTGCCCATAGGATTGATCCATGTCCCTGGTCTGCTTTCTAAGGCAATTCTTGAATAAATCACGGTTTGATGCCGGAGTGCTATTGGAGAACAAACTGTGGCTGCTATCATTATCAACTGGCTTGCTAGCTGCTAATAAGCTTGCACCTTGCAATTTTTCACCTCCTTTCGTTCTTGATCCCCTGTTTAAGGGGTCAGTGCCGAGAAACGCCTTATTGCTAACGATTCCCGCCGCTCACCCCTTATTCTAAGGGCTATTAGTGGTAACCAGCATCTTACGGGTTACTGAGGCAGCCTTATCACGGTCCATGTTCTGCAGGATCTCGGCTGCCGTATCGGCTTCCATCTCACCTAGAATACCGATAACATCTTCATCCTTCAGTCGCCCGAGGATATCAGCTCCATCCTTCACCTTCATTTCACTGAAGTATTGTGCTATGTCCTTGTAGGCGTCTGCCTTTTCTGTGCCGCTGGCAGCGCTATTAGTATTCTGTAGCTCCAATAGTTGCTTAGAGACCTTATCTAGATTTTCTTTCGCTTGGTTTTGCGTTTGTTTACTATTTTTAAGCTGACCCTGCAGGCTCTTCATCTCAGCCTGTAGCTGCTTTAGTTCTGCTTCCTTCTGAGTGACGGTATTTTGAAGTCTCGTTTTTTCCTCATTGGCTCTTTGCAAGGCCGGATCGATTTGCTCTGCTTCCGGGTCAGCAAAAAACTGACCGATAACCGGCAGTGACGGTAAAAACCGGGGTGCTTCTAAAATCCCTGAACGAAACAGAACGTAAATGGCTCCGGCCATAACTAGTAATATCAAAATTATTAGAATTATAGCTTTTAATGCCTTCTTCATCGCTATCCCCTGTTTTAAGAATTTCTTCTGACCAATATCCCGACTACCGGCTCTCTTCAATCTGATGGCTACGGTAATGTGCTGTATTAGCCACCTCATCAATCAACTTTTGCTCTTCTAACTGCAGCTCATGCAAATAACGTTGCCAGGCTTTTTCCTTCAGTTTCTCCATGGTCCGGGTCTCCTTTTTCTTCTCCAGGAGGTCTAGACGACACTCTTCTACTCTTTTTTCAGCCTGAATCAGCTTCAATTCCAGTTCTTGAATCGAAGCCGATACTATAGGTATATATTCTCTTACTATGAGTATTTTTTCAAAATGCTCCGAGTCCTGGATCATATTTCGGATCGAAGCGTGCAAATTACCCAAACGCTCTATCATCTCGGCCAACTCATCAGCTATTTGATCACGCACAAAGCTTGCACGCTGGAGTTCCTCCCGTGCAAGTTGTTCTTGACGCAGTGCAATGGTCAATTTAGTCTGAAGCCTGAATTGAAAGGCCTTCATATACTACCTCATCGGCTTATTGCCCGGTCTAGTTGGTTGATGGTATCAGCATATGTAAGTTCCTCATAGATACCCTGCCGCAAAAAACTATGGCAGTTGTCGATCAATGATATCGATTCATCAATACGGGGATTCGATCCCTTTTTATAAGCACCGATGTCTATCAGATCGCGGGCTTCCTCATATGTAGCCAGTAAACTGCGAAACCGATTGGCACTGGTCAAGTGTTCAGCTGCTACAACATCGATCATAACCCTGCTTATGCTATTTAAAACGTCAATGGCCGGATACATGTTTTGCGCCGCCATGCTTCGATTGAGCGCAATGTGACCATCAACAATTCCTCTTACTGCATCGGTAACCGGTTCGTTCATGTCATCACCTTCCACCAGTACCGAATACAATCCGGTTATACTACCGCGGTCTGAAGTCCCGGCCCGCTCCAACAGCTTGGGTAATAAGGCAAATACTGATGGTGTATAACCTCTGGTCGCAGGTGGTTCCCCAATCGCCAGACCCACCTCACGTTGGGCCAGCGCAAATCTGGTAAGTGAATCCATTAGAAGAAGTACATCCAGCCCCTGATCCCGAAAATACTCAGCAATACTGGTAGCCACAAAAGCACCCTTCAACCTCACCAAGGCTGGTTGGTCGGAGGTGGCCACAATCACCACTGATTTCGCCAGTCCTTCTTCCCCCAGGTCTCTTTCTAAAAACTCGCGTACCTCGCGGCCACGTTCACCCACCAGAGCTATAACATTGATATCTGCCTCGGTATTCCTGGCTATCATACCTATTAAAGTACTTTTTCCGACACCACTGCCGGCCAGGATACCCATGCGTTGTCCCTTGCCCAGGGTAATTAGCCCGTCTATGGCCCTTACCCCCACCGACAATACTTCACTTATCCGCTTGCGAGTGAGGGGATTGGGTGGTGTATTCATTACCGGATAAGTCAATTCAGATTTAATCCTACCTTTATTATCGATAATTTCACCCAAACCATTTAGGACTCTTCCTTTAAGCTCCATTCCAACTTGAACCCGCAGAGTACTGCCAGATGCTAGCAGTTCGCTACCCGGGCCGATTCCTTCCAGGTTGCCCAACGGCATTAATAAAATTTTTCTGTCTTTGAAGCCGACGACCTCGGCGGGAATCATCTGGCGATCAGCATAATTGCTTTTTACATAGCACAATTCACCCAGACGGACCTTGGGTCCAGTCGCCTCCAGTGTCAACCCAATGGCTTGTGAAATCTTGCCCTTCAGTTGACATACTGGAGTCCTGGAGATAGTATCCATGTACTTTTCCATGGGCAGAAAACTATGTTGCTCACTCATCTCCGCTCACTTCCCACAGGGCTTGTTCAATACCACTTATCCTGGTTTCTAGTCTAGTATCTACAGAACCACCCTGACTCTCCAGAGAACATCCCCCCGGGGATATTCTGTTGTCAGCACGGAAATCCAGGTTCACGTCGGGACTGCCGATTTCAAAAAAGGAATCGCTTTGAGTGATGGCAAGGATCTTATCAAGATCCTGGGGGTTTACATAAACAGTTATGTTATCTGGATGATCCAGAAAATCGATGGCTTCTCGTAAAACATTAACGATAAAATAGGGATTAGTAGTCAATTCGCTGGCAATCACCTTCTTGGCTATGGCCATTACCAGTCGCATCATATCTGATTCAGATGATCTCATCATCTGGATTTTTAGTTGGCGGGCTTCTTCAAGTAATTCCTGACTTTGTTGAAATGCGGCCAGGCGGTCGGTTTCGATATCTTCTTCAGCCTTCTTCAAGCCTTCTTCATAACCCTGTTTCTGGTTGCTGGTTTTTAGCTCAGTCGCTTCCGTTTCAGCCTGGGAGCGTATCAAATCAGCTTGTTCCTGGGCATTGGCAATAATTGCCCTGGCTTCATCACGGGCCTTCTGCAGCAGATCCAGAACCATTGTTTCGGTTTCTTCAATAACCTTCTGACTCTCTATCTTAAGCTGCTCCAATTCCTGTCTTTCAAGTTCCAACTGAGTTGGCTGTTGTGGCTCTTCCAGAGCTACAACATCAGGTTCTTCTGTCAGTTCAGGATCCTCTACTTCAGGTTCGAAGTCATGTAGTATTAAAGATTCAATGACGATCGGTTGCGATAATATCGCGTCATCATTTTTTATAATCCTAGACAATTACTTCATCTCCTCCACCGCGGGCTATGACTATTTCCCCTGTCTCTTCCAGGCGGCGGATTATATTGACTATACGCTGCTGAGCCTCTTCTACATCACGTAACCTGACCGGGCCCATGAACTCAATATCTTCACGCAGCATATCTGATGCACGGCTGGACATGTTGCGGAATATCTTCTGGCCCACTTCGTTGCTGGCACCCTTCAATGCGAGACCCAGATCCTGAGTTTCTACCTCACGCAGCACTCTTTGTACTGAGCGGTCGTCGATCATTACGATATCCTCGAATACGAACATCAGCTTCTTTATCTCTTCGGCCAACTCTGGATCTTGTACCTCCAGGGCTTCCATGATGGTTTTCTCTGTTCCGCGGTCTACACGATTGATAATCTCGACCACTGACTTGATTCCTCCGGCTGCAGTAAGCTCCTGCGGGGCAATGGACGATAATTTGCGTTCCAATACCTTCTCCACCTCTTTGATAACCTCAGGTGAGGTGGTATCCATGATGGCGATACGTTTGGCCACCTCTGCCTGTCTTTCTGGGGGCAGGGCCGATAAAATCAATGAAGCCTTTTCTGGTTCCAGGTAGGCCAGGATAAGAGCAATCGTTTGCGGATGCTCGGACTGAATAAAGTTTATCAACTGTGAAGGTTCGGTCTTGCGCATAAAGTCGAAAGGCCGTACCTGTAAAGAGGCTGAGATCCGGCCAATTATTTCGGCGGTCTTCTGTTCACCATAGGCTCTCTCCAAGACATCTTTGGCATAACCAATTCCGCCCTGACCAATAAATTTGCTAGCCAAACACATCTCATAGAATTCCAGGAATATCTCATCCATCTTGTCCATGGATACCTGCCTTACATTGGCAATCTCCAGGGTCAATTGTTCGATTTCATCATCACTTAGGTGTTTGAACAATCTGGCTGATTTCTCTGGTCCAATAAATATTAAGAAATTGGCGGCCTTCTGCTTTCCCGACATTCCTTTTTTTCTTGCTTCAGTTGCTGGATTTGCCATTGCCTCACCTCAAATCTTCGATCAGCCAGGTCTTAAGCACCTGAGCAGCATTTTCGGGATTATCCTCAATCAGTTTATCAATCTCCTGACGTACACGCTGCTTCTCTCTCTCTTCTGGTGTCATATCTCTTTCGATGATTTCTTCGAGCGAAATCTCTTCTTCGGCTGTTTCTTCGAAAGCATGCTCCTGAGCCTGCTGGAGTGCCAATAGTTCTTCTGCCTCGCGTTCCTGTCTGTCTCTTCTTTGTTTTAACAGCCAGACCAACACTATAATAACCAGAGCCAGGAAGACCAGTAGCCACGGTGCAGCCGGGGTACCCATGAACCTCTGGAAGGCACCCTGGGGAACAGCTTCCGGTACCGGCTCGGTATAGAAGTCTATAAAGGCAACTGAAATGCTATCGGCCAGACGTACATTTTCATCCTGGCGATTCTCCCTTAGTCCGCAGGCAGTTGCTACCATGCTGCGGACCTTGTCTTCTTTTTGTTGTTGAGTTGTTCCCATGGTAGCATTTTTTACTGCAGCATTATTAATAAAGACTGAAACAGTCAAATAATCATATTTGACATCTCCTATTTGAAAGTCGGTAACTGTCTCCGTCTTATTGAGGTCATAGTTGCGGGTTTTTTCACTTTTGTCGTAGGTAGAAGTACCGCCCTCGGTAGTAGGCTGAGTGTATTGAGGGATATTGGTGTCGGTGCCAGGCACATTGGCAATATTGTTAGTGGTCTCGGTCCCGGATTCTTTCTTGATATTTTCACTTACTACAAATGGCCCATCGGGATCATGGGTATACTTCTCATCAAACTGTTCACGATCATTAAAGTTTAGTTCAGCATTGACTCGTACTACTGAATTATTTTTGCCCAGCGCTTTATCCAACATGGTCTGAACGGCTTCCTGTTTGTCCTTCTCAAATTGTTTCTTCATTGCCAGCTGGGTCCGGACTATCTCACTGACCGACTTCTGCTCCTCTTCTTCCGGCATATTCTCGGAAACCAGATTACCATCCTGATCCACGATAACTACGTTATCAGGTGACAGCCTTTCAACGCTGTTCGCGACCAGGTTTACTATTGCCTTGACCTCTTTGGGGGTCAGCTTTTCATCTTCTTTAGTATTTATTACTACTGATGCCTTGGGGTCTTCCTGAGTTTCAGAAAACAGTGATTCCTCCGGCAAGGCCAAATTGACCTTGGCGGCCTTAATCTTATCAAGGCTCTGGATAGTGCGAGCCAGTTCCCCCTGCAAAGCCCTCTGATATTTTACTTTCTTGTCGGTCTGAGTTTCTCCAAAATTGGTAGCGGAAAACAGTTCAAATCCGGCTTCTCCGCTGGGTAGGTTTTCTGCGGCTAGTTTCAGACGTGTAGAATCCTTTACATCAGGTGCTACCATGATGGTAGTTCCGTTATTCTCTAACTCGTAGGGAACCTTTAATTCATCCAGTTTTGCGGTGACCGCAGAGGCATCCTTCTGATCGAGTTCGGCATATAAGACTTCGTATGGAGTAGTTGTGTTGCTGCTAAGGATCAAGAAAACTATTGCTATGATTAGACCTACAGCAATTGCAGAAAATAATAGCTTGCGGTTTAAGGAAAGTTCTTTCCACTTTTCCCCTGCTTGCTGGCTTGATTGCCGAGCTCTATCCAACCATGTCTCCATATATCAATAACTCCCCAAATAAACTACATCTGAATCCGCATGATTTCTTGATAGGCTTCCACTATTTTATCTCTAACCTGAATAGTGAGTTGTAGCGCAAGGTAGGCCTTCTCATAAGCTATCACCGTATTATGTAAATATTCCTCGTCACCCAGTGCAACTCTTTGACCGCTGGCGGCTGCTTCCTTCTGAAGATCATCTACCTCTTGCAGGGCATCTTTAAGGTAGGAAAGGAAACTCTCCCCTGATTCTGTTTTCTGAGAGGTATTATCGCTAAATATCTGCGAATCTGCACTAGCTACTTTTAACCCCAGGCTACTGATATCGCCAGCCTTCATTTACCTCTCCTCCTTGTTATCTTCCAATCTCTAATGCCTTGCCGGCCATGGCCTTGGCAGCCTCAATCACTTTAGCATTGGCTTCGTAAGACCTGGTTGCAGAAATCATGTTGGTCATTTCTTCGACTATGTTTACATTGGGATAGTTAACATAACCCTGAGCATCAGCGTCAGCATGACTGGGATCATATACCTTTCGGTAGGGAGAATCTTCTTCACTAAGCTCCCGGATCTCCTTAACCCTCACTCCATAGCCAGTTGCTGTAACCTTCTGCTGTTCCTTCAACAGATTAGCAAACTTGCTGATGACCGGGTTCCGACTAGTCCTCTGATTCTCAATATCATTCCTGGCTTCAAAAACCACTACCTGTCGGCGGTAAGGGCCGGTGCCGTTTGCTCTTCGGGTAGTCTCGACATTAGCCATGTTGCTGGATATGGTATCCATCCTCAATCTCTGTGCTGTCATACCAGAAGCGCTTATGTCCATACTATCCAGAAAACGCACCTAATTACCCCCTTCCGGTAATGGCCAGTCTCAGCAGGGTCAGTTCTTTGCTCATGCTCTGCGATACGGCATCATACATAATTTTATTCTTGGCCAGTTTAGCAGATTCGACATCAATATCAACATTATTCTCATCATTGCGATAAGACAAGTCTTCCATTACTCTGATTTCGGGCACAGGAATATTGGCTGATTCTTCGATCAGAGGATAATGGCGGGTATCATTTACCTTCAATTTTGCCTCATTGCTGTAATCAAACTGCATGGCTTTTTTGAGGTTTTCCTCAAAAATTACTTCTCTTCTCTTAAACCTAGGCGTATCTACATTCGCAATATTATCGGCAATAACCTCGTTTCTCAGAGAGGCTACATCCATAGACTTGTTTAACATCCACTGCGTAGGAGAATTAAATAACTTTTCCAGCATGTAATCACCCCCAGGGTTCTAAACCCATCAGTATTTCTTCTACTTAAGTTGTCGATTTCCTGCATTGGATAAAAATATTTATGTCTTTTTGTAATTTTTTACAAATGAGTAATTAAAAACTCCCTCTAGCCCGCTGTGTTATTTTCTGTCTAAAAGAATGCCTGTTTATCTAATTCGGTTTCTTAAGCTCGGCAAACAGATAATCATTTAGTACCCGAATATAAGTTCCCTTCATACCCAGAGACCGGGATTCAATCACACCCGCACTCTCAAACTTTCTCAGGGCGCTGACTATAACAGATCGAGTTATCCCAACCTTGTCAGCAATACGGCTGGCTACCAGCAAACCTTCTTGGCCATTTAGCTCGGCCAATATATGTTCAATAGCCTCTTTCTCAGAATAAGACAACGTAGCCAAAGCTATCTGAACTGACGCCTTTTTCCGTGCTTCCTCTTCAACCCGGTCTGAACGCATACGCATGATCTCATTGGCAACTACGATGGCTCCGTATTCCGCCAACACAGTGTCCTCGTCGCAGAATTTCCGATCCTCCCGCATCAATATCAAGGTGCCGATCCGCCTGGCCCCCCCAAATACCGGGCTGATGGACCATATATGCAGGGAACAGTCACAACTTACGTTGTTGGGATTGAAAACGCATTTCCTGCCTTCTTCCAAAACAATATTGGTCTTGGTCTCCTGCAGATTCAGTAGTTCCTGATTAAAACTCTCCGGAAAGCGTTCAGCATGGTTCATCAGGTACTCGATCTCTGTGCAGGTAGCATTGGGCATAAAGGCATAACCACCGATTTGCCCTCTCCGTCCCACTATGAATACACTGCATTCAAGGTTTTGGGATAGTACCTCGGCAATCTCCATGAAGTTAACCGGATTGCCTCCAATTTTCTGGAGTATCTTGTTGATTGCCCTCGATTTTTCCAATAATGTCTTGCTCATTTTTTTCCCCCCATATCTCTATAATATATATCGACTCAAGTCCTCATCCGCTACAATTTGATTTAACCTCTGGCCAACATACTCCGCATCGATCACTATCTCTTGTCCCTGCATATCCGCTGCATTGAACATGAGCTCCTCGAGGACCTTTTCCATTACCGTATGCAGACGCCGGGCACCTATGTTTTCAGTGCTGGCGTTTACCTCATAGGCGATCCGTGCCAATTCCTCAATGGCTTCTTCGGTAAAGGTGGTCCGAACGTTCTCTGTTCCCAAAAGGGCTGAGTACTGTTTAATCAAAGAGTTATAGGGTTCTACCAGAATGCGTTTCAGGTCACCCCGGGTCAACGCTTCCAGTTCCACCCGAATCGGGAAACGTCCCTGCAGTTCGGGAATTAGATCTGATGGTTTACTAATATGAAAAGCCCCGGCAGCAATGAATAAAACATGGTCGGTTTTGACCGGTCCGTATTTGGTCACTACAGTCGAGCCTTCAACAATTGGCAGGATGTCCCGCTGAACGCCGCCGCGGGATACATCAGGCCCGTACGAACTCTCTTTCCCAGCAATCTTATCTATTTCATCCAAGAAGATAATTCCATCTTCTTCTACCCGTTTAATGGATTCGCGGTATACCTCATCCAAGTCGATCAGGCGCTGAGCCTCTTCATGACTAAGTATCTTTCTGGCTTCCTCCACGGTAAGCTTACGCTTTTTCTTGGTCTTGGGAACCAAATTGCCAAACATATCCTGGATATTGATCCCCATCTCTTCTACTCCTGAACCAGATATGATCTCCATGAAGGAGGTATTCCTCTCCTCCACCTCAATCTCGATCATCTCATCCTCTAATTCCATGCGAGCCAGTTTTTGGCGAAGAATCTCACGTTTCTCCTCTATAGCTCGGCCTCTGGCCTCTTGGTCGGCATCACTTTCCTGGTCCTCTCCGCCCTGGCCTAATAAGAATTCCAAGGGGTTACGGGTATTGCGCGATTTCTTTCGGGGCAACGGCATCAAATAATCTATTATTCGATCATCGGCCAACTGGCGTCCTTTATCGGCAACCTCCTCCAGCTTCTCCTGTTTAACCATGCGTATCGAGGTCTCCACCAGGTCCCGTATCATGGAATCTACATCCCGACCCACGTAGCCGACTTCAGTAAATTTGCTGGCCTCTACCTTAATAAAGGGGGCTTTCACCATTCTGGCCAGCCGCCGTGCAATTTCGGTTTTCCCGACCCCGGTAGCTCCAATCATGATAATGTTCTTGGGGTATATCTCTTCCTGCAGTTCAGGTGACAATTTCTTGCGCCGATAGCGGTTACGTAAAGCAATCGCTACCGCTTTTTTCGCTTCCTGCTGCCCCACAATAAATCTATCCAGTTCCTCCACGATCTCTCGTGGTGTAAGATTATGCAATCTCAACGCTCCTTTAAGTAATTCTTAATTTTTAATTCTTAATTCTAAATTAAGGAAATAATGCCCGTGAGGCATTACCATAATTACAAAGTTCACATGCAATAATCCGGAAAGCTACAGCTTTCCATCCTGAATTCAAAACTCAAAATTAATAATTTAAAATTACCCTTCCACCACTTCAACCGAAATGTTCTCGTTGGTGTAGATACATATCTCGGCGGCTATTTTCAACGATTCTACAGCAATATCCCTGGCATCCAAATCAGTAAACCTGGCTAAAGCACGAGCAGCAGCCAGGGCATACGACCCACCTGATCCGATGGCAGTGATTCCGTCATCAGGTTCTATCAATTCACCATTTCCCGATATAATAAACATTTTCTCCTGGTCCGCCACGATAAGCAGGGCTTCCAGCTTGCGAAGAACCCGATCTGACCGCCACTCCTTGGCGATGTCTACTGCGGCACGGGTAAGATTGCCCCCAGCTTGCTTCAATTTTTCTTCAAATTTGGCAAACAGGGTGAAAGCATCGGCAACCGCTCCCGCAAAACCGGCGATGACCTTGCCGTCATAAAGTCTCCTGATCTTGCAGGCATTGCTTTTCATAATCGTGTTCTGACCAAAGGTGACTTGACCATCCCCGGCTAACGCTGTCATAGAGCCTTTCTTTACTGCAACTATAGTGGTTGCTTCAAACATTATCTACCTCCGTGGATGTGTATCATTATATATGGCTTTCAGATTATCCCTGGTGAGATGTGTGTAAATCTGGGTGGTGGACAGTTTTATGTGCCCCAGTAATTCCTGTACCGAACGAAGATCCGCTCCGTTATTCAGCATGTGCGTGGCAAAAGAATGCCGCAGTGTATGAGGACTGATAGCCTGGTTTAAAGCTATC
>JAAYCK010000155.1 GCA_012729835.1 Syntrophomonadaceae bacterium
AGACCTGTTTATAGAAAACGACCTGGCCTGGATCAAATATGATAAATATCCGGTGTCCCCGGGGCATATGCTGATCATCAGCAAACGCCATATCCCGGACTTCTTTTCCACCACACCCGAAGAACGCCGGGCCTTGAGCCAGCTGCTGGATGAAGCCAAACAGATATTAGACGAGAAGTACCATCCCGACGGTTATAACATCGGCGTCAACTGCGGAGAAGATGCCGGACAGAGCATCATGCACCTGCACATCCATCTGATCCCCCGTTACCGGGGCGACATGGAAAATCCCAAAGGCGGAGTGAGAGGGGTCATCCCGGGGAAGCGGGGGTATTGAGCATAGAAGGCTTTGGAGAGGAGGGAAATGAGGTTGAATGATTTTCAGCAGGATCTTCAGGCAGTAGATACAGCCAGCTTTGCCGAAGACTTATTCGTGGAGCTCTTTCAGGAGACATTCGGCCTGGATAAAGTCCAGTACCTGATCAATGAATTTCCCTGTCAGAACATATATGGTGATAACTGCTACATAGATTATGCTTTGAAAACCGACCTAGATGCCTATGCTATCGAAATAGACGGAGAAAACTGGCATAATCCTGCCTTGGTTTCAGTGGATAAATACCTGGATGATTTGCTAAAACGCAACAGCCTCACTTACCTGGGCTGGAAAGTATATATCTGGACATACCGACAGTTGGTTAATGAACGGGAAAGAGTCAAATCGGAGCTGGTTCAGTTTCTGGGCCAAAGCCCGCATTTCAGAATCTACGACGACTACCTCCCCCGCCAGCGCGGCGCGCTGATTTCACTGCGTCCTCATCAGCAAGAAACATTGGACCGTCTACAGGAGTTACGTGGTGAATATAACAGTATGGCCTTGATTGCTGATGCCCAAGGCACTGGCAAGACTACCACCGCTGTACTGGACGCCAAACGTCTGGGATTAAGAACTCTGTTTGTTGCTCATACTCTGGAGCTTTTACAGCAGGCGGAAGCGAGCTTCAGGAAACTCTGGCCTGATGCCCGGGTTAGGATTATTGATGACTATTCCTCCCCGCTAGAAGGAGATGTATTGATCGCCAGCATTCAGGGACTGCACAACCGAATAAGCCAATTTACTTCCGATTATTTCGGTTATATAATTATCGATGAGGCACACCATGCAGCTTCTCCCAGCTATCGCCAGGTCATCTCCTATTTTCAACCTCAGTTCTTATTAGGTTTGACTGCTACCCCTGAGCGCCATGACCAGGAATCAATAATGGAGCTATTTAAGAATGAAGCGCATAGGCTGGACCTAAAAACTGCAGTTGAAATCGGTGAACTGGTACCCATCCGCTGTGTAAGAATAAAAACCAACATCGACTTTAGCAGTGTGCGCGTAAACGGCATTCGCTACAACTATCGCGACCTGGATAACTGCATCCACGTCCCCGAACGCAACCGGCTCATCGTAGAAACCTACCTCAGCCATGTACCGGGTCAAAAAGCAGTAGTTTTTTGTGCCAGCGTCCAGCATGCCGCAGAAGTAGCTCAACTTTTTCAGGAATCCGGTATCAATGCCCGGCTGGTGGAAGGACGTATGAAAAAGGAAGAGAGAGAAACTATTCTGGAATCTTACCGCCAGGGAACAGTAACAGTTCTATGCGCCTGTGACATGCTCAATGAAGGTTGGGATAGCCCTGAAACCGCAGTCCTTTTCATGGCCAGGCCAACCCTTTCCAAAGTAATTTATCTGCAGCAGCTGGGTCGGGGAACCCGCCGCTCAAAGGATAAAGATGCCCTGCTGGTATTTGACTTCATTGATAATACGGTTCGTCACAACCACTCCGTAAATCTACACCGACTATTCCGTTCGCGGGAGTACCGGCCCGGAGCATTGGTACTAGCCCCGCAGGATAAAATGGATAAAGAAAAGCAACAGCTTTTGCTGGGAGAAAAAATTGATACTATCCTGCCCCATAACATTTTTGTCCGTGACTACGAATTAGTGGACCTTTTTGACTGGCAGGAAGAAATCAAAGACATGATGTCCATGCACCAACTAGCAATGGAATTATACGTGGATGATAAAACCATACGTAATTGGCTGGAGGAAGGCAGGATATACCCGGGGCCTGATTTGGAACTGCCCATGGGCAGGGTCACTCATCGCTATTTCAAACGTGATCGTCTGAAAGATATCAGGAAACAGCTTAATATCCCCGCCCGCAAGCAGGAAGAGATCCGTGAAGATTTCTTCAAATATGTCAAGTCCGGACAAATGAGCACTTCCTATAAACCAGTGATGTTAAAAG
>JAAYCK010000161.1 GCA_012729835.1 Syntrophomonadaceae bacterium
CCATCAACCTGGCCACCATCACCATCATCAGCCAGTGCGTGGGGGCCGGGCACAAAGAAGAAGCCAAGGCCTCGGCGAGGCACCTGCTGCTGCTCACCACCGCCTCGCTTATCATCACAGGGGTTCTCATCATCCTCTGTATCGATCCTGTTGTGGGCATGCTGCGGCTGAGCGAAGAGGCCACCGCCATCACCCGGGAAATGATCATCGTCTACTGCTGCGTGTCCTTCGTGGCCTGGGCCCCCGCCTTTGGCCTCCCCAACAGCCTCCGGGCTGCGGGCGACAACCGCTTTGTTATGTACGCGGCCTCCCTCACGGTGCTGGTTTTAAGGGTCGGCTTTTCCTATATCCTGGGCAATGTCATGGACCTTCAGGTGCGGGGCATCTGGTACGCGATGTACCTGGACTGGATCGGCCGGAGCATCTTCTTCATCTGGCGCTTCCGAAGCGACAAGTGGCTGGGCCATCATCTGGTCTGAAGGCAAAAACCAACCCCGCTGCACCACATGACGCCGCAGGGTTTATTTTTCTGTCTATGCTTTATTCCACAAAAATCCGGTTCAGATCCTGCCCCAGGTTGGGGGCTTCTTCGCCCACCAGCCCCACCAGCAGATAGCTCTCATCCGTGTTGTCATACTGCAGGTCGCTGAGAAAACGGAAATTCTCCACCTTTCCGGTGGACGGCACATGCATCCTGGGGCCTGTGCAGCGGTGCAGGATGCTGCCGATGTAGATATGCTGATCGTCCTTATAGGCAATGGGCATATCCTCGTCGATCATCTCCTGCACTTCCCGCCTGATATCAGGGATGTCCAAGCTCACCGCCCGGTCAAAGCGCAGCAGGAAGCCGCGCCTGACATCGCCGTGGGTGTATTTGCCCACCATGCGGTTCATCAGCACATGCTCGGTCAGGTCTTCGGCCGTGTGGGCCATGCGGCGGTACTTGATGGAGGCGAACACAGTGCGCGCGATGTCGTTGGGCTCCGGCCCGAAGCTGGTGGGGCGGCAGACGATGATCTCATCGCCTATGCCGATCAGCAGCGAAGCGTTGATCTGAAGCAGCGGATAGATCAGCTCAAAATGCTCCACAATCACCCGCTTGCCCTTTTCCAGCGCCCTCAGCACGGCCTCCGCCAGCTGGGGCATCTGGGTAAAAGCGGATTCAAAGCGCACATCGATGTGATAGGTGTGGGCCTGATAAAAGCCCGTCTCATCGATGTCGAGCAGCGGCAGCGGCCGGATGTTGACCCCGTTGTCATCGTTGGTGAGCTCAAGCCCCGGGAACATCCCGCGGATCAGCAGGCTTTTCCCGCTGCCGGCATCGCCGATCACCCCGATGAGGTTGTCCATCGCGGTGAGGTGATGCTGAGCAATGCCGCGGCCAAGCTGCACCATGCGGGCATATCCCCGCGGCGCAAAGTACACGCTGTACAGCGGATCCAGTGCAGTTGGCCGCATGCCGCCCTCCTGAGGCTGAGTGTTATCCCTGATATACCCCGATGCCCGCCTTGCGAAGCGCCAGGATGCGCTGCATCTCGTTGAAGCAGATCATCAGCCCCTCATCCACGCCCATGCCCGGCTTGGCCAGGATCTGATCGGCGTTGGTGGCCATGGCGCAGTGGATGCAAACCTGGGCGGAGCGGTCGGTCTCGTTGCAGGTGCCGCCC
>JAAYCK010000156.1 GCA_012729835.1 Syntrophomonadaceae bacterium
TCCCCCTTTGCATGTGTTAGCGTTCATACAAAAGGGTAGTGGATTTCCCGGATGCTGGCGATGTTTTTCCAATTCACCGCTGTATTTTTATGCTGCCATCTGCTGCACTTTTATTTTGCCATACACACCACCTGCAATTCATTATATATGATTGCATTTGCGCTATCCAGTGCAGCACTCACTTATGCCCTCTATTGCCTATATCAGCATCGTTTAACGACTGATATCCCAGTTAAGAAAGAGGTATACTTCTACTTTATCGATAATTCCCCAGCATCCCGTGATATTTGGGTAAAAGATATTAATGGCCATAGAACTTGATTACCTGGCAACCAAGCTCACTGTCAAAAAGTGAACCATCGAAAGAATAACTCCAATCATCAACAAGCCCCGATTAATTAATCGGGGCTGTATTTTAACCAGTGTATTATCTTGTCCCAGTCTATTTCTCTTTTTCTTCCCTTTCCTGCCGGGCTTTCTCGATGATCTTGTCCGCATTTTGGGCAGGTACTTCTTCGTAGTGGGAAGGCTCCATCTTAAACTTGCCGCGACCCTGGGTCATTGATTTAAGATCAATGGTATAACGAGCCATTTCGCCCAGGGGAACCTGTGCTTTTATGATCTGTTTACGACCGGCCGAATCCATGCCCAGTACTCGACCGCGTTTGCTATTTAAGTCTCCGATTATATCTCCCATATAAGCCTCCGGTACTTCGATCTCAACATTATAAATAGGTTCGAGCAATACCGGTTTAGCCATTTCCAGGCCTTTCTTGTAGGCAAGACGGGCAGCCAGTTTAAAGGCCATTTCCGAGGAGTCTACCGAGTGATAGGACCCGTCATAAAGGGTAGCCTTTAGGTTGCTGACCGGATAACCAGCCAACACGCCCTCTTCCATAGCTTCGATCAAACCCTTTTCCACAGCTGGGAAGTAGTTGCGGGGTACGGAACCACCGAACACATTCTCTTCAAAGATGAAATTACCTTCATCAGTGGGCTCAAACTTGATCCATACGTGACCAAACTGACCATGACCGCCGGTCTGCTTTTTATGCTTGCCTTCAGCCTCAACAGTAGCGCGAATAGTTTCACGGTACGGTATACGCATCTCGCGGCTTACAACATCGACACCAAATTTGCGGCTCAACTTGTCAATAATAATATCTACATGGGTATCACCCATACTCTTTAGAATGGTCTGTTTGGTCTCGGTATTTTTCTCCACCCTAATAGTAGGATCTTCCTCCAGAATTTTCTGAATGGCTCCGCTCAATTTGTCCTCATCGCCTTTGCTCTTGGGCTCGATTGCCATACTCAAGGTAGGCTCCGGGAATTGGATCGGGTCTATCACTACCGGATTGGCTTTGGTAGTTATGGTATCGCCGGTAGTAGTAGTGGATAGTTTGGCCAGGGCTGCGATATCACCGGCAAATATCTCCGGAACAGCGGCTTGCTCCTTGCCGGTCATGATTAGGATCTGACTGATCTTTTCATCCTTTTCCTTGGTGGAGTTATAGTATACGCTATCTCCTTTCATCTGCCCGGTAAAGAGCCTGAACATGGTCAGGCGGCCGATGTAGGGATCGGCAATAGTCTTGAACACCTGGGCTGACATGGGGGCTGTCTCAATATTCTTGTCGGCTACCATGGGATTGCGGTCCGGAGTGGCACCACAGTCAACAATAAAATCCATCAGCGGTGATACTGCAATATTCTGGGTAGCTGCTCCACAGAAGACGAAAACCGAAGAACCGCTGCCAGCAGCTGCCTTTATACCGGCCTTTACTTCATCGTCAGTGAGGGTCTCACCCTCTAGATATTTAGTTAATAATTCATCATCAGCTTCGGCTGCTGCTTCAATCAATTCTTCTTTATAAGCCTCTACATCATCCATCATATCGGATGGTATATCCTGTACACTCACCTTGCCGGAACCGGCTTCAAACATCAGCGCTTTCATGGAGATCAGATCCACCACGCCCTTGAAATTATCTTCAGCACCTATGGGAATCTGAACCGGCACTATAGAACCGCCGAACTTTTCTTTCATATCGCTTATGACCTTAAAAAAGTCAGCGTTTTCCTTGTCCATGCGATTTACATAAGCTAACTTGGGGATGTTGGGGAAATCATCCCAGATTACTTCGGTCTGGACCTCGACCCCGGCGGTAGCTGATAAAACCACAACCATTGAATCAACTACACGGGAGGCAGCGATGACCTCAAAGTAAAAATCGGAATAGCCAGGGGTGTCCAGTATATTAATCTTGTGATCTTTATGTTCGCAGGGAACCAGGGCAGTACTGATGGTAATCTTACGTTTTATTTCCTCAGGCAGAAAATCTGCCACCGTATTTCCGTCGTCAGTCTTACCCAGCCTTTTGCTCGCTCCGGTAGTGAACAACATGGCCTCGGCCAGTGAGGTCTTTCCTGTTCCTCCGTGTCCTACCAGGGCTATATTGCGAATCTTATTGGTCGGGTATACCTTCATTAAATAACCTCCTCAAAAAATACTGTACCGTAAAAATGGTACTATACTTTGGATAAACGCGCAAAATCTTTTTTCCTGGATATAGGGTTCATCTCTTCCCGGCTATATAAAACAACCAATACAAAAACCCTGCTACCAAGCCGAATATCAGGAGCTGATAGAACATAAACCCCTTAATGATATCAAAAAGTACGGTAAATGCGATTCCCAGCATGATCGGAAACAATGCCATCTTGGCCAGTGATTTCTTGGGATAATCTGGTTCTTGGCGCTTTCGGGTGAAGTAGCGAGCGTTTACTAGTAAAAAAAATATTACAATATTTATAACCAGACTAAATGCTGTCATAGTCTATCCCCTGGCTTATCAAGGAAACCAGCAAATAATTCTCGATAGTGATCAATCAATCCATAGTCGGTAAGGTCCAGGTGAATAGGCGTCACGCTGATGTAAGACTCCGAAATAGCCTTAACATCTGAGTCATTTTCCTGTTCTTCCTCAATTACTCCTCCGCCCATCCAGAAATAAGTCCTGCCCCGAGGATCCTTTCTCTCATCAAAAAGATTCTCATAATTCCTAACGCCTAGTTTAGTAATCCTTATTCCTTTAATGGTATCAGGCGGTATAACCGGTATATTTATGTTAATAAGAGTCTTTCTTTCAATCGCCTGTTGCATAAGCTGCTTGATAAAATTACCTGTAAAACGCGCAGCGAAATCACAATCTATCTCGCTTTTGTGGGTATTTAGTGATACTGCAATGGATGGCATACCTAAAAGAACACCCTCTGCGGCAGCGGAAACAGTACCAGAATACAGTACATCTGTGCCCAGATTGGGTCCGTGATTGATACCAGATACCACCAGGTCGATATTTCCATCTATCAGCCGGTGTATAGCCAGCTTCACACAATCAACCGGGGTACCGCCTATTACCCATGAGCCACGGGTACATGCAATATTGGCTGGAACCACTCTGATAGGATCAAAAACCGTTATAGAATGACCGGTCCCGCTGCGTTCGCGATCCGGAGCTGCCACATATATCTCTGCGAATGATGCCAATTCATGGGCCAGGGCGTGTAGCCCTTGGGCGTGTATACCATCATCGTTGGTCAATAGTATTTTCATTCAAAACTGACCTCCCGCGGTAAAAGTGTGATATTACCCAATGGCCAGTATATGCAGAATGCCTTACCCTTCACCCGGTCCCTGGTCAGCCAGACATTCCAAAGATGACTATCAAAACTACTATTTCGGTTATCACCTAAAACCAATAACCTTCCCTTAGGCACTATTACCGGACCCCAGTCATAGTTCAGCTGTTCTGCGATATATGGTTCCTTAAGCGGTTGGTCATTTACATATACCTGGTGATCCTTCATCTGGATCTTTTCACCAGGAAGTCCGATAACTCTCTTTATGTAATCGTATTTTGCATTGAGTTGTTCCGGCGGTTGAAATACTATGATGTCCCCTCGCTCCGGTTCCTTGAAATAGTAGATGAATTTACATACCATTACCCGATCGGAAATATTGATGGTAGGGATCATAGAGCCAGACGGTATAACTCTCGCTTCAATCACAAAGGTTCTTAAAAGCATGGCCAATATAAATGCTATTACAACAATGCTGATAAGATCTTTTATAAAATTGCGCCATTCTTTGCTCATTATCAATAACCTCTATTCAATATCATATATGGTCAAAGTCATCTCATTCTTTTCTTTATCCTTAGTCAGGCCAAACATTACCGATTTGTCTTTAAGGCTCTTATTTAGAAAGTCAA
>JAAYCK010000157.1 GCA_012729835.1 Syntrophomonadaceae bacterium
ATGAATTAATGTGGAAATGCTTCGCATTTCTTAGCAATAGCAGCGATAACTGTAATTGCACCCGGAGGGTGCACACCTTAATTAAAAATTAAGAATTCATAATTCACAATTATTGCGCATCTTATATTATTTATACAAAAGTAACAGAGCGGAAAAGATTTATGAAACACTAGTAAAACTATAGGGGATATGATATATTAATAGCTAAGATAGTAAGCGAAAGGCGAAATATAATGACAGTGCATGATTCCAATCTTATGGAAACGATAATCAGATGCAAACAGGAAAAAGGTATATATATCATAGCTCATTATTATCAGCGGGATGAGATCCAGGATATAGCTGATTTTATCGGCGATTCCTATGCTATGGCAGTCAATGCCCGGAACTCGGACAGCAACATCATCTTAGTCGCCGGTGTTGATTTCATGGCGGAGAGCGCAGCGATCCTCTGTCCAGGGAAGACCATCCTGTCCCCGGAACCGGCAGCAACCTGTCCGATGGCCAACAGTATCAAAACAGAAGACATCCTCCGGTTTAAGGAAGAGCATCCTGATGGATTGGTAGTCAGCTATGTGAACACCCCAGCTGAGGTTAAGGCTTACAGCGATATCTGCTGCACCTCTTCCAATGCGGAAAAGATACTGAGTCTGCTACCCGCCGAAAGGCCTATATTCTTTATACCAGATCAGAACCTGGCCGGTAATGTTTCCAGTAAACTGGCCAGATCGGTGACGGCTTTTCCCTCCAGCTGTCCCATCCATGCAGCTCTGACCCGGGAGGAGATTATTAAGAAAAAGCAAGACCATCCGGAAGCTGCTTTGCTGGTGCATCCCGAGTGTGATCCCGCAGTGGTCGAACTGGCGGATTACGTGGGCAGCACCGCGGGGATACTTAGTTATACCAGAACTTCGCCGCTCCAGGAGTTTATCATAGCGACCGAAAGCGGCATTAGACACGCGATCTGGCAGTACCGGCCGGAGGTTAGACTTATCATGGCATCGGATGAAATGATTTGTCCGAATATGAAGAGCATAACCCTGGAAAAGATACTTTACTCGATTGAAAACCTGGAAACGGTAGTGACAGTGCCGGAGGAAATCAGTAAGAAGGCGGTACTGGCGCTGGAGAAGATGATCGAATTAACAAGTAACTAGATTAGACACCGATGTAACAGATTTGAATTCCGTTTCCTTGGCTTAAGCAAAATTTGCTGTGAATTTAATAAGAAGCGGGGTATGATTCATGAGACTTTCAACCAAGGGCCGTTATGGACTCAGGGCGATGATCGATATCGCACAAAGTCAGGAGGAAGGGCCGGTAGCGATCCATAACATCGCGCAGCGTCAAGATCTATCCAATCGGTATTTGGAACAGCTACTCATACCGCTGAAACAAGCTGGCCTGGTCAAAAGTATTCGTGGCTCGCAGGGGGGCTATGTATTGGGAAGGGCTGCTGGCAGCATAACCGTTGGCGATGTTATCAGGGTACTGGAGGGACCGATTGCCCCGGTGGACTGTGTAAACGAGATGAACCCCGATGATTGTGATCGTGCCGATTATTGTGTGACCAAAAAGATCTGGTCCCGTTTACGTGATTCTATAGTTGAGGTACTCGATTCTTATACCCTGGAAGACCTTATGAACGAAGCATCTGCCATGGGATCTCAGCCCATTCCGATCGATAAGATTTGATGATTGTTCGGCTAACCCGATTTAATAGATTTACTATACTTCAGGAGGTGTAATTTATGAAGACGATCTATATGGATCACAGTGCTACCACGCCAGTTGATCCCCGGGTTTTTGACGCCATTATACCCTACTATAACGATGTATTTGGTAATGCATCCAGTGTACACACCCCGGGACAGAAGGCCAGGCAGGCGGTGGAGGATGCCAGGGACAAGGTGGCGGCTCTTATCAAGGCTACTCCTCAGGAGATCATATTTACTGGGGGTGGGACCGAGGCGGACAATCAGGCATTGATTGGCTATATGCAAGCTAACGCGCACCGGGGCAAACATATCATAACCTCGGCGATCGAACACCATGCAGTGTTGGATACTTGCGAATATCTGCATAAGCAGGGCTATGATTTGACGGTGCTGCCGGTCAACCCGCTGGGCGTGGTTGAACCCCAGGTATTGAAAGATGCCATGCGGGAGGATACCGTCCTGGTCAGCATCATGCACGCCAATAATGAGATCGGGACCATTGAGCCGATCAAAGAACTGGCTGCCGTAGCTCACGAAGGCGGAGCGGTATTTCACACTGACGCCGTGCAGAGCTTCGGCAAACTGGATATAAATGTTCGCGAGATGGGGATCGATATGCTGTCAGCTTCGGCGCACAAGCTTTACGGACCTAAGGGGATAGGCTGCTTGTATGTGAACAAGAAGATCAGACTAGCTAAATTGCTTCATGGCGGAGCCCAGGAGAGAAACCGGCGGGCGGGTACGGAAAATGTTCCTGCTATCGTGGGTTTCGGAGTCGCCGCTGAACTGGCCGGGGAGAACCGGCTTGAATCACAGGCCAGGCTCAGCGAACTGGGAGTACGCTTGCAGAATGGTATCCTGGAGAGGGTGCCTCATTCTCGGCTGACCGGGCACCCTACCCTCCGGCTACCGGGGAGTGTCAGTGTCTGCTTTGAATTTGTGGAAGGCGAATCAGTTTTGTTGATGCTGGACAGTTATGGCATCGCTGCCTCCAGCGGGTCAGCCTGCACATCGGGTTCGCTGGATCCTTCACATGTGCTTTTGGCGATCGGTTTGCCCCATGTTATTGCTCATGGATCATTGAGGCTTACTTTGGGCCATAGTAATACTGAGGAAGATGTTGAATACGTTCTGGATATAATCCCCAAGGTGGTTAAATCGTTAAGAAAGATGTCGCCGCTTTATAAAGATGCAGGAGGTGTGGCATAATGATGTACAGTCAGAAGGTGATGGACCACTTCATGAACCCCCGTAATATCGGTGAGATAAAGATGGCAGACGGGATCGGCGAGGTAGGCAACCCGGTCTGCGGAGATATCATGCATATCGAGATCAAGGTGGAAGACAACATTATTCAGGATGTAAAGTTCAAGACCTTTGGCTGCGCTGCTGCCATTGCGACCAGCAGCATGGTGACCGAGATGGTCAAAGGCCGCACTCTGGAAGAAGCCGAAAGAATTACTAATCGCACGGTGGCAGAAGCTCTGGATGGCCTGCCCCCCGTTAAGATGCACTGTTCGAACCTGGCAGCCGATGCCCTGCACGAAGCCATCAAGGATTATATGAAACGCCAGCAAGCTTAACAGCGGCAGAAAAGCCGTGGCAGAAGGAGGCTCACTCTATGCCATGGTTGCGGTTGTCAGGGGTTAGAACAAGCAATTTTATTAACGAGGAGGATTTTGAATCATGAGCGAAAGACATTTCAAGTTTGACACCTTGCAGGTGCATGCAGGGCAGAGACCGGATCCAACTACCGGGTCCAGGGCTGTGCCCATCTACCAGACCACTTCATATGTTTTCAATGATGTCGAACATGCGGCCAATCTGTTTGCATTAAAAGAGAGCGGTAACATTTACACCCGTATCATGAATCCTACTACCGATGTATTCGAGCAGAGGATTGCCGCGCTGGAAGGCGGGGTTGCTGCCCTGGGAGTGGCATCCGGTTCTGCGGCTATCACCTATGCGATCCTTAACATTGCCGGCAGCGGAGATGAGATAGTCTCAGCCAGCACTCTCTATGGGGGTACTTATAACCTGTTTCGTTATACCTTGCCGCGTTACGGAGTCGATACCGTTTTTATTGATCCGGACGATCCCGAGAATTTCCGAGCAGCCATTACCGGCAAGACCAAAGCATTATATATTGAGTCGATCGGCAACCCGGGCATAAATATTATTGATATCGAAGCCGTGGCGAAAATTGCACATGAAAATGGTATTCCTCTAATCGTCGACAACACCTTTGCCACGCCTTATCTGCTTCGTCCGATCGAGTTCGGAGCTGATATCGTAGTGCACTCCGCCACCAAGTTTATCGGCGGACATGGCACCTCCATCGGTGGCGTCATTATCGATTCCGGTCGCTTTGATTGGGCGGCCAGCGGCAAGTTCCCCGGGTTGACCGAACCGGATGACAGCTATCACGGGGTAAGCTATACTCGTGATGTTGGAGCACCAGCTTTTGTGGTTAAGGCCCGGGTACAGCTGCTGCGTGATACTGGAGCGGCCTTGAGCCCCTTTAATTCTTTTTTGTTCTTGCAGGGATTGGAGACCCTTTCATTACGGGTGGAGCGACATGTAGAAAATAGTATGAAGATTGCCCGGTGGCTGGAGAACAATCCCCTGGTCTCCTGGGTAAACTATCCTGGTCTGCCGGGCAGCAAGTATTATGAACTGGCGCAAAAATATCTACCCAAGGGCGCGGGTTCCATATTCACCTTTGGCATCAAGGGCGGTATCGAAGCGGGCAAGAAGTTTATCGACAGTCTGGAGATATTCTCGCTCCTGGCCAATGTGGCTGATGCCAAGTCCCTGGTGATCCATCCGGCCAGCACCACTCATGCCCAGTTATCTGTGCAGGATCAGCTGGATGCCGGGGTTACACCGGATATGATTCGCCTATCTATTGGGCTGGAAGATGTTGAAGACCTCATCTGGGATCTGGAGCAGGCTCTGAAGAAAGCGGTCCCAGCATAATCTCATTCACTATAGGGGGAAAAACCAATGCCGATCATTATACCGGATAACCTGCCGGCCAGCAGTATATTGCAAGGGGAAAACATATTCGTCATGCATGAAAAGCGGGCGGTGCAGCAGGATATCCGTCCGCTGAGGCTGGCTATACTTAATCTGATGCCTCTGAAAATAATCACTGAAACCCAGATCTTAAGACTGCTGGGCAATTCTCCCCTGCAGGCGGAGATCACCCTGTTGCATCCGGAGAGCCATGATTCTAAAAACACTCCGGCCTCTCACCTGGACAATTTTTATACTACCTTCGCATCGGTCAGCGGTCAGATGTTTGATGGAATGATAATTACCGGGGCTCCGGTCGAGCAGCTTGATTTCGAGGAATGGACCTACTGGGATGAGTTGTGTGAGATAATGGACTGGACCCGCAGTCATGTTTTTTCTACTATGCATATCTGCGTAGGTGCGCTGGCCGGTTTATATTATCACTACGATGTGCCTAAATACGTCCTGGACCGCAAGGTATTCGGGGTCTTTCCCCATCGCATATGCAAGTTGGGCAGTCCGCTTTTACGGGGATTTGATGATGAATTTTTTGTCCCGCATTCCCGTTATGCGGAGACTCGACGAGAGGACATCGCCAAGGTTCCCTATCTGGAGTTGCTGGCTGAATCCGATCAGGCGGGAGTCTATCTGGTGGCAACCCATGACGGACGCCAGGTGTTTGCTACCGGGCATTCGGAATATGACCCCCTGACCTTGAAGGAAGAATATGACCGCGATCTGGCCAAAGGGGATAGTATAGAGCTTCCGGTTAACTATTTTCCGGATGACGATCCGGCGGGAGCGCCCCGGGTAAAATGGCGCAGTCACGCCAGCCTGCTGTTTTCCAATTGGCTCAACTATTGTGTCTATCAGGAAACCCCTTATGATTTGAAGGAACTGGACCATGGTAATATGGTTTTGCCTCGCTAGCACATTATAGGTTATTATTATATAGACCAATCTAACGGAGGCATTGTTATGAGTGGAGAAGTACTAGCTGTAAATATTTCGGAAAAACGCGGAGAAAAGAAGCATGATATCGGAGAGGCCTACTTGACTGTTGGCTGCGGCATAGAGGCTGATGCCCACCACGGGACCTGGCATCGCCAGGTTAGTCTGCTGTCCCTTTCCAGTTTCGAAAAGATGCGTAATATGGGCGCTGATGTGGTATATGGCGATTTTGCTGAAAACATCGCGGTGGGGGGCATGGATGTAGTTACCCTGCCGATCGGGACCAAATTGAAGTTAGGCGAAGCCCTGGTGGAGGTGACCCAGATCGGCAAGGAATGTCACAACCAGGGCTGTGCCATCAAGAAACAGGTCGGCACTTGTGTTATGCCGCTCGAAGGTATCTTTACCCGGGTCCTGGAATCCGGTTGGGTCCGCAGCGGCGATAAAGTAGAAATCGTGTCCGGGGAGTAACGAGTAGACGCAGAAGGACACTGATTTTTTATGATTGACGCAGTTTGTTGTTAGCCACAGATGAGCACAGATGAACACAGATATTATCCAATCAAATGCAAATAAGTCGTACTCTAATAAAAAAACCCGGTTCCTATGGTGTGAACTGAACCAAGTTCATATAAGGTTCCGGGGTTTTGTTATTGGGGCTGAAACATGGTTGATTTGAATAATGGACAAAAAACAGGGCTGCCTTATCAGGCAGCCCTATTGAAATTACTGATGTTTATTCGGTGGGGATCCTCATCCCGTAGAAGGAGCGCCATACGAAGAACATCGCGATCACCAGGAAGACTCCGCCCACTACCGGGGCAATGTCCTTAAATGCTTCTGAAATAGCGATCTCCATAGCCAGAAGACCAAACAGGGTGGTGAACTTGATGATCGGGTTCAAGGCTACGGAAGAGGTATCCTTGAAGGGATCGCCGACAGTGTCACCTACCACGGTGGCTTCATGCAGGGGAGTGCCCTTTTCCTGCAGATCCACTTCGACTACCTTTTTGGCGTTGTCCCAGCAACCGCCGGCATTAGCCATAAAGACCGCCTGGAACAAACCAAATATGGCAATCGAAATCAGATACGATATAAACAAGGCAACCGATTCTTCTCCCTTAACTGGCGCGGACAGGCACGAGAAGGCCAGGGTAAAGGAGAATATGGCGATAAAGATATTGACCATACCTTCTTGAGCATACTGGGTACAGATCTTGACCACTTCCTTGGATTTTTCAGTGGCTGCCTTCTGACTGGCGTTCTCATCCAGCTGTATATTGTTCTTGATATATTCTACTGCCCGGTAAGCACCGGTGGTAACGGCCTGGGTGGAAGCTCCGGTAAACCAGTAGATTACCGCGCCACCGGCTAGAAAACCGAAGATGGTATAGGGATTCAACAGAGTCAGGATCTGTTCCGGCTCAACGCCTAACACGTTCTTGATAACCAGGATCAAGGAAAAGATCATAGTGGTGGCGCCAACCACTGCGGTACCGATCAGCACCGGCTTGGCAGTTGCTTTAAAGGTATTTCCGGCACCATCCTGAGCCTCCAGGTAGTGTTTGGCCTTTTCGAAGTCCGGCTTGAATCCAAAGTCCTTTTGGATCTGCTTTTCGATATTGGGAACAGTCTCGATCAGGGACAGTTCATAGATGGACTGGGCATTATCAGTAACCGGGCCATAGCTGTCAACTGCGATAGTAACCGGTCCCATGCCCAGCATACCGAAGGCCACCAGGCCAAAGGCGAAGATGGACGGGTAGATCATGATATTTATCAAACCAAATCCGCTAGCAAAGTAGGCAGCAAACATTAAAGCAAAGAAGACCATGCCGATCCAAAAGGCACTGAAGTTGCCGGCTACCAAACCAGAAAGGATATTCAGGGAAGGTCCGCCCTCGCGGGAGGCCTTGACTACTTCGGCCACGTGCATGGAATTCGGGCTGGTGAACACCTTGGTGAATTCAGGGATTATGGCAGCACCCAGGGTGCCCAGGCTGATAATGGTTGCCAGAACCAGCCATAAGCTGGAGAGTTCCGCGGGTACTCCATTGGAACCCGGTCCCAGCACATAATAGCTGACCGCGAAAGTCACAACGATTGAGAGTATGGAGGTGATCCATACCAGGCTGGTCAAGGGTTGTTCAAAATCAAAATCGTCAGTATTTCCGAATCTAGCTTTACTCAAGCCTCGGTTGATCCAGAACGAGCCGATCGAGGTAATGATCATAAGTATACGCATGACGAAGATCCAGGTGAGCAGAATTCCAGTCAAAGCCGGCTGAACAGCCAGAACGATGAAAGAGACCAAGGCTACACCGGTAACGCCATATGTTTCAAATCCATCAGCGGTGGGACCTACACTATCACCAGCATTGTCGCCGGTGCAGTCGGCAATAACACCAGGATTACGCGGATCGTCTTCCTTGATACCGAAGACGATTTTCATCAAGTCGGAACCGATGTCAGCGATCTTGGTGAAAATACCGCCGGCGATACGCAGAGCACTGGCGCCCAGAGATTCACCTACGGCAAAACCAATAAAGCTGGCTCCGGCCAGATCGCGCGGAACAAAGAGCAGGATGATCAGCATCATGATCAGCTCAACACAGACCAGCAGAACACCGATGCTCATGCCGGCATCCAGAGCGATGTTTAAAAGCTTCAGCGGTTTTCTCTCCAGAGCGGAGAAAGCGGTACGGCTGTTGGCCAGGGTATTCATGCGAATGCCATACCAGGCAACACTATAGGAACCAAGTATACCTATGACGGTCCAGCCCAGGATAATAAGTACACCGCTGACCGGCGTGTCCTGTAGGAACCCAAAATAAAAGGCGATACAAAAACCGATAAAGGCGAATAAGACGCAAAGCAGTTTTCCCTGCTGCAAAAGATATGTTTTGCAGGTCTCATAAATAGTAGCGGCTACATCAAGCATTGATTGATGAGCTTCCAGCTTACTTACCTTGATGAACTGGTATAAACCGAACAGCATACCCAGAGCGCATACTACAAGACCCAGGTACAGCAAGTTATTCTGTCCAGCGGTCAGGGTGGGAATGATCAAGTCGGCTTCACTGGCCATAACCAGGGCTGGCGACACCAGCAGTGCGATCAGAGCGAATAGGCCACTTGAGATAAATCTGGCCCAATTCTTAATGGGTGTCATTTAACAAATCACTTCCTTAATAATAGTCGAATTTTTGTAATTCTCTGCAGGCGGTCCATCTTCCGGGGCGGGATAAAAGACCTCTCTGCTGTTTTTTACCCTCTCCCTGGGGATAGCGGCTTACCGCGGAGAATTATTTGGTAAAAACAACACAAAATACATCTGTCATATAACAAGTATTGTATGCTTTTTTCCCCTGTTCATTCAAACCTCCTTTAACACAAAAATAGACAGGCCCTCTTAACCGGGTAACAGAACCTGAACCGATGATAGCTGTTTATAAAGTGATATAAAAACATATTATACGTAATAAAAAGAAATGGGAAATGGCATATTTCTTTGAAATTTAATAATTAGGGTAAAAAACCTTTCTAACAGGCAATTTAACAAGCTATATTGAATCAGGGCTTGACTTGTCAGCTGGCTTATGTAAAGCTAAAATCGCAGTAGATTCGAGTTGTCAATTCACTAATCATACCTATAACTTGATCATTTCTATGAAATGATGCAGGATTCGCGCCGTTAATCCCCATATTACTTCACCCTCCCAGATATAGAAATACTGCGGCAGAATCCCCTGACGGAACGGGTAATTCTTGCCCTGGGGTATCAGTTCAAGAGGAAAATCATCAGGGAAAGTAACCGATAGGCTCATCTGGTGACGTAAAGGCTCATGCTCCAGCAGATAAGAGAGCGGTACACAAAAGACCTTTTCCACTTCGTCGGGATTGGGGTCGATCGCTTCGGGATTATTTATTATACCGAGAAAAGGGATTATCAATATCCCGAAGGGACTGACCATGATGTCCAAGTCAGCCAGGACCTCGAAATCCTCGGGATACAGCCCCAATTCTTCACAGGTTTCGCGGACGGCAGTGTTTCTGGCGCTCCCGTCTTCAGGTTCACACATGCCGCCGGGGAAACATATTTCTCCGGGTTGATTGGACAGGTTCATAGACCTTTTTTCGAAAAGGACCACATATTCATCATCTTGTTTTATAAGAGGCAGAAGTACCGCTGTTTTAAAATGTCTCCTGTGATCCAGTATCTTGGGCGAGCGTTTGTGCAAGGCGCGGATTCTTTCTTCCAGTTGCTCCACTATTAAACACCTCGAAATTCAGGCTATTATCAAATTTTACTATATCATCTACAGTTAGGCACTTCAAGTGAGCAACCGGATAGTCCTTGAGTTCCTGAATCTTCGGCGGAAGGGAAGGATCATTTGTAAAAAGTTTAGAATTATTATCTTGAGACAAAGGAATAATGAACCAGTAGAATATATATAAGGAGGCGCCACTATGGATATCATGGTCATATTGATCGGACATCGGGTGGAGAGTGCCGTGAAGGTTCAGAGTGTATTGACCGAGAACGGGGATATAATCAAGACCCGCCTGGGTATCAATCGCGAGCTGACCAATGACGACGATGCTTCCGGGTTCATTTTCCTGGAGCTCTGCGGGGATCCAGACCGGATCAGGGATATGCATGAAGAGATCAATACCTTGAGTGACGTAAGAGCCGATTGCATGAGAATGGATCTTCCGGGCTGTTCATGTGAAAGATAGGCGATAGACGCTTAGTGAGTCACGGGACGGTTCTTCCGACTCATAATGAGTTCCAGGAACCGTCCTGTTTTTTGTTATACTATAGAAAATATGCTCTATTCCATAAATATGGCATGAGCTAAGGGATAAAGACTACATGAAGCGCCCCAGGGAAGCGATTGTTTTTATTTTACTAATCACGGAGGTGGAATAATGAGTGAACTATCACATCTAATGCAACCTATAAGCATCAAATCAATGGAAGTCCCGAACCGTCTGGTCATGCCGCCGATGGGTACTGGTCTTGCTCATCGGGATGGTACGGTTAGTAAGGCAAATCTAGCCTATCTGGAACGGAGAGCACAGGGCGGAGCCGGGCTTATAATCACCGAAATCACCTCGGTACATCCACAAGGCACTGCTGCTCCGGGAACGATATGTGCCTACGATGATTCCTTTATTCCCGGATTGGTCCAAATGGTTGAGGTCGTTCATGCTCGTGGAGGCAAGATCGCCATGCAGCTCCACCATGCCGGTAGGGAAAGCTTCTATCAACTGCAGAAGGGGCAGGCACTCGGGCCTTCTGCCGTACCCAGTTTAGTATACGGAATGAAGCCCAACGAAATGAATGAGGATGATATTCTTGCCGTGGTCCAGGCCTTTGGGAGCGCGGCGCTGAGGGCGAAAAAGGCCGGCTTTGATGCAGTTGAACTGCATGCCGCCCATGGCTATCTGCTTATGCAGTTCCTTTCCGCTCATGCCAACCAGCGCAGCGACAAATACGGCGGTGATCTGGGACAGAGGGCTCGCTTTATTGTGGAGTGTCTCCGGGAGGTTAGGAAGCAGACCGGGGAGGATTTCCCGATATCAATCAGGATCTCCGGTGAGGAAATGATTAAAAACGGTTATAGCATCGAAGATATGATACATATCGTACCCCAATTCGTAGAAGCCGGCGCCGACATGCTGCATGTTTCATTCGGGACTCACGGTACCCCGGGCGGTATGACCTGTGCTCCGGTAGAATATGAACCGGGATTTAAGATCGCTCTGGCCCGCCGGATCAAAGATGTGGTCGAGGTGCCGGTAATAGGGGTGGGCAGATTTACGGACCCGGTTATGATTAATGAGGCTATCGCACGGGGGGATGCCGACATGATCGCGGTGGGTCGTCAGCATCTCAGCGATCCGGATTTTTTGACCAATGCCTTAAATGGTAAAGGTGAGGCTACCCTTACCTGCCTGGCCTGTAATCAGGGCTGTATAGAACGTCTGGCTTTTGAGCAGAAGAGTGTTCGCTGTGCGATCAATCCCGAAACCGGGCAGGAACTGATCTACCCCCGGGAAAAAGTACCGAACCAACGGCGGGTATGGGTAATCGGCGGCGGACCGGCAGGACTTACTGCAGCGTCTGAAGCAGCCCGGCTGGGTCACCAGGTGACTTTATTCGAGAAAGGTGAACAGGTGGGGGGGCAAGTCCTGCTGGCAGCCCGGGCACCTTATAAAGAACCCTATGGCCGTTTCATCGAACAATTGGCTGCACGGGCCACAAAGCACGGAGCTGTGATCAAAACCGCCCAGGAGATAACAGAAGCTGATCTGGACCCGCAATCACTTGATATGATTATTGTGGCCAGCGGGGGACAAAATGCAAAACTTGACATCCCCGGAGCCGAGCTACCCCTGGTATGTGACGCATGGACATTACTAAAGGGAGAGACCCCGGTAGGCCAGAAGGTCGTAGTCATCGGGGGAGGCCTTATCGGCATGGAAGCCGCTGATTACCTATACGCACACGGAGCTCAAGAGGTAATGGTAATCGAAGCCCAGCCCCAGTCTCCGGTTTTAAAACTTACTTCACACGGCTATATGCTGCATAAGCGCATGCGTCAGGCCGGTTTCAGACTGGCTACAGATACCCGGCTCAAGGAGATTGAAAGCGATGGAATTATAATAGAACATGATGGCAACGAAGAGCGAATATCGCTAGACCAGGTGGTAGTTGCCGTCGGCACGCAGCCGATCGATAATCTTAAGGCCGCGGCAGAAGCCAGAGGTATAACTTGTGCTGTAGTAGGCGACGCCGTTGCTACCCGCAGAATAATTGAGGCGGTTGAGGAAGGCGCCCGGGCTGCTTGGGAGATCAATTAACCACTGATAATTTTTTTAAATAAGGAGAAACCGGTGAAAGCACATGAAAAGCGCCTGCTCGCCAAACTTTTCCCTGATTTATATGTGGAAACCATATTGGATGTCCCGCTTGATGAATTGATGGCTCGTGGTATCCGGGCATTTATCATCGATTTGGACAATACTACAACCCATTGGAACAGCAATGATCTGAGCACGGAAGTACAAGAGTGGTTTGCCCGCCTTAAGGAGTTGGAGATGAAAGCCTGTTTCCTCTCGAACAACCGGGAACAAAGGGTTATGGCTGTGGCTGCCAGCTTGGACCTGCCTTATGTCTTTCGGGCTCAAAAGCCGCGTAGGGGAGGTTACCGCCAGGCCATGGAAGTGATGGGGTCAGACCTGTTATCAACCGCCGTGATCGGAGACCAGATCTACACGGATATTCTCGGGGGCAATCGTACTGGGCTGTATACTATCCTGGTCAAGCCGATACATACTCGTGAATTTATGGGCACTAAGATATCACGGATGTTTGAAGGACCGGTATTGTGGCGCATCCGCCGAGGGAATTAACCAGAGACGGGGTAAATTCACCCTGATTAACACGGATTGGTTAACTGAATTGCGAGTTTGACATAAGATGCGCAATAAGGATTTTTTTAATTAGCCACAGATGAACACAGATGGACACAGATTATATGTACAATGGCATTAATAATTATGCGAAGCAATCCCAACGTGTCATTTCCGTGAAAACTCGCATACTTGTCATTGTTATAAAAACCCTCGTCTTTGTCTTTGCGAGGACCCGGCACTCAGGGAAGCCAAATATAAACGGCTACTTAATATGCATTACTATAATAGACTGAAACTAATTTATTGAGTGCCGGGGACGCGGCAATCTTCCCCGGGGGTTTATAGCTTAAAGATTGCTTCGCTGCGCTCGCAATGACAGGACGGGGTCCTTCAAATCTAATCTGTGTGAATCTGTGTTAATCTGTGGCAATAAATCGTATTCCTGACCCAGCTCTGTTGCACATCATATCTCAACTGCGAAAGTTGAGCTAATCATAAAGGGGGGCTGAACAATGGAGATAAATACGGAGACCAAGGTTTTGGGTCTGCTGGGTAATCCCCTGGGGCACAGCCTGTCCCCCCTGATGCACAATGCATTTTTTCTCAAGGCGGGATTGAACTGCGTTTACCTTCCATTTCAAGTGCCACCCGATGACTTGGCCAGAGCAGTGGAAGGCATACGTGCCTTAAACATCACCGGGGTGAATGTTACTATTCCCTTTAAGGAAAGCGTTATCCCATATCTGGACGAACTATCTCCAACTGCAGAATCCTGCGGTGCAGTAAATGTGATAAAGAACCATAATGGACGACTTATAGGCTTCAATACTGATGGCACAGGCTTCATGGCCGCATTGCGTGAAGAGTCGGTGCAGGTGGAAGGGAGCCGGGTCCTCTTTATTGGGGCAGGCGGTGCTGCTAGGTCTCTGGCCCTGATCCTGGGGCAGGAGAATGCAGCACATATAGATTTTCTGGACACCGATTACCAACGTGCCCATGCTTTATCGGAGACTTTGGGCAGCAAAAGCCATTGTACATCACGGGCTGCTCTGATGAATGACGCCAGTTTTCTGGAGTTCAGTGCCGGTTCAGATATTATTATCAATTGTTCCCCGATCGGGATGTACCCTCATGTCGACCAGTCACCGGTTAATAACCTTGACGTACTAGATACCCGGAGCGTTTTATGCGATATTATTTATAACCCGCTGAATACCCGTTTCCTGGAAATAGGGCAGGCCAGGGGACTGAAAACCATTAATGGCCTGGGCATGTTTATCAATCAGGGGGCGTTTACCCTGGAGATTCTGCTGGGAATCACCCCGGACCGCGAGTATATGAGAAGCATCCTGGAAGCGCAGTTGGGGATGCAATAATGACTTTATCGACCAGCAATCAGGAACGGGGTTTTACATTAATAGAACTGATGGTTTTCCTGGGTTTGCTGGCAGTAGTCGTGCTCATAGCCACTCCCAGCCTCAACGGACTCCTGGAAAGGTTCAAACTTGATGCTGATGCCCGACAATTAGCCTGGATTTATAAGCAGGCCCGCCAGGATGCAGTGATCAAGGGGAAACCACAGACCATCTTTATATACCCTGCTAGCGAAGAATACCGCTGGTATTCTGATGGGAAATATCGCAATTACCGAGCCAGCAAAGGGATCGATATTGCTTCGGCAAATTATGCTTCATATACCCCGGGCGGTCCGCCGGCTTGTTCGTTCACCATAACCGGGGTGCCTGCGCATGCAGGTACCACAGTACTAAGAAACCAAAATGGAGATACCCGGTATGTAATCGTGAGTGCAGTAATAGGAAGGGTGCGGGTTTCGCGCACGCCGCCTACCAATTGGACAACTGATGAAACATATTAATGATACAGGGGAGGTTTAACGCATTGCTCAAGTATGTTACCGCCGGCGAATCGCATGGAAAAGGTTTGATAGGAGTTATTGAAGGGTTGCCTGCCGGCGTACCAGTCAGTGAAGCTAGCATCAACGCACAGTTGGCTCGTCGCCAAAAGGGATATGGCCGGGGTGGCCGCATGAAGATCGAAAGCGACCGGGCTGAGATAATGTCAGGGGTTCGGGGAGGCCTGACTCTGGGCAGTCCGCTCAGTTTTATCATATATAATCGCGATTATGAAAACTGGCAGGAAATCATGTCCCCCGGTCATTGTGAGCGGCTAGAGGAAAGAACGGTAGAACGTCCGCGACCAGGACATGCTGACCTGGCAGGAGCCATGAAATACAACCACCGGGATATGCGCAATATACTGGAAAGAGCCAGTGCCCGGGAAACTGCGGCTCGGGTAGCTATGGGGTCTATTTGCAGCCAATTACTACAGTCATTTGATATATATATCTATAGCCAGGTTATATCGATCGGGAGTATCAGTGCAGTGCCTCGTATAGTAGATGCCGGCAACCTGAAAGAAGTCTGCGATGCGATCGAAGCTTCACCGGTCCGCTGTGCGGACGTTCAGAGCGGAGAGGCGATGATGGCTCTGATCGATTCGGCCAAACAAGAGGGTGAATCTCTGGGGGGGAGCTTCGAACTGGGTGTTCTGGGAGTGCCGCCAGGTTTGGGCAGTCACGTCAGCTGGGACACTAAACTCGATGGACGCATAGCTGGAGCTTTAACCAGTATACCTGCCATCAAGGCGGTTGAAATCGGCGAGGGCTTTGCTAATGCAGCCCGTCCTGGCTCACAGGTCCATGATCAGATATTCCTGAATGATGAGAAGCGGATATATCATCAAACCAATCGGGCGGGAGGTCTGGAGGGCGGCATAACCAATGGTGAAACCGTATGGGCCCGGGCATATATGAAGCCGATACCTACCTTGTATAAACCGCTGCAGACGGTTAATACCCGTGAGTGGCAGGGAGAAAAGGCAGTGGTTGAGCGTTCCGATATTTGTGCGGTACCAGCGGCAGCCGTAGTCGGAGAGGCCATGCTGGCCTTTGTCATGGCTCAGGCATTCCTGGAGAAATTCGGATCGGACCATGTGGGCGAAATCATAGAATCCTGGCAGCGTTATCACGCCTATTTGAAAAAGGAGTGGCAATGGGAAAAAAGAACATAATTTTAGTGGGATTCATGGGTACAGGCAAGAGTACCGTCGGATGGCGCCTGGCCCAAAGACTTCACATGGATTTTATCGATATGGATAAAGAGATCGAAAGGATCACTGGCCTGACCGTGAGTGATTTCTTCCGACGTCACGGGGAGGTTCGTTTCCGTTCAGAGGAAAGGGTTCTGGCCGCCAAGCTTGCCCAGAAGGAAAATATGGTGATTGCGACTGGCGGAGGGGTAGTTCTCCAGCAAGAAAACATCCAGGCGCTGGGGAGCAGTGGTATCATTATTCGTTTGGAAGCCTCACCGGAAGAGATACTGAATCGTGTAAATCGTAAAAAGGGCACCCGACCATTATTGAACCGGACGATGAATGCCGAAGATATCAGCGCAATACTGGATAAACGCGAACCGCTCTATGCCTGTGCCCGCTATCGGGTCTATACCAGCGGTAAGGATGTAGAGGAAGTAGTAAACGAGATCATGGATATACTCAAGCAGGAAGACAGGTGAGAAAATGCTGGAATTAGCAGTTGAACTGGGACCACGCTCTTATAATATTTCGATAGAGAACAACCTCTTATCAGCCTGCGGTCGTTTAGCCCGTGGCTTGAATAGTAATGAAAAGGCTCTGCTGGTCAGTAATCCTAAAGTTTTTAACCTTTATGGGAATGCCGTGGCCGACGCCCTTGATGCCGCCGGATTTGAAATAACCGTGGCATTAATGCCTGACGGTGAGGAATACAAGAACCTGGAGATTGCCAGTGAAGTGCTGGATGCTGCGGTAGGGGCGCGCCTGGAGCGAGGCAGTCTGCTCTTTGCTCTGGGGGGCGGCGTAGTAGGCGACCTGGCCGGTTTTGTAGCGGCAATATACCAGCGCGGGATCGATTTTATCCAGATCCCTACCACTCTTTTAGCCCAGGTTGACAGTAGCGTGGGCGGCAAGGTCGCAGTTAATCATCCGCAGGGCAAAAACCTTATCGGAGCTTTTCATCAACCCCGGGCCGTCATCATAGATCCTCTGACTCTGAATACCCTGGAAGATAGAGATTACCTCAGCGGTTTGGGCGAGGTAGTGAAGTATGGCATAATATATGATAGTCAGTTTTTTGAGTTTTTGGAGGATTATGCTGACAACATTGCCCAGCGGGACAATGAAACCATTGCCCAGCTGATTTATCATTCGTGCCGCATCAAAAGCGAGATAGTGGCTCAGGATGAGCGAGAGGCCGGCCTAAGGGCCATCTTGAATCTGGGTCATACCTTTGGCCATGCGGTTGAAACCCTGACCGGTTATGGCACCCACCGGCACGGAGAAGCTGTGGTTATGGGCACTCGAGCTGCTGCCCATTTGGCAGCAGATCTGGGATATATCACCGAGGGTGAACGACAGAGGATCAGCAGGTTATATAAACGGCTTAAACTTGATTTCACCTTCCCGGAACTTGATCCAAGCCAGGTATATCAGTCCATGTTGGGCGACAAGAAAGTAAGCGGACAGAAGTTGCGATTGGTACTGCCCCGGGGAATAGGGCGCTATGTGATCATCGATGATCCGGGTCAGGACAGGCTGATGTATGCAGCCATAATAGCTCAACAAGAGTAAGGAGGCAGAAAACATGAACATCAGAGAAGCTCTGGAAATAGCCGTCAAAGATGAGGCCCAGGCAGTAAAATTCTATAAGGACCTGGTTGGTAAGGCCGAGGATCCTGAAACCAGAGTGATGCTGGAGCAGATCGCCCGGGAAGAGGAAGGCCATTTAAAGCGCATCAGCGACCGGTTGAAAGCTATTAAATTGTTGGGGTAGGTCAATGAGCGGCAGCACCGCCATGACCGGCAAACATAATGCTGCCTGCAAATACCAGGATCAGGATCAATACCAGCAAAATAACCGCCAGGATCAGCTTGCGGCGAACATGTTCATCGCCTTGAGCATATTCCGCAAATAGATGAGTGGCCCAAACCGTACTGCCGGAGAACAGCAGAACAACAGCGAATTGAATCCATTTGGGAATGGATGCATAGCCACCTTCATTCAGGTGGGACCAAAGCGTATGGCTGTAATAGGCTAGTACGATGAATTCAATCAATCCAGCAGCATATTGATAGACCAGGCTTTGCTTCTGCATGGCAGTATTGACTTGAAGCAGGCCTCGGATCTCTTCCTGAGTGGCTATGTTGGTGCGGCTGTTCATAATATCTATCTTGCTCTGTACGACCTCAATAGCAGCTCGATAGTTTTCCTGCACAATTTTCAACTCGTTCAGCGTATTATGCAGGTCTTCCAGGCGCTGCTGGTAGCTCTCGGTCAAGTGATCAAGCAAGGCCGGAGGCAATTCTAGCCCGGGCTCGTGGCGGAATTGTCTTTTCACAGTAGCCAGCAATGACTCCAAACGTTTGATTCCATCGATAATGAGATTATGGTCTCCTGCCAGCATTGCATAGGCGGTAGACAATCCTTCGATCTCTTTTTCCAATTCCTCAGCGACCATCAGAGTCGCCTGGGTCATTACCAACTTTGAGTGCAGGATGCCGATGAGCTTCTTGTCCAGCTCGTCCTTTTCCCGTCGGATAGCCATATCACGGTCATGCAGCAGGCCATCCAGCATGTGCAATTGGATGATATTGCCGTGTATTAATGGTAAACGGCGGAATAAGAACTGAACAGAACGTGGTTCGGGTTCATCCAACCCGCAGAGATACCAGGCCTCACCTCGGCTCCGATTATTAGACAAATTTGCTATCATTCCCCGGGGCATAGGTATGGAATCGGGCTCCTGGCAGGAAACCAAGGCACAGGCCTTGGCAAGGAGGGCTTCCCAGGGTTGCTGCATAGCGCAAAGAACCGTAAGCTTTCCCATCAAATCATCGGTGTTGAAAGCGGACTGGTTTTCCCAGGTATCCAGTTGCTCGATTTGCGCAGACCAGTCGGAGGCCTCGCTGCTGAGCCTGATGGCTAAGGCGGTCATGCGAGTGTTCATACAGGGGATCTGATAATATATGGCAGAATCATCGGCCAGATAAGCATTTTTATTCTTCTGGCATAATACGGAATGGGCATCCCATTGGGTTATCAGGCTTTGAAGAGAATCGGTATCGCTTTCGAGAAAGAAATAGTAGCGAAGTACAAAACTTTTGATAATTGAAAACACCGCCTTTCTATAAGCAAAAGGTAATAAATTGTATAAAAATATGGGACCATAATAAAATTTTGGCAATATAGGTTGATACTGACCAAGGACCATTGTACAATAAAGTAGTATACCTCAGCATCATTTTTTCTGACAATTTATCATATCTTCTACTATCATAACAATAGCTTTGAACCGAGGAGAAAGCAATATGGCTATGCAACGCAAAAGGATGGGTGACCTTTTATCTGATCTCGGTGTTTTAAGTCACGAACAAGTCGAATCAGCGCTGGCCGATCAGGTCAAAACCGGAGAGAAACTTGGCCAGATCCTGGTACGCCGAGGTTATATCACTGAACAACAATTGTTGGAGATCCTGGAATACACCCTGGGAATCCCGCAGGTGCAAATCAGCAAGCTGCAGATTGATCCGGAAGCTGTTCAATTATTATCCCCTCAGTTGATCCGTCTTCACAAAGTATTACCAATATCTCGCCAGCGCAATTCGCTGACGGTGGCTATGGCTGATCCTTTAAATCAACGGGCCATTGACGATATGCGCATGGCGTGCGCCCTGGACATAATACCCGTTCTGGCCAGCGAGAGAGACCTGGAAGCAGCAATAAGGCAGCATCTGGCCTTTCGCCTCGACCCTAACATGGAAAGGATCCTCCAGGAGATGAATCAGGAGAGCCGTGCCCTGCAATCGACCAGGCCGGTACAGGCAGTCAAAGTGGAAGACGAAGCTCCGATCATTCGCATGGTGAATTCTATCATCACTCAGGCAGTTAGCGGCCGGACCAGTGACATACATATCGAACCCCAGGAGACTGAGACCCGGGTGAGGTTTAGGGTCGACGGCGAATTGTACGAGGTGCTTACCCTGCCGCTCAACACCCTGGGCGCAGTGGTATCCCGTCTTAAGATAATGTCAGGGATGGACATTGCGGAAAAGAGATTGCCTCAGGACGGACGTTTCCGTATGACGATTGAAGGTCGTGAAATTGATTTCAGGGTTTCCTCGCTGCCGACCAATCATGGTGAAAAGATCGTAATGCGGATATTGGACCGACATGCGGCACTTGCTCGCCTGGATCAACTTGGTCTCAGTCATGAGAATCTCGAGAAATTGCTCAACCTCGGCCGCAGACCGCATGGTCTGGTGGTGGTGACCGGTCCGACCGGTTCAGGAAAAACCACCACACTCTATTCGCTTTTGAATGAGATCAATTCCCCCGATAAGAATATTATTACCTTGGAAGACCCCATTGAATATTCCCTGCCGGGCATAAACCAGGTGCAGATCAACACTAAAGCCGGTCTCACCTTTGCCAGCGGGTTACGCTCCATACTGCGGCAGGACCCAGACGTGATAATGGTGGGGGAAGTTCGGGACGGCGAAACCGCCCGACTGGCAGTCCAGGCAGCTCTCACCGGGCATTTGGTGCTGACCACCCTGCATACCAACAGCGCATCAGGTGCCCCGGCTCGGTTCAACGATATGGGGATCGAGGATTTTTTGCTGGCTTCAGCGCTGACCGGCGTTGTGTCGCAGAGACTCGTTCGAAAGCTTTGTCCGAATTGCCGGCAGACGTATATCCTGGATGAGGATACCGCTCAACGACTGGAGATACCCCATGAGGCAGGCAATACTTTTTTTCGGGCCAACGGATGCAATAGCTGTCGGCAGTTAGGCTATCAGGGCCGTTTGGCGATACATGAAATACTGGTAACCGGTCCCGAAACCAGGGTTCATATTGGCCGGGGAGATAATTCGGAGGCTGTCATAGAAAAAGCAGCGATAGATGAGGGCTTGATACCCATTCGCACCGACGGAATAAACAAGGCCAGGCAGGGGTTGACCTCACTGGAAGAAATAATGAAGGTAGTATTGTTAGGGGGATAGTACTATGGCCAATGTCAGTGCAGTAGATGTGGTAAAGAAAGGCGTTGAGGCAGGGGCGTCGGATATCCACCTGACGGTATTCAGACCGCCGTTGTTCAGAATAAACGGCCGGATCAACCCGGCTGCTGAATTTGAGATACTCAATGCGGAGGATACCATAAGACTGGGTCAGGAACTGATCCCCAACGAAAAGGTGCGCCTTCAACTGGAGGAAAACGGTCAAGCTGATTTTTCCAGCGCTTTTCCCGGAGTTGGCCGGGTCAGGGTCAATCTGTACATACAGCGGGGTTCGTGGGCAGCCGCCCTGCGTCTGATACCGGTCAACGTACCCGAGTTGAGCAGCTTGAACCTGCCTCCCATAATCGCTGAACTTGCCCAGAAGGAAAGCGGACTGGTATTGGTAACCGGGGTTACCGGAAGTGGAAAGTCTACCACGCTGGCGGCCATGATCAACCTGTTGAACCATACTCGCAATGGCAGTATATTGACCCTGGAGGATCCCATAGAGTATTTGCACCGGCACGGCACCTGTATAATCAACCAGCGTGAGATAGGCACCGATACCGCGAGTTTTGCTCTGGCCCTGCGGGCGGCTTTGCGCCAGGACCCGGATGTCATACTGGTTGGAGAGATGCGCGATCTGGAGACTATATCTACCGCCCTTACCGCAGCAGAAACCGGACACCTGGTTTTCGCTACTCTTCACTCCGGCAGTGCTGCCCAGACCGTAGAACGCGTAGTTGATGTTTTTCCACCCCATCAACAGGGGCAGGTCCGCATTCAGCTGGCGAATTGCCTGCAGGGCATCATAACCCAGCAGCTGGTTCCCAAAGCGGATGGTTCCGGCCGGGTGTGTGCTACTGAGATACTGGTGGCTACACCCGCCATACGCAACCTGATTCGAGAGAATAAGGTGCATCAGATAGTATCATCCATCCAGACCGGCAGCAGCATGGGGATGATGACCATGGAGAAGGCATTGAAAATGCTTTACCAAAAAGGCCAGATATCATTGGAGGAAGCCAATAAGCGGTCAAATAATTCTGAGCTATAGAGGCATGGAGTATACTATTGATAGGGAGTGATGGCAATGGAATTTGCCTACCGGGTAAGAGACCGGCAGGGTAACATAAGTAAAGGCAAGTTGGAAGCCGAGGATAAGAATACGGTCATTGCCAGCCTCGTCAATCAGCAGTACTACATACTCTCCCTTGAACAATCTCAGCCACGACGAGAGGTATCTTTTAAATCAGGATTTAAAAAGGTTAATGTCCGGGATCTGGTAGTTATGACCCGTCAGCTGGCCACCATGATGGCGGCAGGACTGCCAATCCTGAGATCGCTGAGCATTTTGGCGGAACAGGCAACCAACAAGCGACTGAAGAATGCTCTGGTGTCTGTGCACGAAAATATTCAGGAGGGAGAAGCCCTCTGGCAGGCTTTAGCCAAACATCCCGGTATTTTTTCCCCAATATTCATTAACATGATCCGGGCCGGTGAAATGGGCGGTGTCATGGAACCGATCCTGGAAAGGCTCAGTGAACATCTGGAGCGGGAACAAGAGATTAATTCTAAAATCAAATCAGCATCCATCTATCCCACTATCATACTTGGTTTGGCCATAGTTATGGTTATTGGCATAATCGTGTTTGTCATGCCCACCTTTGTTACTATGTTTGAGGACAGCGGGGTTACTTTGCCGGCGCCTACCCGAGCTTTGCTGGCTTTTAGCAATTTTTTGAGGAATGATTGGCTATTTCTAATAGCGGGGATTAGTGTTTTAGTTTATATATTGAAACGCATCGCGCGGACCCCGGGAGGGAGATATTTTTACGATAGTTTATATCTTAAACTGCCGGTATTGGGGAACACCTTATCACGGATAGCTGTAGCGCGATTTGCCCGTACCATGGGTACTCTGGTAAAGTCGGGCATACCCATTTTACAGGCTCTGGAGGTAGTGCAGGATGTGGTGGGCAATGCAGTCGTCAGCCGGGCTATTGCTGACGCCCGGGAGAGTATTAAAGAAGGAGACCCGATAAGCATCCCGCTTCAAGCTACTGGTATTTTCGAACCGATGGTAGTGCAGATGATAGCTGTAGGTGAAGAAACCGGTTCCCTGGACGAAATGCTGGTCAGTATGGCTCAGTATTTTGATCGGGAGATAATGTATATGATCGATTCGTTAATGGCAGTAGTAGAACCACTGCTTATCATGCTGGTGGCTGTATTAGTAGGAGGCATCGTAGTTGCAACTTTAATGCCCATTTTCGACATTGCCAATACCATTGCTTAATAAAGATGAAAATGACCGAAAGGGTGGTGAAACAATAGGGGGTTCATTGTAATTTTGTAGCCAAAATATATTTAGGGGAGGTTATTAGATGTTGATCAAACTTAGAAAGATGATGAAGAGAGAAGAGGGGCAGAAGGGCTTTACCTTAGTCGAATTAATAATCGTCATGGCCATCCTGGCCATCCTGGCCGCACTGGCGGTACCCAAGTTCGGCACAGTATTAGGTAGCGCGAAAGAAAAAGCCCGGACTCAAAACCATGAAATGATCCTCAATGCAGCCGATCTTTATGTAGCCAGCGAAACTAACGACGATGCCGGGTACGCAGCTGCTCTAAACGATGCTCCGATCGACGACACTCACGCGCTGGTCACCAAAGGTTATCTGAAAAAGGCCCCTGTCGACCCTATTTCTGATGGGAATTATACTCTTTCGGTTACAGTGAGCAGTGGGGCGATTACTTCTGGGAGTGTAACTCCATAAACATTTCAATTATTGTGATCATGAAGGCTACCGGTTGAAGTTCAGACCGGTAGCCTTAGTTTCATTGTTTGGGAGTAAGGTATATCATATGGTGGATCAACCGCAAAAAGCCAAAGCGGCACAAGTGCTATTCTTAACTTCATTTGTCATTTTTGTGGCCGTCATTCCCTGGATTGTGCGTCTAAAGATTTGTCCGATCGATAATAATATCTTCTTGTTCTGGACCGGACTCCATTCGGTTAATGACTTCTACAGCTATTACAAGAGCATTTTGGTAATATTGGCCGGAGTTCTATCTCTTATCGCTCTGGCAATGGCCCTGCTTAAAGCAGAGATTAACTTGAACAGGACCTGGTTTTATATCCCGCTGTTCTTTTATGCAGGGTTGATAGTGCTATCCGGCATAAATTCTGATTATCAAACTATAGCCTGGCTGGGTGGTCCCGACCGACGTGAAGGGGCTCTGGTCTTACTGGCTTATCTGCTGGTTTGTTTTGTAACCATGAACATGTTAAGGACTAAGCGCCAGATTAAAATTATCCTTATAGCCTTGATGGTTTCTGCGGGCCTGTTAGGGATCCTGGGCATCAGCCAGTATTATGGTTTCAAACTGATCACATCCGCGTTGGGACAATACCTGATAATACCGGCTGGTCTCCGTGATACCTTCCATCTAGTGCCATCCAGCAACACTGTGCTTGCTACCTTATACAACCCCAACAATGCCGGAATGTATTTTGCCATGGCTTTTGTTTTAACCCTGGTAGATTTTTTTCACATTAGCAAGCCCAGAGGGCAAATAATGCTGGGGACGATATGCTGCATCACCTTTGCCAGCCTGCTGGGGACATACGCACGGGGGGCCTGGATCGGCACATGTCTATCCTTGATATTGACCGTGTGGCTTTTGCGCAAGACTATCATCCAAAGGCGGCTGCCGGCTTTACTCATCACTTTTTGTTTGCTGCTTACCTATTTGATAATGAACCAAACTGGATTGGCTGCCTTGAATACCCGGATGGGTTCAATAGGTACTGACATAAGCCAAGCCCAGCTTGCAAACCCTTGGGTCCCCAATAACTCAGATAATGGAGTTATTCAAGGTGAATATGGGAATGTAAGGCTAAGGTTGGACAATAATGAGTTAACCCTGCAAGCACCGGGACAACCACCTTTGAAGATACGAGTTAAAGAAGGAAGATTAAGTTTTTACGACGATCAGAACGAGAAAATCAGGCTGGGAGCAGATAATCGAAAGAACTGGTATTTCAGAAGCCCGAAATATAAAGATTATTCGATGTGGCTCAACAATGATCGTTTATCTTTGGTTATAGGCGATGTTGCGCTACCGGAGCTGAGGATAATTGATGGAAACTATCTGTGGTTCGGGTCGCAGTTGACATCATCGTTAACTGGAATTGAGAGTAATAAGCATACTCTGATCCTTAGGAATAAGGTTAATGATATGCTTTCTATAAAACTGGAGGAGGGTAAAATCGTCTGCTCGGATCGGGACGACCGTATTCTACCCTTACAACGGATCCAGGATAGGGCTTGCTATATGATTGCGGATTCACGTTTTGCCGATTATCTCCTGATCCAAAAGAATAACATTTTGCTTATAGATAAAGGGGGCAGGCGAATACGCTTTGAGTTCACCGACCAGGGAGTTTTAAATCTGGATGTCTTTGGCCGCAGAGTACCGGTAAAACCAGCAGCTAGCCTGGGATTTGCGGGCAGAGAAAGTATGTTTTCCAATCGGGGATACATATGGTCAAGAACCCTGCCTTTACTTAAGGATGCTATTTGGCTGGGCCACGGACCGGATACCTTTTTTATCTACTTTCCGCAGGACGACCGCATTGGAAAGTATTTGTACCTCTATTCTGCCGAGGCTGTAGTGGATAAACCCCACAACCTCTATTTGCAGACCTGGATGAATACAGGTTTGCTATCGTTATTAGCCTTGATTGCCCTATTCGGATATTACATAATATCCAGCCTGAAGCTGTATAGCAGAGATAGAAAGGAAGACTTGTTTTCTTCCGTGGGGATAGGCTGTCTGGCCGCAGTTATAGCCTATTTGATCAGCGGTTTTGTTTATGACAGCAATATTTCTGTTGCTCCGGTATTCTGGGGATTGCTGGGCCTGGGTATCGCCTGCAACCTATTGTACCGGCAGTCAATTGATAAAATTACTTGGGATTTATAAAATAGCTGGAATAAGATGCCCTCTCATAACAGCGGGAATCTATATACCGGCTAAAAAAACGCAAAATATTTCTATATGCCGCTTCTTTCGAATAGTAGTATATGTCGCCTATGATTCGGTATCGGGGTTGGTTGCTCTCGCGCAATCCGGTAGTTAGAAAGTCGGTGTCTGTAGGCTGTACGAAGTTAGGTGGGACTCAGCTTGTTATGACGGTCTTTTGTAAGCGAGGGATTATGGAGTGATATGGTTAATAGTTTCCCGTTCCGCTGTTTCTCTATTATATATTATGAGTCTTATGATAACGTGGGAACCAATGCCTGAACAATAGAAGGCATATGAGAAGGAAGCATCCGGTAAGTAACCCATCGTAATGAATGCTCAAATAAGCCATGGCAATAACAGGCAGTAGCAATACCTGCGTAGCAAACCGTAATTTTTCGTTATGTTTTATTTTTTCGGCTAAAGGCGGTGAATTGCGGTAATACCACTCCACAAAAGAGACTCCCGGTCCGGTGGTTAGTAAAAATTCATCGCGAAATTGGCGCAGGAGTTCAACCTGTGGTGCCATAATAGAGCCGTAGGCAGCAGTGGCGATAAAACAGCCTCCCAGATTGGGAAGGGAAGGGGGAGGAACAACCGGATTGACACTGCTCACGCGAACCCGAGTCCCGGTAATCGAGGCTGGATTTGGGATGCGGTCGGGGATGGCGTTTTTGGTTCTGGCGGAGGCTTTTATCCGGAGAATTTCATTACCGGCTGTACTTTGTGCAGCCATTTCGTAGAACAAAACATTGGAAAATGCTTTATTGCTTCCATTGACGCTGGTAGTATTGGAAAAGGACAAGGTGAAACTGCCCGTGGCCAGACACCCGGTTTGCGAACTGTTGCGAAACATAATGTCACCAACCGGATCATAGTTGCGAATATAGATATCAAAATCATTACTGCCCGGCGAGATAGAGGTATCGTAATTAATGGTAAAGGCATTTGCTTTCGATATTTGTTTGTCCATATAAAGGCCGACAGTTCTAATCTTCTGGTGGGCCTGCCAACGCGCCTGGGTTTGCAGATAGGATTTATTGGCCAGGTGGAATATAAATGAGGCGGCAGTTATTACCACTAATGCTATAGTCAATGAGATTATAAGCTCAACCAGAGTCATTCCCTGGTTTGAACATGACCGCTTATACAAATTGGCTCCCTCCTCTCCCCGCAGTAATCAGCTAATAACTCCTGAAATCAACTATCTAATGTTAATCCCGTTTAGTTGTCTACCCGGCAATAGCAATTTCCTGGTGTTCCAGGTGGTTCCTTCGGGAGAAACGAGGATTTCACCGTATTTGCTTACCGCCATAAATTGTACACTGCTATAATCACAATGAATAATATCTAAAAGGTCGGATGTGGATGGGGGAACCCCCCGTTGGATCCAATTGGCCCCGCCATTGCTGGATGAGAAAATAGCTCCATTACTGCCATCAACCCCACAGGTAACCATAAGATTATTCATGGTGGCTATTCCATTAAGCCGGGTTACATTTATAAGCACCTGGGATTGCCAGAATGTACCATCACCTGACCATAAAAGCGTACCATTTTCACCGGTAATAATATATCCTTCCTGACTCGGGGGGGCATTTTTACCCCAGTTAATTGCGTTTAGGGTTTCTCCAAGGGTAAGGCCATATTTCCCAGCCAGATAGCCTTCAACCTGTTTGCGTTCCCCAAAGTTAAGCTGTCGGTTAAAGACTATAATTTCAGCAATATAACCACTAAAATAGTCGGATGGGCTGCCTCCAATGCAAGTCTCTGAACCCGGGATGTCGATTTGCTGGTTTGCTCCCCCGATGCCTGCTATGTGCTGCCCGGTTCCATTATAATAGCCTGATATATCCTTTATACAAGCGTTTGGAGCGTTTGCGATGGTCAATAAGGAAAAGGATCCGGGAATGGCACCAGATTCGTAATTAATATACCAGATGGGACTGGTGCTAATTCTCACGCCGATTTCACTGGTTATTGCATAGCTGTTCCCAGGTAAGGTGGGGTTGAGGGTCATTATAGGGTTATTGTTAGTGGGGTTTGTTACTAAAAATATGGTGCGGCCCGAGGTTCCCCCCGCTAATATATTTTGTATGGTCAAACGGTCGTTAGCTTCATTGAAAAGAATAGCCGACTTCCCATTGACCTGATTGGTGGATAGTTCCGGTCCAAAATAGTTAATTGAGGGGGGAGGGCCCGGGATTGTGATCGGCGGAATTGCAGCAGCATCGTTATTATTATTGCTGCGATCATTCCAGGTTTGCACTCGTCCATCCTGCTCAATAACCCCATGTCCGGCATCCAGCCATAGCACTGGATTCAGATTGGCTGCCAATGAGTTCTCAGCCACCGGTTGGCTTATCCAGATCCAGTTAATTCCATCGGTGGAGGATAGTAGGGTTCCGTTTTCCCCAACTGCCCAAAACCTTTCGCTACCAGAGGCACCCCAGAAGACTTTTTTTAGATGGTTGCTGGTGGGGGATATGCTCCAGCCCCAGTCTTTACCATTTGAGGAATGTGCTATTTGTCCATTATTGCCCACTATCACCAATAGTTCGCTGCCGTTTACGTTTCCCCTGGCAATAGAATTCCAGTTTGAACTACCCACAACATGTTGAGTCCAGCCGGCTTCATTTCCCAAAGTTATAACGCGTCCCGAGTCGCCTGCTATAACCCAGAGCTGGTTGGTATCTGATTTATTGAGGTGGGCTACACTATGCAGATTGGTGGTCAGCGAGGGCACAATACGTTGTTCCCAGTAGGTGCATTTATCTATGTCAGAACTAACAAGAATGGTACCGTTATCACCAACAATCATCATCTGGGGAAGATTGACCGGCAGCAGGGTTTCCGCTACTTCACGTATGGTAGTAAGCCTTATATCATATGGTGAATCAGCGTTATTTAAGGATAGCGGAAGAGTTAGCGCGGCGGCTTCTTTATTGATAACGGATAGTGCCAGAGTAGCCGGGAATAAGCGGTTCCCATTGCGATCCCGCAGTTCCACATTGGTTTCACCAGGGACAAAGTGTGTATTGCGGCCTTCGATATTTATAGTTATAGTTGAACCTCCGACAACCGCGGGTGAATAACCCTCATCCAGAATAAAAGGGTTTAATTTTATCCGGGGGACACCGGCCAGGAATTCATTCAAATCATCAGCTTTAACTGTCGCCCCGGCGATATTTTTCGAGGTATAGCCAGGAAAGTTGACGGGAAACTCGCCGTCTTTTAAGGGTATAAAGGAGCCGTCATCAAATAGAACCCCGCTCTTGGTAGCGGCAATGACCTCCAGTTTATTTTGGCTACTGAATAGATTAATGGTTTTCCCAGTTGCTTGTGCAATCATCCGGGCGCACATAGAAAACAGGGGTAAAAATGAAGCTATTATTATACCCAGCAGGGCGATACTGGCTACTATTTCTACTAGAGTCATGCCGCGTTGGCCCACTAATTGCTTGCCTTCATTTTCTCGCATATTGCGCTTACCACCTTTTTATGGAGTTCCTTATCGGTAAGAAAAAGCCACCAGGTCATCGGGAGAAGGACGGGTTACCTTGGCGGGATCTACCGGAATAAGCTGGGCATCCCCCGTCCGGGTGGACCATTTCCCCTGCTTGGCTAGATATTTGTAAGCATCATCATAATTGTTGAAAAACTGTGCTGTAACGCTCCCATTCAGGAGAGCGGTAAGGTAATCCCCAAAACTATTATAATTTTTTGCTTTTTCTGTATTGATCAGACTTCCAATCGGAACACCGCCATCTTGTTGGATGAAATAGAAACCTTTATTGCGCAAATTATTGTCCGATTTAAAGCCTAAATCGGTTCTATCCTCAACGTTGGAAAAGTATACCAATCCATAGCGGGCATTCAAATTTACTTTAGCCTGGTTGACTGTAGCCACGTTATGGTAGACTTCGGTACCCTCGATACCACGGCCGGCAGGTACATGTAAAATTAGAAATCCAAAATCCAGTCCTAAGAAACCTGAACTTGAGTTATCGCAGCCCACAGTAAGCTCTTGTTCAAATACTATGCTATCAGCAGACGCTACCAGAAACCCCTGAGGATTGGAAAGAGTCGCATTAAGGTTTAGATTCGTCGGGCTCTGGAAAAAGAGGGCCTGGGCAGGGTAGATAATCTTATTGTTATCATTATTAGTGCTTAGGTAAAGGGGCCTCCCGTTGGGATAGCCATTTGCGGAATCAGTTTTAATCAATACGGTTCCATGAATCTCATTGTGAGGGTAAATATTGTATCCATTGGAAACGGTAAGATTGGCAGTATTACGAAGAATCTCCCCGTTACTGCGCTTATACCAGAGGGGATCCGTTTCGTGACCAGATACATATGGCTCGGAAACTGCGCTTTCATTGTGTACAAAACCCTGAATGGTTGCGCTAGCTTCTACTGTCCAAATATTGGTGCCGGCATTTTTTGTTATGATAGTATCCACCCGCCCAATGGTATCATTGGCGATTTGGTCGGCGGATAGGGCACTGGCTCGCCGATAGGTATGATCTGATTTCATCAGGTAAACAGGTTCCATAGTTCCGGTAGGCTTGGGGGTGCTGGTTCGCCAATACTCGATTGCGGCATCAATACCCGAACGCGCCAGGTATTTAGCTTGAATTGACTGGCTTACGGTTTTGGATTGCAGGTGAGAGCTCTTGGCCAATGATAATAATGATACTGATAAAACAGTGATTATCAACAATACGAATAATACCAATATGAGGGCGGCCCCTCGATTACTTTTAGGGTAGGAGCTTCTATCGGTTTGTCGCAGATTGTGTATCAAATTAAGCATTGCCGACTCCTCCATAAAGAAGCAAAGCCCAGAATCAACATGGCTACTATCAGTTCCACTAGGGTCATTCCCCGTTGGTCATTATAGAATTCATAACGGTGTTTTTTCATCATAGTTCTCCCCTTGTTCTGAGGATAGGCAGTGATGCTTTAAAATCAGGAAGGCTAATAAATAATATGCTAATTCCCGTGTGGAATGACTGAACCATTGTCATTGACTTACATGACAGCGTCTGATTGGTACAAATAGTTAATCATTATATTATTATAACAGTTCTAGTTTATCGTTGCATGTCCTGCTAATTATAAACAAAATATGCCCTGCCCGGAAGCAGATTCAGATCTGATTTGTAGAAAAAAAGTGAAAGGCAACGTGGAAAAGAAGGTAAATTGTGGTTAAGTATAGTATATATGCAATTACTGATTATTTTACGTTGTATTTTCAAATGTTCTTCAGGAGGAATGATTGGAAACTATTGAGAGCAAAGAAAGTGCAGGCTTCACCTTGGTCGAGGTTATCCTCGGCGCAGCGATCCTGGTGCTTTTGTCATTGTTTTTGGCCGGGGCAGCCGGTCCGTTGATTGTTGGCATTGAGCAGGCAGAAAACGAGACACTGGCCTCCAATATGGCCTTTGCAGTTCTGGAGGCTATTCGAGCAGAAGCGGAAGACCTCGACTTAGATTCTTCGCTGACATTATATGAATTAGGTTTGAGCAACCCCAACAACTTGATAGTGACCATCTATTCCGAACAGGATATGGAGACACCTGAGTTATATCAAGTAAGCGTTCAGGTCGATACGAGAGGCAGAAGACACGGGTCTGTAAGCATGTGTACAGTGATCAGAAGGTGCGGCGAATGATACTTTTATTCATGGTGAGTTTTGGTGCCAATGATTAAGTTGGGTAGCCAAAAAGGATATCTCATAGTTGAATACCTGATTTCACTAACTATGATGGCTGTGGTTATATTAGTATTATTTGCCCTACTGAATGCTGCCGGTTCATTATCCGCTTGTACTCAGGTCGATGCTGATCTGCACTATTCGGCCAGAAGTGCCATGCTGCTGATAAAAGATGATGTGCTGGAGGCTAATAAACTACAGGTAATCAATGCGGGCAAGACCCTTCGCGTGGAATCAAGTGAAGGAGCAGTGAGCTACTATATCCAGAATCAGCAGTTGTATCGGCATGGTCAGAGCAAGCTGCCAGTGGCAGAAAATGCTCAATCGATCACTTTCCGAGTGATTACGCCGGTATTAGTCGAGGTGATTTTCGAGGTAGAGTCAAAGGGCAGAAGCTGTCAAATACAGAGTGCCTTCTGCGTCAGGGTTGAGAGTTGACAAATCTAGCATATCGCAGGGGGGCAGGTTGTGGGCTCAGAGAAGGGTTCAATCTTGTTGGCGGTATCGGTAATTTTCTTGATAATAGGCTTGCTCTTGCTGAGTGTGCTGGAGTTAGCCAGTATCGAACGAAAAATGAGCAGGAACTATACCGATTTATTACAAGCCCGCCAGGCTGTTGATGGCGGAGTCGCCAGAACTTGCCAACTAACCTTGAGTAGTTTGCAGGCTGGTGCTGGTGCAGAAGCTCTGCCCGGGTTACCGGTAGGTGCAAATACGGGCAGTCAGGTCATCGGGGATCCTTCAGGGCAGGTTAGCTATCGGATCCGGGGCGAAGGGGTCAAACTGGCAGTTCAAGGAAGCAACTACGGCATTTACGCTTTTTCCTGTGAGGGTAGCAGTCATGGAGTGGTCCAGACAGCCTCAGTAAAAGTGAGATACGGGTTTTCGAATATTTATAAGTATACATCAGGGTACCCGCTCTTCGACCATAGAATCTTCAATGATCAAGGCAGGGTCACTTATTATCAGCTTGATAAGTGAGGTTCAATGTCTGATATGATCCAATGAAGTTCACACAACTTTCTTAAATTTAATTAATAGCAATTGCTATTATGGTATAATACTGGATATGTTGGTAACATGTAATGCCATCTCAACCTGCGGAGTTCACATCATTTTTTCTTCTGGCTGGATGTATAGATTAGAGCGTTATAAGTGCGTGGGGGGTTTGATGCATGTCGAAAAAGGCTGCACCAGGCATCGGCCTGGACATCGGAAGCAGGAAAGTGAAAATCGTTCAATTAAAAAAGACCAGAAACGGATACTCTTTGGTGAATTTCGGAAGCATCAAAACACCACCGGGAGCAGTAGATTCTGGATACATTCATGATCCTGAAAGATTGGGGGAGTGTTTGGGGGAACTTATTGTTGACCTCAAGCTAAAAAACAAGGCGGTAGTATCAGCCGTATCCGGGCCTCAGGTCTACACTCGCACTTTGGTTATGCCACGCATGAAACCAGCCGAACAGCGTGTAGCTGTCCGCTATGAAGCCACTACCTTCCTGCCTATACCAGTTGATGAAGCAGCGATTGATATTTCTCCTTTGACCTTTTTTGAAGATGAAGAAGGGAAAAAGGTTGATCTCTTTTTCGTAGCAGTACGCAAACAACAGGTTGAAAACCTCTCGGAGACTTGTAGAATAGCCGGCATCAAGCTGGCTGCAGTTGAAATCGAACCGTTGGCCTTGCATCGTTTACTCAAGGATGATGGATTAGGCGTGCAGGCCTTTGTCAACATTGGCGCCACTCGGTCTACATTTTCCGTTTTTAATGGAGAAGCACTTAAGTTTTACCGTCATCTTTCATTTGGCAGCTCTCCATTTTTATTAGGGCCGTCCATGGACATGGAGGGAGGCGTTGCCGGTCTGGAAAAGGTGGTCCTGGGAAGCAGCGAAGAACACCAATTCCTTTTGAGGGATATCATCTCTGAGTTGTCGCGTTCTATCGAATACTATAATATGCAGAACGAGAATGAGATTAATAAACTGATGCTCTGCGGCGGTGCTGCCAGTATAAACGGCCTCGATGCTGTCCTGGCTGAAGGTATTAACATTTCAGTAATCAATGCGGATACCCTGGACCGTATTGAATTACCGACTGATACCAGTGAAGCAGTCCGGCAGGAGATGGGGAATGATTATGCGGTTGCTCTAGGTTTGGCTGCCCGGGAGGTGATTTGATGGAGACGGTACGTCCGATCAAGATAAATTTGCTGAGAGAAGAGCAGCAAGCGGATCGCCTGCCAATCACAGTTATTATTGTCGTCACCCTGGTTATTGCCATGATTGGATTGATGGGGGGGCTTTATGCTGTTACCTTGAGCCAGCTGCATTCTGAGCAGGCCTTGAATAAATCGTTGAAGGCCAGTTTAGGGATTTATCAAAAGGACAATAAATCTTATATGGAGCAGATTGCCGTTTTGGATGGCATTAAAAAACGGGAGCCAATGGTTAAAACCTTGGATAATAGCCGGGTATCGTATCTGGACTTGATGACTGAAGTGGAGAAAGCGTCTCCCCGGGGCATCATTTTGTATAATCTCGATATCCAGCCTAACGCTATCGTTATAACAGGGCGGGCTGGGAACGAGGATCAGTTAGCTGCCATGCTGGCTGGTTTGAGAGAAAGTCCCTGGTTTAAGGAAATCAAAACGGTCTCTAGTACCAACGAGGGCGAGGATATTGATGGTTTGCGCCGATTTGATATCCAGTATGGATGGGAGGCGGTGAGAAAATGAAACTGTCCTTTCGTGAAAAAGCGCTTATTATCGCTTTTGCCATTGTCGGGTTAGGATACCTTTTCTACACTTTCTTTTACAGCCCGGTCCAGAACCAAAGGGACGCTTTGATCATAGAAAACTCTAAACTGCGATCACAGGTGAAGATCGTTGCTGACAAAGCCAAACAGAACTCAGGCATTGTCAGCGATGTCAACGAACAGAAGCAACTGGAAAGATTTCAGGACCAGGTCGTCAAGGTTCCCGGGGAAATAATGCTGCCGGAGTCTTATTTATATCTTCAGAAGAGCGCTGAGGCTTCGCGGATCACGCTGAATTCATTAGTGTTTACACCGGGCGCAGCTGCAGCTTCCAATATAACCGGGAGTACTAGTCTGGTGCCACCTGACGAGATCAAGATAACTCTGGTTGCCAAGGGTGGGTATTCTGGACTAAAAGCATTCCTGCTCAAGATCCAAAAAGCCCCCCGAATCTATCGGATCGATTCTATCAGGATGCAGTCCAATTATGAGCAAACGGCAGCCAAGGCGGAAACTGACCCCGTTCCGGATAGTGAAGATGCCGAGACCGCAGCGGCACCGCCGCCGGCAGTCAAGAACGAGATCACCATGAATGTCAACATGGTGACATTCTACCAGAGTTTCATTGCTCCAGGATTTATCGATCATCAGGAACAGGTTAAACCTGATAAAGGCCAGGATAATCCTTTTACCATTTAGGAAAAATGAAATATGGCTGGTTTAGTCATTCATAGCTGACCAATTGACCGAAAACCCGTCGCAGCGGCATGATAATTTGTCCAGCGCACGGGTTTTTGTTTGATTTGTGATAAGCCTAGAGGTGAAGAAGGCTTTGCATTAAAAGAGGAAGGAATTTTCTTCGGTTGGGAAGAATAATAAGACCATATTTGCATAAGGAAATGGGTGAAAGCAATGAAAGATATGGTACTGGTTATCAACGGGCCTAATCTAAATATGCTGGGACAGCGTGAGCCCGGGATATACGGTGACAGAAAACTGGAGGATATTAATGATGAGCTCCGGGAACTGGCCGGAGAACTCAACATAGAGGTTGAATTTTTCCAGTCCAATCACGAAGGAGCTTTAGTAGACCGCATTCAGGCGGCAATTGATGATGCCGCGGTGATCATAATAAACGCAGGAGCCTTTACCCATTATAGTATAGCTATCCATGATGCCCTCCGTGCAGTAAATATTCCAGTGATCGAGGTGCATTTGTCAAATATCTATCAACGGGAAGAATTCCGGCATAACTCGATGATTTCACCGGCTGCCCGTGGGGGCATCTTCGGTTTCGGATTTCTCAGCTATAAACTGGCTATCTTAGCGGCGCGAGAGATCATCAACGGAGGTATTGACTGATTAGAGGTTGCCGGTAATTCGATTTTGGGGGATAATAAATGAATCAGCGCATGGACAAGCTGGCTGAAGCCTTGAAAGATCTCGGCTTGCAGGCTTTTATGGTCAACAAGCCCGAGAACATCCGCTACCTTTCGGGTTTCACCGGTGGCAGCGATGCCAGCTTGCTGATAAGCTCCAAGGGTAAGTTCATATTTGCCGATCCGCGTTATTTTCAGCAGGTACAGATGGAATGTCCCGACTGGAAGCTGATAGCTGAGAAACCAGGCGGTCATGATAGACTGGTTAAGCAATGCGCTGGTTTTAAGAAGATCGGGTTTGAGTCCCATGCGATCACGCACCAGCACTATGCGGAATTGGAGAGACTGCTCCCGGGGAGACTGGTAGCTCATTCCGACGTGGTAGAGAAGCTGCGCCTGGTCAAGGATGAGTACGAATTGGAGAAGCTTCGGGAGGCTGCCCGGATCGGCGATGAAGTTTTTAACGAGATTTGTTCTATGGTCACTCTGGGCATGACGGAAAAAGAAATCGCCAGCCAGATTGATTATCAAATACGGCGCCTGGGCTGTGAGAAGGAGTCTTTTGACACAATCGCAGTGGGAGGACCCAATGCCGCGTTGCCTCACGGCAAGCCTGGTAGCAGACGTTTAAAATCCGGGGATATGCTGACCCTGGATTTTGGAGGTTTCTTTCAAGGCTATGCCGGGGATATGACCCGTACTATAGTTTTCAGGAAGGCTTCGGCCAAATTGCATACGCGCTATGATCTTCTGCTACAGGCTCAGAACAAGGCGCTGTCAATGGTGAGGGCCGGGATTAGTTGCCGGGAGATAGATCAGGCAGTAAGAGATCACCTGAAAAACTATGATCTGGACACTTATTTTCTTCACAGCACTGGTCATGGGGTAGGTCTGGAGATTCACGAATCACCGAGGATCTCAGTGCATAGCGATCATGTTCTGGCTGAAAATATGGTTATTACTATTGAACCGGGTATCTACTTCTCAGATTGGGGAGGTATCCGTATAGAGGATATGGCGATTGTAAAAAACGGGGGATGTGAAGTCATTACTCGTTCGGATAAGAATCTAATTATCATTTGATGGAGGTAGGGAATAGGATGATTTCGGTTAACGATTTCAAAACGGGCGTAACCATTGAACTGGAGGGACAGGCTTACGCGGTGGTCGAGTTCCAGCATGTAAAACCTGGCAAGGGAGCGGCTTTCGTTAGGGCCAAGCTGAAGAACGTCAAAACCGGCGGCTCAATTGAAAGGACCTTCCGCGGCGGCGAGAAAGTACCCAAAGCCCATCTGGACCGCAGAGAGATGCAGTACCTCTATAACGATGGCTCCGGTTTTGTATTTATGGATAATGAGAACTTCGAACAGATGACCATTAACCCTGATCAGATGGGAGATGGATCTAAGTGGCTGCTGGAGAACATGAATATTCAGGTGCTGTTTTTCCAGGGAAATATCATTGGCATTGAACTGCCCAACTTTGTGGAGATGGTAGTAACCGATACTGAACCTGGGGTCAAGGGAGATACCGCGACTGGTGCCACCAAGATGGCTACCTTGGAGACCGGGGCCACAGTGAAAGTGCCCTTGTTCATCAATACCGGTGACAAACTGCGCATCGATACCCGCAGCGGAGAATACCTCGATCGGGCCTAGGGGTAACAATTTAACACAGCGACCTAAATGGCGCGAAGGCGCATCGTAGTCCCCGTAGGGGGATGAACACAGATTAATCACAGATGGACACAGGTAAGTATTATATTATTTTCTGAAATAATTTTAGTAACTCAACCTTCGCAGTTGACCAGTTATACGCAGAAAAGACAGGTATGCTCTCCGGTGTCTTTGCGAGCGATAGCGAAGCAATCTATGAAAAATTGGTAGAAAAAGTAGATTGCCGCGCTGCGCTAGCTATGACAGGTCAAAGTTGAATTAATAATTAATCTGCATTAAACAGCGATGGATTTTATCGGATCCATCGCTGTTACTTATTATTTGGTGATATTGATGCAGGTTTTTGATATTGAATGCAGGGGCATTTAATAAGCATTTCGTTATTAAAATCTGTGCATCATCTGTGTCCATCTGTGTTAAATGAAATAATCTTATGCAAAAATCTAAATCATATCGTATTCTCGGAGCTTATAGTACAAAGATGTGCGGTGGATTCCCAAAAGGTCTGCCGCCTTTTGTTTATTCCCGTTAGTATGGCGCAGGGCTAATACAATAGCATCTTTTTCCGCCCGTTCACGGGCCTCTTTTAAGCCCGAGACAGTTCGGGAGTGATCACCTTGCTCGGCTACCCGGCGGCCACCAAAGCGCACCAAATTCTCCAAACCGAGAATCCCCGTCTGAGCATCCAGGCAAGCCCGCTCGATGCAGATCTCCAGTTCTCTTACATTACCGGGCCAGGGGTAATTAATGATAGTGTTCATGGCTTCCCGATCTATGCCTTCGATATGGGTGCCGTTTTCCGTATTTTGCCGCTCGATGAAATAATCGACCAGGAGCGGGATGTCTTCAGGGCGCTCCCTTAAGGAGGGCAGACGAATGAAAAATACATTTAGCCGGTAGAAGAGGTCGCGGCGGAAAAGATTTTCGGCAACCGGAATGCGTAAATCCACATTCGAAGCTGAGATCACCCTCACATCAGCCTCGACCATCCGGGTACCGCCCACCCGGTCGAATTCCCTTTCCTGCAGTACTCTGAGCAGCTTGGCCTGCATGGCGTAAGGCAGATCATTTATCTCATCGAGGAAAATACTTCCTTTATTGGCCAATTCAAATTTTCCAGGCTTGCCACCCTTGCGGGCTCCGGTGAAGGCACCTTCTTCATATCCGAAGAATTCAGACTCCATAAGGCTTTCCGGAATGCCTGCGCAGTTAATGCGCACCATGGGGCCATCACGTCGGGCACTTTCCTGGTGGATGGCGTGAGCGAATAACTCCTTGCCGGTACCAGTTTCGCCGTATATCAAAACCGGAGCAGAAGTGCCGGCTACCTGGCGGGCCTTTTCCTTGGCTTCCAGCATGGGTTGACTGTTTCCGATAATGGAAGCCAGAGAATAGCGTGCTCCGCTAAGCCTTTTAACGGTTTCCTTATAGTAGGATAGTTCAGTGTTAAGTGATGACAGCCGGGTCAGGAACTGCGGCATCTTGTCATAGGCGATCACATTATAGCCGGCAGCACCGATTATCCTGCCATTCACTGTAATGGGAACTCGGGATACCACATGACCCTTGCCCAGCTGCTCCCAGGGTTCAGCAATGATGGCCTTGCCGCTCTCGATAACCTCCATAAGACGGGTGGAAGGGAAGATATCCAGCACATTTTTACCCAGGGTGTCTTCTCGGCTTAAGCCCATCTGTTGAGCATAGAATTCTGTAAAGAGCATAATAGTGCCCTCAGTATCGATGATGATGGCACCATCGAATCCGGAGAAGATAGTCTCCAGGTTGGCCCAGAACTCGCTGTTCAGGTCTTTAAGATTGGTCATTCCTACCAGACCTTCTCTCCATAAATATCATAACCACTGGAATTGTCTGGCTTTATACATGAGCTCGTCCCGAAAATCGGGGTGAGCTATACTTATCAATGCTTTTGCCCTTTTGCTGATGGACATGCTGGTCAGGCGCACCGCACCGTATTCGGTAACTACCCATTCGATATCATTACGGCTGGTGGTGACGGCCGTAGCTGGGGGGAATACGTCCAGGATACGCGAATGCAGCTTCCCTTCCTTGTCGGTTCTGGTGGAAGGCAGGGCTATGATGCTCTTGCCGTTTTTAGCCAGCTGGCTGCCCAGGACAAAATTAACCTGACCGCCGGTGGCGCTATACTGACGGGGACCGATGGATTCAGAAGCTGCTTGTCCGGTCAGGTCGACCATTAAAGCGTTATTTACCGAGACTATGTTTTCATTTCGTGCGATCATAGCCGGGTCATTAGTATTCTCAATCTCGCAGGCCAGGAAATATGGATTCCTATCTAGATAATCGAATAACTCATGGGTCCCCACACCGAAGGTATAGATGACCTTGTCCCGGTGAACGGTCTTTTTCGAGTTGTTGACGGCCCCGCACTTGACCAGTTCCATCATCGAATTGGACAGGACTTCAGTGTAAATGCCGAGATCCTTTTTCTCCTTGAGAAAATAACCGATGCAATTGGCCAGGCCGCCCAGGCCTAATTGGATAGTGGATCCATCCGGGATCATATCCGCTATGATAGCAGCCATCTGCTCTTCTACCGGCGTTACTGCGATATCAGGAACCTGAGGCAGCACCAGATCATTCTCGACAATGGCGTCGACTTCAGATACGTGAAGAGCGAAGCTGTTGTTGTCACTGTATATCCAGGGCATGTGGCGATTGACCTCTACCGCCAGGTATTCACAGCGGTCGATCACCTTACTGGGCAGAAGCCCGCCATAAAGGGAGCGTACCATGTACCCGTTTTCATCAGGCGGGCTAACCATTACGGCCGCTTTATTTACTTCAACATCCAGCAGCCATTGATACATACTGCCCAGATGTTTAGGAACGGGATCTATCCATTCCGGGTGGGTCCGTTCAGCGGCCCCCAGGAATACGCTTTCTACCCTGAAGTGTTCCCGATACTCCGGTTTCATGTATTCAGGAGTCTGCAGCACCAGAGCCTGACAGAAGGTAACATCCGTGATCTCTCCAGCCCTCTTGGCAATGGCCGCGGCAATGGCATGAGGCACATTGCATCCCCCGCACATGGATATCACGTCTCCGCTCTTAAAAGCCTTGGCTACCTCTTCGGCTGTGGTAAGTTTTTTCTTGTACTCCTCTTTCCAGTCCACAACAATCCTCCTCGTTATTGTTCAATGTTTATTGCTACGGCGCCATATGCCCTGCTGTTTGGCGCATGCTACCAATTCATCTCTGAGGTCCGGGTGAGCCAGGTTGATCAAACCTTCTGCTCTTTGCCAGACAGTTTTTCCCTTGAGATCAAACTTGCCATATTCGCTCACGACAAAGTGAGCGATGGAACGGGGATCTGTGACCACCGCTCCCGGGGTCAGAGTAGGGACGATGCGCGATTTTTTATCGCCGTTTTTCCCGGTAAAATATGAAGAAAGACAGATGAATGATTTACCGCCCCGGGATTCATAACCTGCGATGACAAAATCCAGCTGCCCGCCAGTTCCACTGATATGGCGGGTTCCGATCGACTCTGAACAGACTTGACCATATAGGTCTACCTCGATGGCATTGTTGACGGTTACCAGATTATCGTTGAGAGCTGCCAGAGAAGGGCGATTGATATAATCGACCGGATAGCTGGCGCAGATCGGGTTATCATCAATAAAATTATATAATTCCTGGCTGCCCAGAGCAAAGGTATAAGCCATACGTCCAGGATCAGTTGTTTTAAGCCTCCCATTCATTTTTCCAGCTTGAAACATCTTGAGATGGGAATCACATAACATTTCAGTATGACATCCCAGGTCTTTCAGATCCGATCCTGCGATCATTTCGCCTACAGCACTAGGCATACTGCCTATACCCAATTGGATACAGGATCCATCGACTAACTCCTCCATGATATAGCCTGCCACCTGCTGATCAACTGAGGTTATCGGGCTGGCAGGCAAGGAAGGCAATGGATTGTTACTGCCTTCTACCACAAAGTCGATCTCGGAGATGTGGATAGCTTCATGATAGCCGCCCAGGCAACGTGGCTGATTCGTATTTACCTCGACTATAACAGTCTGGGCTCGTTCACATACTGCCCGGCAGTGTGAATTCTGCGGACCCAGGTTGAAATAACCATGTTTGTCCATGGGGGCTACCTGGAGCATAGCCACATTCAAAGGTTCTATGTGGTTCCTCACATAACGGGGGAGTTCTGAAAACCGAATCGGAGCATAAAAAGCCGGGAGACCCTGGTTGGCCATTTGACGGTCCAGACCAGAAAAATGCCAGACATTCCAGGTGAATGTATCACCCGTCGGATCCACCTCCAGTATTTTGGGAGGCGACAGGGTGAGTAAACTCCAGATTTTGACGTCTTCCAGTTCATCTTTACGGGCAGCCAGAGCTATATCCAGGCTCCTTACCTGACCGCAAATTGAACCGTAGTCCACCCAATCTCCCGAATGGATGACTTGCACAGCTTCATCGGCTGATACCAGTTTGCTTTTATAAACGTCACTCCAATTCATGACAGACCCCCTTTGTACGAGGACTATTTGCCCATTTTACTAAACAGAGTTTCCATGGTCTCATAGCTCTTATCCAGTATTTCCATATAAAAGTCAAATCCCTTTTCCGGGTCGGCCATAACCTGTCGCCCTGTACCCAGATAGAGCCCAAAGGGATCAAGGCTGCGCATTATTTCTACCTGTTCCTGGGTGGGAGCTTCAGTGACCCCGACATCAGGTGAAATATTGAGTTCAAATGATACATTATATTTTATGGTCTCGGGTTCCAGGCCCGGATGGCACTGGGCCAGATACATCTCCCCAGTTTTCGGATCAAAGCGAAAAACGCCCATATCCGTGATTACGGCTGAAGGACCGCTGCCCCTGAGACCGGCCTTTTGACGGGAATCACCGCCACTGAGGAAGCCGGGTGTGGTCAGATAATCGACCCGGTCCACAAAGCGACGTTTCTCCTGGCGCATCATGATCAGGAGACGTCCGACGGAAGAACCGATATCATTGCCGCCGCCGCTGCCAGCTACCCGCACCTTGCAGTTGGGATAACCACCCAGAGCTGTTGTGTTGAGGTTACCGTATTTGTCGATCTGAGCAGCTCCGATCAGGCCCACATCAAAAAATCCCCGTTGCTGGTCACCAAACAAGCGCCACATGGGCAGGCAGGCGTATGCTCGCTCATCAATGGTACTGTCTGCTATGCAAGTCAATAGACGACGGGGCGACGAACCGATGGCTCCGCCCTCTACTGCAATGGTCATATTGGGAGCATCGGTAAGCTTGGCTACCATAGCGGCTATTAACGGGGGGCCGATTCCCACGAAAGCGGTTTCCATATCACGAAATTCTCGGGCCATGGTAGCGGCCATCAATTCCATCAGAGTGTAATCATTAGCGTATACGATGTTTGCTGCCATGGTATTACCTCACCTCCCCAAATTTCTGGTAGCGCTGTTCGGCCCGAGCCAGACGCATCAGACGCTCCCAACCTATTTTACGGCAGTAACCGTCCCAATCGTCAACCCCATAGATCCATTCCTCGGCCCAGCGATCAAAACCATCCTGAGTAGCCCAGGCGTTACCCACTTGATTGCCGTAAGGAACATCCATGGCATAGTAATATGAACAGCCTCGGCCATGCGAACCAAAAGGAACATGAACTACAGCATCAACGCAATAATAGGGTATGGTAGTCAGATTAGGGAAGCGGCATATTTCTTCACTGGGGACAATTTCTTCGGTGGTGATGATCACGTGCTCGGCGGCGCGGGCCAGTGAGTCATCATCACCGATATGTCCCAATATCTGTGCGTTGCCGATTTGGTCACAGCGTTGAACGTGAATAATAGCCACATCAGGATGAGCCGCTGGCACCAGAGCCACTGGTTCTCCAGTATAGGGGTCTTCAATGATCTTGATGTTTTTATTGTAGACTGGTATATCTGATCCCAGGAGTGATTTGACTGGCATGAAGGACAGACCCATGGAAGCCGCCAGAAAACGCATGCCCATAGAAAGATTAGAGTATTCTTCGATTTCGATTGGGTGAGGAATACCTTTTTCGAGAGCCCTGCGGAATACCCCGTCCGAACCCCATATACCACCCCAGTTATAGGCGATTTCGAACTTGTCGACCAGACCCAGGCCGATCAATATGGAGTCGTGGACGAAGGATACCGAAGTATCGCTGACCAGACGCAGGTGCTTTTTCCCTTGACGGGCTACTTCATGGACAGCGGCGGTTGGTGTTCTATCACCGATCCCGCCAAAGCCCAGGTATGATCCATCGCTTACCAGGGCAGACACGGCCTGCTTGAGAGACATGACCTTGTTTACCGGTGCCTTACTGAGTTTTTTCTGCATTTGTCTTCCCCTTTACAGGATTTTTGCTACAACGACCCCAATGTTGCTTTTCCTCTTAGTGTTTTATACGTTATGCCTGTACTTTTCAGCGGATACCTTCTTTAGAATGGGATGTGGTTGGTTCTCGACCAGATTTTCATTTCCCGGGCTGCTTTCAGCAGGTCATCACGGAAATCCGGGTGCGCGATGTTGATCAGAGCTTCAGCCCGGCCCCAGATCGATTTTGATTTGAGGCTGACCATGCCATATTCACTGACCACATATTGTACCACGGTTCGCGGAACAGTGACGATAGCTCCCGGCGACAGCATGGGCTTGATCCGGGAGTGCATTTTCCCGTCCTTGTCTTTAAAGGTAGAGGAAAAGGCCAGAAAACTCTTGCCGCCCTTGGAATGAAAAGCGCCTTCTACAAAGTCAAGCTGACCGCCGGTGCCCGAGATCTGACGAAGTCCAAATGATTCCGAACAAACCTGAGAAAATAAGTCGATCTCCAGGATATTATTGATCGATACTACATTGTCATTGACCGCTACGGCAGCCGGAAGGTTGGTATCATATACGGCCATGGAAGCACAGCGCGGGTTGTCGTGCAGGAAATTATAAGTTTCCTGAGAACCCATGCTAAATGAATAGGTGCTCTTGAATTTATCTTTGTTTTTGCGCGAATTGGTTATCCTGCCCTTTTCATACATCTTGACCATGGAATCACAAAACATCTCGCTCTGGATACCCAGGTCTTTTAGATCGGAATCCGCGATCAAGTTGCCGATCAGATTAGGCATAGCTCCGATACCTAATTGCAGGCAGGATCCGTCATGGATTTCTTCCATGATATAATTGGCTATTTTGGTTTCCGCATCATTGGCTTCAGGCATACTCGGGATAGTAAAAATGGGGTTGTTGGCTTCAATGATATAATCGATTTCATCAATATGGATGTACTCGTCACTACCACCAAGACAGCGGGGCATATTTGGGTTTACTTCGACAATGGCAACCCTGCTGTTCAGAGCGATTCCGCGGTTGTGTGAATTACCCAGACCAAAATTGAAGCATCCAGCCGAATCCATCGGAGAAACCTGAGCGCACCAAACGTCAGCCCAGGAACCGGAGAAGTCCGGATTATAGGCCAGCATGGTGGCCTCATGATAATTGAACGGACAGTGAACGGCCAGTCCGAAGTCACATGCCTTGCGGTCCAGGGCGGTGAAATACCATGAAAAGTACTGGAAGCTCTTTTGCTCTGGATCATTTTTTATTACTTCGGGAATAGGGAGCACAGTACCGGTCCCGCGCACGGCTACCTTTTCAAGTTCACCAACTCGTTTTCCCAGCGCAATATCGAATTCGATGGGTTTGGTAGCGAACATTCCATATTCTACGAAGTCCCCCGATTCAACCATTTTTGCTGCCTTATCAGCAGTGATCAGTTTGCGTTTATACTCCTCCAAATATGTTGTCATTTTTTTAATCCCCCCAAAGTACTGGCTAATGCCAGTTTTCTATCTATCTATGCAATGATGAAGGGCGTTTACTTATTTCAACATGGCATCATCCTTTCTGGTGTAGAATAATCACTATCATATTTCTATATTGCAAGAAGCATACCAGAGCAGGAAAGCGAGTACTTCAAGCTTTATGAATTAAAGATTCAACAACACCGTAGCAAAAATGCTACACAGAAATACCTTTCTTGTCGTAAGGCCGGTAAGGCTAAGGGCCATGAACTGTAGAAAAATAACTACAGTGTATAGATTTTAGAACAATATTTGCACGGTTTTTTTTTAGCAGAATGTAAATAATAAGTTATATCTGCGATTTATAAAGGAGGGTAAAAAATGAAGGCTATATCTGAGAAGGTAAGCTACCTTCAGGGACTTGCCGAAGGATCAAATTTTACTGATGGTAATCCGCAGGCGCGTATAGTCACCGGGATACTGGAGATCCTGGAGGAATTGGCAGGTACTCTGGGTGCCATGGGCCGTGATGTTGAAGGTATCAAGGATTATGTGGAAAGCATTGATGAGGATCTTTGCGATCTGGAGCAACACATTATACATGCTAACAAAGAGGTCGTTGAACTCGAATGCCCGGCTTGTGGGGAGGAATTATACTTCGAGGCCGACTTGATGGATGATGATGATGTACTAGAGATAACTTGTCCTAACTGCAATGATGTAATTTATATTAATGATGGTTCATTTGATTTTGACTATGACGCTGATAACTCAGAGCAGGTTTCCAAGAGTTCCTCACCGTCCTGAACCGGAATCTGATGCGCAGCCGCCGAGAGGGCGGCTTATTTTTTTGACCTTCTTACTGGAATAATATGTACATAAAGGAAATAAAGATATTAGCAGGCTGATGCCAGAGAAAATCTTCGCTCCAGCCATTAAGTGTGCAAAGGGGTGATGGAATTGACCTCTGATCATAAAACCGTCCCCAAGGAAATACTACTCTACCTTTCGCCCAGACTCAGGGAGATTATAGAGATCCAAAGTGAGGCTTTTTTCTGCAAGTTGGAAGAAATCAGGGTGCGTTATGGGCAGCCTTTGCTGATTAGATGCGGGGATGAAGACTGGACAGTAAAGCCAAGCGGACAGGCTACTCGAGACATCCATTTGGGATATCGGGTTAATGAAGAGGATATTTATCGTACTATTGCTTCTATCAGTGATAATTCCCTTTATGCCTTCGAAGAAGATATTCGCCGCGGTTTTATCACTATCCCGGGCGGTCATCGGGTTGGACTGGCCGGGTCAGTGATTGCTGAAGGTGACGAGGTAAAAAACATGAAATACTTTTCCGGTATCTGTTTTCGAGTAGCGCGACAGATACCGGGTGCTGCATCAGGTATTTTCAAAGAGATGTGTGATGCCGGCAATGGGGATTTGGTTAACACCTTGATCATTTCACCGCCGCGCTGTGGGAAAACCACTATTTTAAGAGACCTGGCCCTGCAAATATCCAGCGGAAAGGGCCGCGCCCCTGAAAATGTAGTGCTGGTGGATGAACGCTCTGAACTGGCCGGATGTTTTCGGGGGGTACCTCAGCTCAATGTGGGACCGCAAACTGATGTATTGGACGCTTGCCCCAAGGCAGTTGGCATGATGATGGCCATAAGATCACTGTCGCCCCGAGTTATCATTTGTGATGAAATAGGGCGTCAGGAGGATTACATAGCTGTTCAGGAGTGTATAAATGCCGGGGTCAAGGTAATCTGCAGTGTCCATGCCGGCAGTGACGATGAGCTGCGACGGAGACCATTTATCAAGGATCTCCTGGGTGGGGGGGCGTTTAAACTGGGTATAGTGCTCAGCCGCAGCCGGGGGCCGGGAAGTATTCGAGAGATCATTAGGTGGGAAGAACATGATAGGGCTTAAGCTAGTGGGGATCAGTCTGATAATCAGCGGGTTCGGCGGTTGGGGCCTGGCTGGCGCTCGGCGTATGGACAGAAGGGTGGGTGAGCTTCGTGATCTCAGAATCGCACTGGGTTTTCTGGAAAAAGAGATCACTACTATGTATACGCCCTTAAGCCTGGCTCTGCAGCGTACTCAGGAATTTTCGGATCTACCAGTCGCGCATCTCTTCCGCGATAGTGCGTCAGCGCTTGAGATGAAACAGGGGGCAACCATTCGTGAGGCTTGGCGGCAGGGGATCGCTTCCATGCTCAGTCACTCAGCGCTTTTGCCAGGAGATATCAAGGTGCTGGAGAACGCTGCAGGACAATTGGGGATGTCTAATGCCAGTGAACAAAGTAAGATGTTTGCCCTGATCCAGGAAGAGCTGAAACTGCAGGAAGAGAAGGCTCGGGACCAGGTGAAATCCAGCCGCCAGCTGTGGTCTTATGGGGGATTCATCATGGGGGCGGTCGTGGTGATCCTTTTGCTGTAATAGACATACAAACACTTGCCGGGTCTGATGATGCTGGCTAGAGGAGGGAACAGGAGCATGAATATTGACATCATTTTCCGTATCGCCGGGATCGGCATCTTGATATCGGTATTATCAATTGTCCTTAAGCAGGCCAAAAAGGAAGAACAGGCCGAGATGTTGACCCTGGCCGGGGTGGTGGTGGTCCTCATCATTGTGGTTCAATTGATGAATCAACTTTTCACTGTCGTCCGGTCAGTGTTCAACCTGTAATGTGAAATGATGATGTAGTAGGGGCGGATTCCATATCCGCCCGATAGATAAGTGGGCGAATATGGAATCCGCCCCTACAAATCATCTCCATAATCTGTGGTAAATTCTAAACTCAGCACGGGGGAGAGATGAGCTTGGGGATAGCGCAAATTGTTGGACTAGCCCTGGTCACCACTATTATTTTATTAATACTGCGCCAGCAGAAGCCGGTTATGGCCCTGGTGCTGAGTATCGTCTTCAGTGTGGTCATATTTATTGCCATGATGGGGAAGATGGCGACTATTTTGGACGTAATGAAGGAAGTCAGTCACCGCGCAGCTATCAATAACATGTTTTTCTCCACCATGCTGAAAATACTTGGCGTTGCCTATCTGGGTGAGTTCGCTGTTGCGATTTGTCAGGATGCTGGTGAACAGGCGGTCGCCCGAAAGGTCGAATTTGCCGCCAAAATGATCATTGCAGTTTTGGCCCTGCCCATTATGGTAGCGATCTTGGAATCATTGATGGAGTTAATGCCGGGTTAGGAGGGGAGAGCTTGAAGCGATATATTATTCTGGCTATTATAATGCTGGCGATACTGGCTTTTCCTGTTACAGGCCTGGCTATAGAGGACTCCGAAGAAGAAGTGGCAGCTTTCAGTATGGATGATGCCATGAAAGCCGTGGATTTTGAAGCCTTGGAACAATACAAGGACAGCATAGATGAAGAGATCGATGACTATTTGCAAGGAAAATCCGTAAAAGACTGGTTCGTGGCCTTTGTCAAAGGGGAGTGGCGCTTTGATCTGGGTGATATTATGCAGGGAATGCTGCGTTATCTTTTTGGGGAGGTACAGGCTAACTATGGGTTGTTGGGGAAAATACTTGTTTTATCGGTTATCTCAGCATTGCTGCTAAATCTACAGAACTCATTTTCATCCAGTGTCACTGGTATATCCTATATGGCCTGTTTCCTGGCCATCTCGGCGATCGCCCTGGGCTCTTTCAAGCTTGTTCTGGATATTGGTCATCATACCATAGATAATATGGTGACATTCATGATGGCAATACTTCCGCAGATGCTAGTGCTGAGCGCCGCGATGGGTAACATTAATTCTTCAGCTATGCTATTCCCGCTGCTAAGTACAGCGGCCACCGCCTTCGCCACAGCCATAAAAAACATCGTTTTTCCGTTGATTATTCTTTCTGCCATCCTGCACCTTATCAATAATATGTCCAGCAGTCTCAAGGTTGAAAAAATGGCCAAGTTCTTCACTCAGATAGCGCAGATGTCGTTGGCCTTTTTCTTGACGATATTCGTTGGTGTACTCACTTTACGGGCCCTATACGCTTCAGTTCTGGACAAGGTTGCATTGCGAACCACCAAGTTCGTTACTGATAATGCCATTCCCCTGGTAGGCAAGATGTTTTCCGATACTATCGAAGTTGCTGCCGGATATATGGTCATGCTTAAACAGGGACTGGGGATCTATGGGGCTTTGATAGTCTTCCTGACGGTTCTGTATCCACTCCTCAAAATAGTGGCGATTGCCCTGATTTACAAGGTTTCCGCAGCAGTTGCAGAACCCCTGGGCGACGCAAGGACTGCTGCCGTTCTGGAGATCATGAGTACCCATATATGTCTTATGTTGGCTGCCGTCGCGGCAGTAGCTTTAATGTTTTTTATTATGATAGCTATTGTAGTTGGTATGTCCAATAGTATGGCCAACGTTTAGAAAGGCCGGGAGGTAGAGATGGCAGTCTTGACCGAAATAGTTCGCAATGTATTAATAATCGTCCTGGTGGCTGGTTTTTTGGAAATGCTGTTGCCGGAAGGGAACATGAAGCCGCTGGTCAGGTTGTGCATAGGCATGTTTATTCTGATCGCGGTATTGAATCCGGTGTTGACTTGCTTCTTCAGTGAACGGAATTTTCAGATCGGTTCCTGGGACTACCAGCCGGAAAGGCTTGATCAGGCTGCAGATATTGAAGAGGCCGGCGCCCGGATTAATCAGAACCTGGTTGGCCGGAGTGAAAAGATCACTAAGGGCAAGCTGGAGGAGCAGATCAATGCGGTGGCGGTTCTGGTCCCCGGGGTGCAAAGCGTTGATTCGCAGATTACCTTCGATGATCATGGAACGGTGCAGTCGCTTTATCTTGCAGTGAAACCCGCGGCAGGTGAGGCTGATGAGGATAAAGATAATAAAATGCCCTCCAAGCTACGGCGTGATTTAAAGATCGACGATGAGACGGAGAAACAGTTAACGGATAAGCTCACTAATCTTATACAAAACCTGTATGGATTTGAGGGAAGTTCAATCAAGATAGTGTTTGAAGGGGGTTAGATTATGCTGGAGGAATGGCTGAGGGGAAAGGGGAACGGAGAGCAAGACCTAACGACGTCAAGGTGGGTAAAAAAACCGCTAAGCAAATACATTATGGTCGCCGCCATCTGCCTGGGCTTATTAGCCTTGATCTGGCCGATTGGCAACAATTCCGGCCAGGCCAAGGTGCCCCAGACAAGTACGGGCAAGGCGGCTGATGATATGGTCAAGAGTGAGATGACTGCAAATCTGGAAGCTATCTTGTCACAGGTAAAGGGTGCCGGCGTGGTCCAGGTAAGCTTGAGCCTGGCCTCTGATGGGCAAAAGAGCTATGCCAGCAATAGCAGAGATGAGAGCCGGGAGATCAGAGAAGGGAATGCTGCCAGCGGTTCCAAAGTGACCAATGAGGAGAGCCGGGTGAGGGATCTGGCGGTATCCGGAGGGAGTCCGCTGCTGGTTGAAAACAAGACTCCGGAAGTCTTGGGAGTACTGGTGGTAGCTGATGGGGCGGAAAGCCCTGAAGTTGCACTGCGGCTCATGGAAGCTACTGCCACCCTTCTAAGGATCTCTCCCCATCAAGTCAGCGTCATGCCGCGGGATAATAAATAGTTAAGGGAGGAGACAGAGTGATAATAGACCGTTCAGGTATAAAAAAGGTCGTCATATATGCGGTTCTTATCTTGAGTCTCGCACTTGGGTCCTACAGTTTTTTCAAGGTAGGTCAACAGCCGGATGAAAGTCTGATTAACAAGCCCGAGACAGCTGCCAAATCGGCGGTGAAGCCTAATTCTACCGATAATAATTATTGTGCCCGCTACCGATTGGAAAGGGAGAAGGTGCGCAGTCGGGAGATCAGTATACTTAACGGAGTTGCAAAAGAAGAGTCTTCCGAAAGTCAAGCCAGCAGTAAAGCCAAGCAGCGCCTGGTTCAGATCAGCTCTGATATAGAAAAAGAATTGAAAGCGGAAAATCTGGTACGTTGCCATGGCGCCCAGGATTGTATAGCTATGGTTCAGGCAGATCATACCACGCTTATTATTGCTTCATCCCCGATGCAGGAGGAACAGGTGGCAGATATGACGGCGGAACTCAGTAAATTGATGGAATGCGAGGAGGAACAGATAACCTTGATATTTAGGCGGGATTGAGCTGGTATTGATGTATACATATATGAAAAGATTGAAATTACCGTACTTTATTATATAATTATAACAATCGGAAGTTGAGGATTAGCTCAGGCCGAAGGCCTGAGCCTATTTATGTTATATAAAACAATCATAAATTCGTATTAGAACCTGTCTTCAAATAAGAAGACCACTCCCGGCTATGCGTTTGTAACTTGCGGTACCCCCCTGCGGGGTCGTCAAGAATTCGCTGGGATGAGCAGGGGATAGGAGGTGTAAAATGGGCAGTATCAAAATTACGGACACCAGTTTGCGAGACGGACACCAGAGTCTGTGGGCTACCCGGATGACTACTGATGACATGGTCCCGGTACTGGAAAAACTCGATCAGGTGGGTTATCATTCCATGGAGATTTGGGGCGGAGCCACTTTTGACGTTTGTATTCGTTATCTGAATGAGGATCCCTGGGAGCGCTTGCGGACCATCCGTCAGGTAGTGCGCAACACTAAATTACAGATGCTGGTACGGGGTCAGTCACTGGTAGGTTACAGTCATTATCCGGATGATATTGTTGATAAATTTATTGAAAAAGCCGCAGACAATGGCATAGATATCTTCAGGGTGTTTGATGCCTTGAACGACAGGCGCAACCTGGAAGCTTGCATGAAGGCAGTGAAGAAAACCGGCAAACATGCTCAGGCCTGTGTGGTCTACACCATCAGCCCGGTTCATTCCAAACAGCATTTTGTTGATACCGCCCTTCATCTGCGGGATATGGGTGCTGATTCCATCTGTATCAAGGATATGGCCGGCTTGATCTCGCCTTATGCTTCCTACGAATTAGTGAAGGCATTAAAAGAAAACGTCGATCTGCCAGTACAGCTGCATACGCACTATATAGGTGGTTTGGCCATTGCTTCCCTGATTAAGGGCGTCGAGGCCGGGGTAGATATCATTGATACGGCCAGCGTTCCTATGGCTTTCGGATTGTCCCAGCCGCCAGTGGAAACCATCGTGCGGGCACTACAGGATACCGAATGGGATACTGGGCTGGTTCTGCACCAGTTATTCGATATCGCCACCTATTTTGAACAGATCCGTAAACATAAAGGCTTTGAACGCGGGGTCACACGTATTACCGACATGAAGGTCTTTGAACACCAGGTGCCGGGAGGTATGTTTTCCAATCTGCAGTCCCAGTTAGAGCAGCAGAAGGCCTCACATCGGATAGATGAGGTACTGGCCGAGGTTCCCAAAGTAAGAGAGGATTTGGGTTACCCGCCTCTGGTTACACCAACCAGCCAGATTATTGGGACTCAGGCAGTTCTGAATGTACTGCTCGGGGAAAGATATAAAATGTGTTCGCGCGAGGTCCAGGATTATGTGAAAGGGCTCTATGGCAAACCGGCGGGTACCATCAAGGCTGAGATCAAGCAGAAGATAATTGGTGATGAGCCTTTGATAGATGTGAGACCTGCGGATCTCTTACAACCAGCCTGGGAAAAATCCCAAAAGGCGGTCAAAGCTTATTCTGATAAGGATGAAGATGTTTTAACCTATGCACTGTTTCCGCAGGTAGCCTTAAAGTTCTTCCAATATCGTAAAGATATAGGAAGTGAAGACGTCCCGCAGATATCTTCCACCGAGGAGATCAAGGAAGAGCTTGATAAAAAGGAAGAGATCAAGGCGGTTGAACCAATTGTCAAGCGGGTCACTACTATACCAGTACCGGGGGGAGACGAGGAAATGAATCTGAATGAAATCAGAGAGTTAATGACATTGCTTGGCCAGAGCAATATCGATGAATTGGATTACCAGAAGGATAACTTCCGCCTCAGCCTGCGTAAGAATCGTGGGCAGATAGCGAGCAGTCCGGCTGGTCCGGCTCCATTTGAGGCGGCCCCGGAAATAAATGCTGAAACCGTCATGGTGGCCGGCAAGAACCTGGTCGAGGTTGTATCGCCGATCGTTGGCACCTTCTATGCTGCCCCGGCCCCGGATTCTCCTCCCTTTATCCAGGTGGGAGACCATGTTGACATAGGGCAGACCCTTTGTATTCTGGAAGCGATGAAGCTGATGAATGAGATCAAGGCTGAAGTCGCAGGCACCGTAGCACAGATCCTGGCGGCCAATGCCGAGCAGGTCGAATATGGCCAGGTGCTGATTCTTATCGACAAGGATTAGGGGTGAAGCTTTGTTTTCAAAAATACTGATCGCCAATCGCGGAGAGATAGCGGTAAGGATAATTAGAGCCTGCCGGGAAATGGGTATCAAAACCATCGCTGTTTATTCCACGGCAGACCGGGAGAGTCTTCACGTGAAGCTGGCCGATGAAGCGGTTTGTATCGGTCCGGCCCCGGCACGGGAGAGTTACCTGAATATAACCAATCTTATTTCGGCAGCTCAGCACCGCGGAGCCGAGGCTATCCATCCCGGTTATGGTTTCCTGGCCGAAAATGCCTATTTTGCTGAACTTTGCGGGGCCAATGATATTGTTTTCATTGGACCATCTGCCAAGGTCATCGAATTGATGGGGGACAAGGCCCGGGCCCGGGAAGCGGTCAAGGCGGTAGGGGTTCCCCTGGTGCCCGGCAGTGACGGCCCGGTCAATAACTATGAGGAAGCTCTGGTAACAGCCCGGGAAATCGGTTATCCGGTGATGATCAAGGCCTCGGCTGGCGGTGGCGGTAAAGGGATGCGACTGGCCCAAAATGATGAGTCTTTGCGCGAAGCTCTGGACATGGCACGCATGGAGGCTGGCGCCGCTTTCAATAACGATACGGTATATCTGGAAAAATACATCGAAGAACCCCGTCATATTGAGTTTCAAATCCTGGCTGATCAGGCGGGCAATGTCATTCACCTGGGGGAAAGGGATTGTTCTCTCCAGCGTCGCAATCAGAAGCTCCTGGAGGAATCACCGTCTACCCTGCTTGATGACAAACTGAGATCGCGTATGGGGAAAGCTGCCGTAGAAGCTGCCCGAGCCGCAGGATACTACAGTGCAGGAACCATTGAATTTCTAGTAGACAAACATAAGAAGTTCTATTTTATTGAGATGAATACCCGGGTTCAGGTGGAGCACCCGGTCAGTGAGATGGTAACCGGCATAGATATAGTTAAGGAGCAGATCCGCATTGCCGCGGGCGAATCCCTGGGTTATAAGCAAGAGGACGTCAAAGTAAGGGGATGGGCCATGGAATGCCGTATCAACGCTGAGGATCCGGATCATGATTTTCGGCCATCACCGGGCCAGGTGGGTCAATATATCATTCCCGGAGGGCCTGGGGTGAGAGTGGATTCCAGTGTCTATTCCGGATATACCATTACACCATTTTATGATTCGATGGTAGCCAAACTTATTGTCTGGGGCAAAGATCGTCCGGAAGCCATCGCTCGAATGAAGCGGGCTCTGAAAGAATTTACCGTTGAAAATATTACCACCACCATACCTTTTCACCTTAAAGTTCTGGATAATGCGTTTTTCCAACGCGGCGAGGTTTATACCAATTTCATTCAGCGGCGGATGCTGTAAATAATGGTGATGGCGAATCGATTATTTTGATAATTGAATTAATCGTGGTAGAATAAGAAATATTAGAAATGGAGGTGGATAATTATGGACATGCCCAAACCCGAAATCAATAATGAATTTGGCACCATAAGGATCGCCGATGAGGTAGTAGCAACTGTTGCAGGTTTGGCTGCAGTCGAGGTGGAAGGTGTTTCATCCATGAGCGGTGGTTGGGGTACCGACCTGGTCGAAAAGCTCGGTAAAAAGAATTTTGGCAAAGGAATCAAGGTAGAAGTCATCAATGATGAGACCAAAATCGATATATATCTGGTAATCGACTTTGGCTATCCAATCCCCCAGGTTGCTGCCGATGTGCAGAGAGAAGTCAAACAGGCGGTAGAAACTATGACCGGTCTGAATGTGACCGTGGTCAATGTCCATATCGTTGGCGTTCAATTGAAAAAAGCCGCTGATGATGCGGAGATCAACGTAAATTTGGAAGAACTATAGCTTAGAGAAGAATTATGTTAGAAGGACCCCCTGTTTAGAATAAACGAGACAGGGGGTTTATTTCTATAGGGTTGTGTACTAATGTAGGAGCCGATGACAACTGTGAATTTCTGCGTTGCGTAAATAATTAAATCAATCGACGTACCAACAAGTACGCCTTAATCGTGAATTATTTAGCGCCTTGATCTTCGCTCCTGGCATCGCCATGTGGCTGTTTAAGCTTTTAAATCTTTAACTTTTGCGGCAGGAGGGGTTGAAATGGATTTTACCAGGAGGTTTCTCTTTTTTATCTATAATCTGATTTTCCTTATTCTGGCCGGAGCAGCCATCTGTGCAGCATTGGGTTGGAACAAGCCTCAGGCTTATATCAGTCTGGCTCTTTCTACACCCCAGAACCGCGTCAGTGTTGGTCTGGTTGCCGTGGTTATTCTGGTGCTTGCGATAGTGATGCTGGCCAATGGCCTTAGATTTGAGAGTAAGCCTAAATCTATCGTGGTTCGCACTGCTTTAGCCGGTGATGTCTCTATAACGATTTCCGCTGTAAAGGTAATAATAATGAAGGCGGTCCGCAAGGTAGAAGGGATCAGGGAAATAGAACCTTCCATCACTAACAGCACGGAAGGGATCAAGGTTTATCTTCATACGGCAATTAACCCGGAATACAGCGTCCCGGAGATGACCAAGGATATTCAGACCATTGTAAAGCAATACCTGGAGGAAATCGGCGGTTTGGATGTGGCGGAGATCAAGATCCTGGTGGATGATTTCAATGAAAATGCCACCGGATACAGGGGGGCATAAAAATGCTGGAAAAGATAGTGCTTTATCTGATGGAGCAACATCGAGGTAAAACGATTGGAATCCTATTAGGTCTCGTAGCCAGTATCTTTTTTATCGCCTATGGCTTCTGGCGCACGCTATTTGTCATCCTTTGCATCATGCTGGGGTATTTTATTGGCAAGGAAATTGACCAGAACCAGGGATGGGATCAGTGGGTACAAAAGTTTATACGAAAAAGAGATTAAGTGTGACAGGCAGGTAGGTAGGTTTGAGCAGAAGAAAAGCAAGAGAATGTGCCTTTAAAGTACTTTTTCAGGTGGATCAGGTGACTGCTGACGCGCAGGAAGCCTTTAAGTACGTTTTGGAAGAATCAGAATTGGCTGAGAAGGATCAGGGCTTCTCCTGGGATCTGGTTGAAGGCACTATAAATCATTTAAAGGATATCGATGAGAAGATCGCCTCCTATGCCCGGGATTGGACCATAAATCGCATGCCGACGGTTGACCGCAACATTATGCGGCTGGCTGCCTGTGAGATACTGTTCATGCCCGAGGCGCAGCCGGTGGTAGCTATTGATGAAGCGGTGGAAATCGCCAAAATATACGGTGATGAAAACTCACCGAGCTTTATAAATGCGGTTTTGGACCGCCTGCTGGGGGAAAACCAATGAACATTTATCTGGGCCTGGACACGAGTGCTTACACTAGCTCGTTGGCCTTGATTGATGAAGAAGATGGCATTATTCTGGATAAAAGAATGGTCCTGGAGGTTAAGCAGGGAGAGCGGGGATTGCGCCAATCAGATGCTCTTTTCCTGCATATAAAGAACCTCCCTTTTTTATTTAAAGATGTTTTGCCGGCTACGGCCTCTGAGATTAAAGCCCTGGCGGTTAGTAGCGCTCCAAGATGTGCGCCTGGTAGTTACATGCCGGTATTCCTGGCTGGCTTGGCCCAGGCGGAGGTGCTGGCTTCGTATAACGGCCTGCCATTATACAAGGTCAGTCACCAGGAGGGACATATAATGGCCGGTCTGAGAGAATTCAAGGATTCTCTAATACATAAATCCTTTATGGCCGTTCACTTTTCGGGCGGTACTTCAGAAGTGTTAAAGGTGCAACGCGGACGGGAAAGCTTTTTTGCCCTGGAAACCCTGGCGGAAGGTTTTGACCTGCATGCGGGTCAGTTGGTTGACCGGATAGGTGTTGCCATGGGTCTGCCCTTTCCTGCCGGACCGGCTATGGAGGAACTAGCCAGTCAGAGTAAAGGGGTAGCTGACAAAGCCATCCCGGCTATGGTCGACGACCGAGGATTTTCCTTATCGGGACCGGAAGCAGCTGCCCTGCGAATGCTCAAATCCGGCGTCCCCCATGGAGAAGTAGCCCGGGCAGTATTCCGGGTCATTGCTAATACTCTGGAGAAGGTACTGCTCAAATGTGCAGAGAGGACTGGCATCAGCGACGTATTGCTGGTTGGAGGGGTTATGGCCAACAGATTGATCAGCCAGCGTTTGCGACAGAGGCTGGAACACCCGTCAATTGGGTTGAAGCTTTATTTTGCCGAACCCAAACTAGCCAGTGACAACGCAGTAGGTGTCGCCATGCTGGCAGCCGAAGTGCACCGGGGGAAAGATGGGGGCGAATAGACGCAGATGAACACAGATGCCTTCGGTGAACAGTTTTATTTAACGGAAAATTTTAAATGGAGTTCATTTTGCCAATGCCGGGCAAGTTTATGCTGTTTTCTTTTCTTTTGTATTGTGAAATAATTATCATTAAGGTTCTTACCATGATAATAGTTGGTACATCTTTTATAAATTCATATTTAAGTTCAAGAATTATTACATTACAAATTTAAAAGCTGTGTTCATCTGTGTTTCATCTATGTCTATCTGTGTTAAATTATCTTTACTAAATCTGTGCCAATCTATGGCTAATAAACGTACGGAGGGTTTGTTGTGGGCGAGGCAAAAATATTGTATGGGAAGAAGATAGCAGACGAGGTTTTAAAGGGCGTCAAAGAAAAAGTAGCCGATCTGCACGAGAGAAATATACACCCGCTTTTGATGACTCTGGAAATTGGAGAAGATGCGGCATCGCGGGTTTATCTTGGCTCACAGCGGCGGACCGCTGAGCGAGTCGGCATACAGTATGAAACAATTCAATTATCGGATGGTACTTCCCAAAAGCGGCTATTCAGTGTGATGAACAATATCAACCGGGATCCGCTCATCAATGGGTTAATCCTGCATGTGCCACTGCCCCCGCACCTGGAGACTAAACAGGTGCAGTGGTATATTGATACCCGGAAGGATGTCGAGGGAGTCACCCCTTATAATCTGGGACGATTGTTCTTGGGGGTTCCCGGCTTGATGCCGTGTACAGCCCAGGCCATAGTAACCATGATCAAATCCACCAAAGTAGATATCCGCGGCAAGGAAGCCGTCGTGATAGGTCAAAGTGATATAGTAGGCAAGCCTTGTGCGATGATGCTGCTGCAGGAAGAAGCTACAGTGACCATTTGTCACCTGGCTACCGATGAAGCTGGTTATCTTGAAGAACATGTGAGAAGAGCCGAGATCGTGGTAGTAGCTGCCGGCAAGCCTGGTCTGATAAAGGGTGAATGGATTCGCCCCGGCGCTATTGTGATTGATGCAGGTATTACTGCGGTGGGTGATCATATCGTGGGGGATGTTGAGTTTGAAGCGGCCAAACAACAGGCCGCTTATATCACACCGGTTCCGGGAGGAGTTGGAGCAGTTACGGTAGCTTACCTGATGAAGAATACGGTTGATGCTGTTATGTGGCAGACCAGTGAGGGCGAATAATCACGATGGAAATCATCAATGGAAATGAACTGGCCAAAAAAATCAAATCGAGTCTGCGGGAGGACCATACCAATGGCCTGCGGCCGGTACTGGCTATCGTTCTAGTGGCTGGTGATGAGGAGAGTCGGGTATATGTCGGCCTGAAAGAAAAGGCGGTCCATGATATTGGAGGGGTATGCCGGCAGATAATAACACCGGGCGATATCACCAAGGATAAACTAATTATGCTCATTAATGAACTAAATAATGATGATACGGTACACGGGATATTGCTTCAGCTGCCCTTGCCGGAAGGACTGCAGTCTTCGGTCGAGGAAATCTTATCGGCTATTGACCCGCAAAAGGATGTTGACGGGTTCACCCCAGCCAATCGGGGCCTCCTGTCGACCGATAGTCAGTTTTTTACCAGCTGTGCTGCTCTGGGGGTTCACCTGGTGATAAGTCAGATCCTGGCTGACCTAAAGGGGAAAGAAATAATTCTGGTCGGAGATTCCTTCGATGTGATAACTCCGCTGGCCATAATGCTGATGCAAGCGGGCAGTCGGGTTCGCCTGGAATCAGATTATACCCCAGCTATGTTGAAAAATGCTGATGCCATGGTCATTGAGAAGGGCAGGCCGGAGATAGTAAAGGGAGAACATCTGGAGCATAGCTTGCTGCTGATAGACGCCGGATTTTACTGGGAAAATGGGCGCACGGTGGGCAATGTTGACCGCGATTCGGTAAAAGAATGTGCTGGCTGGTTGTTGCCGGTACCAGGGGGGCTTGGCCCCATTCTTATCGCCATGTTGATGAAAAATCTTTGCCAGGCTGCGCGACAGAGGAATAGGTAATGCAGGAATTTATTACGGTCAGCGAGTTGAATAATTATATCGGGGGGTTGCTGGAAGGTGACCTTTTTTTGAGTAATTTCTGGCTGAAGGGAGAGCTATCTGGCTTCAAACTCTATCAGCAATCCGGGCATATGTATTTTAATTTAAAGGACACAGATAGCTTGATAAGCTGTGTGATGTTCAAGAGCCGGGCCCGTGGGCTTGCCTTTAAACCGGAAGATGGCATGGAGGTTTTGCTCAGAGGAACGGTTTCGGTCTTCGCCCGCCAGGGCAAATACCAGGTGTACGCGGAGGAAATGCTGCCCTTTGGAGCAGGCGGACTTTACCTGCAGTTGGAAAAAACGAAGGCTAAGCTGCAAGCCCTGGGCTATTTTGATCCTGAACACAAACAGCCCCTGCCCCGGATGGTCAACCGCTTAGGGATTGTCACTTCCCAGGACGGGGCGGCATTACGTGACATCCTCAAGGTTGTGCGGCAGCGCCACGCCTTGATCGACGTAGTCCTGGTGCACAGCTCGGTTCAGGGGCTGGAAGCTCCGCAGGAATTGGCCCGGGGGATAGAGTTGCTCAACCAGCAAGATAGTGTGGATCTTATTATTGTCGGACGCGGCGGCGGTTCCCTGGAAGATCTGATGGCCTTCAACAGTGAAGAAGTGGTCAGGGCAATATATCAATCGCATATACCGATAATTTCTGCGGTGGGACATGAGGTGGATTATACCCTGGCTGATCTGGCCGCTGATATAAGGGCGGCTACCCCTACCCACGCTGCTCAGATAGCCGTACCAGACGTAGAGGGAATCCTTAATGCTTTGGCGATCTATCAGCAAAGGATGCAGCGTGCCATAGAAAAGAAACTGGGGTACAACAGTGAGAGATTGGATCGGATCATGATGCGCAAGATCTGGAGCCAGCCCGGTATAATGATAGAATCACGTCAAAAACAGGTAGAAGTACTGGAAAAGGGATTACGGCTGGCGATGTCCAGTGGAATGCAAGTTCGGGGACAGAGGTTGGCCCTGGCAGTCACTGCCCTGGATAAACTCAGCCCGCTCAAGGTTCTGAGCCGCGGTTACGCCATAGCCAGCAAAGACGGAACCGTTATTCATAGTTCGGAACAGGTAGAGCCCGGCGATCAGATAGATGTAACCCTCTATGAGGGACGGCTAAAGGTGCGAGTGGAGAGTAAGGAGGGTAACCCATGGAAGGCATGAGTTTTGAAGAAGCCCTGCGTCAGCTGGAGGATATTCTGGCTATGCTCGAATCGGGAGAGTTGGAACTGGAGCAATCCCTGCGCCTGTTCCAAAGCGGTATGGAACTGTCGGTATACTGCCAGCAGATGTTAAAGCAGGCTGAAGGCAGGATTCAGCAGCTCACACAGAAGCCAGATGGAGAAATACTTTTACTGGAGATAGATGTTAAAGAGTCAGAATAACCAGGGGCTAGGCTTCTTTAGTTGCAGCCGCCACAGTTGGCCTTGGCATCTTGGCTTCGACGCTTTTGGGCGGCATATCCAGCCGGGGATTGCGCAGCAGCAGACTGACCACAGCAGATACCAGGCAAATGGCGCTGGCAACAAGGAAGCAATCACCGATGGCCTGGATGGAGGACAGGGTTGTTACTCTCTTGACGATAGCACTGGCCATGTATGCACCGGTGTTGGTAGCATCCCAGTTCTGGCTTATGGCAATCTGCTGCAGGGCTGCCTGCAGAGAAAGGCCATCAGTAGAGGAAAGATTGACCGAGTTCATTAGATTATCATAGTGAAAGATCTGCCGGTTCTGCATGACCAGAGTGAACATGGCGATACCCAGGGAAGCAGCCACCTGCAGGATGACGTTACGCAGTGCTGAAGCCCGGCTGACCAGATGCAGAGGGATAGTTATCATACCTAAAGTAGTAACGGTCATCATTGACAGCCCCATCCCCATACCTCGCAGTACCAGCCAGAAGATCATCACTGAATAGGGAGTCAAATCACTAAAGGTACACATCGCATAAGTGGTCAGAGTAACGATGGCAAGACCCACAGGAACAATGACCCTTCCCCCATATTTGTCATAGATGCGACCGCTTATAGGCATCATAAGCGCCGTTGCTAGGGCAGCCGGCAAGAGGATGAGACCGGTTTTCATAGCCGTCTGTCCCAATACGCTCTGCAGCAGTAGGGGCAGCAGGAACATGGCACCGAACATACCGATATTGAGGGCAATTCCGACGAAGGTCGAGATGGTATATAGATAGTTTTTGAAGAGCCTCAATTCCAGCAATGGTTCAGGGTGGGTCAGCTCATTATATATGAAGAAAGAGAGAGCTATTAAGGCCAGCGAGAACAGAGACACTATATAGGGAGAGCCCCAACCGTACTTATTGCCCTGGCTGATGGCCAGCAGCAGGCAGAACAGGCCGATGGTCGACGAAATGACACCCCATATATCAAAATTCTTACCCTTGATCAGCGGTGTTTCCTGCATCAGGCGTCTGGCCAGCCACAGATTGAAGATACCTACTGGCACCATGATATAGAAAATCAGCCGCCAATTGACGTATTCCACCAGATAGCCACCCAGAGTAGGGCCGATGGCCGGAGCCGCCATAGCCGCTATGCCCCAGACTCCCATAACCACACCCATGCGTTGCCGGGGCACTACCCGCATGGCATAAGCCATACCCAGCGGCTGCATGATGCCGCCGCCCACCGCCTGAATTATCCGGGCAGCAATCAGGCTGTTGAGATTCCAGGCCAGGCCGCAGAGAGCGGACCCCGCGGTAAATAAGGCCAAGGCCAGGAAATAGGTGCGTTTATAGCCGAAACGGTCAGAAAGGTACCCGGCTACCGGCATCACACAACCCAGGGCCATGGTATAACAGGTCAAGACCCACTGTATATTGTCAGCAGTGGTATTGAACAAGACCATGATCCTGGGCAGGGCCACATTGACGATGCTGCCGTTGAGCACCGCCATGAAAGTGCCAATTATGATGACTACGATCAAAGACCAGGGTATATGATCGCCCTTGGGGCTTGCCATAAGATTTGCCGGATTATTTTCTGTCATAAAGCCAACCATTCCTTAACAAATCGAATTGCGCATTAGACATATGATGCGCAGCAAGGATTTTTTTAATTAGCCACAGATGAACACAGATGGACACAGATTATATGTACAATGGCATTAATAATATGCGAAGCAATCCCAACGTGTCATTGTTATAAAAACCCTCGTCTTTGTCTTTGCGAGGACCCGGCACTCAGAGAATCCAAATATAACGGCTACCTATTATGCATTACTTTAATAGACTGAACTATTTTATTGAGTGCCGGGGACGCGGCAATCTTCCCCGGGG
>JAAYCK010000158.1 GCA_012729835.1 Syntrophomonadaceae bacterium
AAAGCTGTTTTCAACCTGGTAAAAAATATGGCCGGTAAAGAGGAAGCATCCATCTGGTTTACCGGTGTAAGTGGACCTGCATCCATGGTTCCTCTGGTTACAAGTACTATGATTCATTCTTACTGGTTCGATGACATTCACGGAGCAAAGGTTCACCCCGGCGCTGTGGTAATGCCTGCGGTGCTGGCAACGAGTGAAGCTATCGGTGGAATAAGCGGAAAACAGATGTTAACAGCAATGGTAGCCGGCGCTGAATGTTTGGCCCGAGTCTCCAAGGCAGCGGATCCAGTAAAAGTACGTTTACAAGGCTTGCAACCCTCAACCGTCTGCGGTTCTTTTGGAGCTGCCGCCGGAGCTGCCAAAATTCTGTCTTTGAATATTCAGCAGGTTTCCGATACCCTGGGCCTGGCTTCCGGGTTTGCAGCTGGCAATTATGCCTTTTCGATTGACGGTTCTGCTGTGGAAATGGTTCAAATGGGTTCAGCCGCTCAAAGAGGTGTTATGGCTGCACTTTTAGCCAGGAAGGAATCTTGGAATTCAAATTATGGGCTGGATGCCCAAGATGGTGGATTCTGCAGGCTTTTTAACGGGGGAGAGACTTTATCCAATTTGACCGATAACTTGGGTGTAGTATTCGAAATGCAAAATCTTACTATGAAAACATTTCCGGTTTGTGGCAGTCTGCTTTCCTATGTGGAAGCTGCGATAAATCTTGCAAGAGAAAATAATATTGATCCGAAAAATGTTCGTAAAGTTAAGGTAGGTGTGGCCAAGGTAGTTGAACTGCAGTGTGGGCATCCCTATCGACAACTGGGTATACTGCATGCTGAGGATAATCTTAGATACTGTGTTGCTGTTGCCATGTTTAGCCACGGTTTTACCATAAATCATCTGCAGCCTAAGTGGATGAACAACAAAGATATTATTGACTTTATTCCTAGAATCGAAACATATCTGGATCCTGAAATTGACGCTTCTTATCCTGCAAAATTTTCTGCCCGGATTGAAGCTGAGATGAAGGATGGTTCAATTTACAGTTCCTATGTGGATACACCTACTGGTTCAAAAGACAGACCGCTTTCAGATGAACAGCTGGTAAAGAAATTTATGGAGCAGGTAGATGGAGTTGTAGAATCGGAGAAAGCAAAAGAAATTGTATGCTTGATTAATAACTTGGAAAATATGAGCGATGTAACGGTTCTGACCAAACTTTTAGCGTAAATTGACATCATTTGTTTCAAAGTATTTTCACGGTATTACCGCAGCATATTTATAGTAATTGCATCTAGCAATAATAGCAGGGGATGTTGTATATCTAAAAACATGGTAATATTGCGATCGACGAAAAGCATAGAAACTTTTGTTAGGAATTTATAATTAGCTGCACTATTGATCTAACCGTTTGTACAATACTTGCTTATAAATAAACGGAATAATTCATTGGTTGGACATAGAGATACTTACTTGGAGATACTTACTTGGAGATACATTGAAAGGAATGGTGATAAACATGTCAAAAACTATAATCACTAAAATAGCTGAATTTACCCATGATTTACAATTTAAAGACTTACCTGATGAAGTAGTCCACGAAAGTAAGCGCGTACTACTGGATTCAATTGGCTGTACTTTAGGCGGTGCTACCCATGATAAGGGAAAGATAGGGTTGCAGTTCGCTCGCCGGCTTGGCAATTGCCCAGAAGCTACCGTCATCGGTTTCGGGGATAGGCTCTCCGCAATGAACGCTGCTTTTGCGAACGGTGAGATGATGAATGCTCTGGATTTTGATCCTGTATTACCACCAGGTCATGTGGCGCCCTACGCACTACCTGTAGCTTTGGCTACTGGAGAAGTCCAGGGTTCGCCTGGAAAAGACTTGATTTTAGCAACAGCGCTGAGTCATGAATTATCCTACCGTATTTGCAAAGCGATGGACTATATACGTGATATTAAGGATGGAAAAGTCTCTACGCCTGAGGTAGTTGGTTATAGCTCTACCATTTTTGGTGCGACTGCCGGAATAGGTAAACTTATGAAATACGACCCCGAAGTGTTGTCAAACGCTCTTGGAATTGCGGGTTATATGTCTCCGGTGAATGCTCAACGGGCTTGGATGGAACATGCACCCAGTACCACTATCAAGTATTATCTTGCTGGCTGGGCGAACATGGCTGCCATGGTATCTACAGACATGGCAGAACTTGGTCATCGAGGTGATAACCGCATTTTGGAGGATGATGGATTTGGATGGCCAA
>JAAYCK010000159.1 GCA_012729835.1 Syntrophomonadaceae bacterium
TATGGTGGGTCGTATTGGATTTGAACCAACGACTTCTTCCGTGTCAGTTATGCAAGGTATATTATTCTGGTTAGTCTGGTTTTGTAAACCGGCATTTTGATGGGCTTTATATTTTTCGTTTTAGCAAATAATTAGCTGTTTTTAGATTGTTTCTGTATGCCTTTGTGGGCAATTTTATGGGCAATATTTTCTGAGATTGTCCTAATAAAGTATAGAGGAGTGGGGCAGTCACCAAACCTCCTCTGGGTATTTTATCCCAAAATCGCTATCATAGTTTTTACTCCATCCATAAATCCTGATTTATAAAATACCTTATTAGAGGATATCTCCATAGTAATCCTAGCATCTTCCAACCTAATAAGTCGTTTTTGAAGATTGGTTGGCAAATAGTCCATGATTTCAGCATAGCTATTCTGTGCGGAATTTGCTGCTTCGCGGTACATTGAAGAAAAATTTATCTCCTTTTCATAAATACTATCCTGCCTATTGTTCACAAAAGCATCCATGTCTTGTTTCAAACTTGATTTCATTGCCCATCAACTTCCCTTCTATACTTATTTTCATGAGGGGTTAATTGACGTGTCCCACCTCTAATACATTACTACCATTACCACCTTTACCTATTATACTACACATACCACCAAAATTTGTCAATATTCATCAATATGTATATACTAAATTCAGGAATATGTAGTGGGGGGAATAACGGGGTGCCTAGTGATAAGCCGAAACTTATATTCAATATAGATCCAGATCTGTTAGAGGCTATAGATGATTTTAGATATGCGAATCGCTTCCCTAGCAGGGCATCTGCAGTCATTTGGCTGCTTCAGTGGGCGCTTAGGCAGAAGCCATCGCCTAAGCGAAAACGGAAAGAAACTGATTAAAGCATTAAGCCGGGGATCACTCCCCGGCCTTTAGTTTAAGTACTATTGAACTAGATGTTTCTGGTAGGCTTCTTTTTTCTTGGCTTCGCTGACTTGGGCATATATTTGTGTAGTAGCCGGGTCTGAATGTCCGAGGAGCGCCTGGACCGATGATAAGTCAGCGCCGTTATTAAGAGTGAGCGTGGCAAACGTATGCCGCATCGTGTGCGGGTGCACGTTCTTCTGCACTCCAGATCGGGTCGCTATAATCGAAATAGCTCTCTGGATGCCTCTGTTTGATATCCTCCGGAACGGCCGGCGCTCAGTGATGAACAGCGCCGGTTCCTCATCCAGCCGACCCATGATGTATTTCTTAAGATGGTACAAAGCCTTATAGGAAAGGTATACCTCCCGTTCTTTATTGCCCTTCCCGACTACACGAGCCGCCATTGCCTGGTAATCGATGTCTCCTTTGTTTAGTGCCTGAATCTCGCTGAGCCGGCCGCCAGTAGCATAAAAAACTTCAACCATAGCCCTTTCCCGGGGTGTCCGGCAGGCCTCCCTAAGCATTTCAAGTTCCTCGATCGTAAGCGCCTTCGGCAACCGCTGCTCCTTTTTCGGCGGTTTAATTCGCCTGGCCGGGTCTTTAGTGATGATTTCTTCATCGGCCAACCATCCGAAGAAAGATTTGAGGACGGAAAGTTTTTTACTGATAGAGCTCATTTTAAGATGATCAAACCTACTGAGATAGTCCCGGATATCTCCAGTATCAATTTCATCAATAGGCTTTGGGACATGCCCAGCGAAGATCCGAAGCTCCAGCTGGTACCCGCTTATTGTGTATTCACTCAGGCCCTCCAATCGTTTTGCAGACAAGAATTGGTCAACCTTCTCACGGATATCCGGGTTACAACCTGGTAAACGGGCAGGCCGAATGTCGTAGATCGACAGACAGCCGGCAATGGCCATATGTAGCTTTTGCAATGGGACGTCAAAACACAAATCGGAAACGACAGTAGTAAGCTGGCGGAGCAGTTGCTCCCCAGCGCCTTGCTGGTATGACATAATAATACCTCCCCTGCGGTATAAGCCCCCTGAATGTAGATTAAGCAGGCGACGCTTCAGGGGAAACGTCAAACCGGGTCATGACTCCCGGTTTCTCTGCCTGCTCATAGGTTAGCATAGCATGGATGCAGAAACAAGGAAATTCCGAACAATCGTTCTAAAATCCCTTTTTAAGTTTTCTGACAATTTTATATGGCAGAAAACACAAAAAGCCGGGGACTAAGCCCCGGCTTCGTTATCATAGATACGTAGGATTTGTTTCTATGCCGACATATCAAAACAAGCTTATTTCCGGTGGCGGTTGTATATGTTCAACAACCTTTACTATTTTATAATCACTTTTAACACCCGATGATGTTATTACTTGTTTTGTTTCAAGTTCTACCTGTAAGATGTCCCCTTTTGAAAATGCTACTTCTCTTCCTTCCATCCGTTCTAAGAAGCATTGATCCTCCATCGATGCCCAAAACTTGTTGTCACCTTCAGATACTTTCCATTTTAAATTTGGTTGAAAAGGTACTTCTATAATATCAACTAATGCTTGTCTGTTTGAAACTACTGGATCCCTTGTTTCATCTATTATCTCGGGTGGGTCATAATATGTACGTTCATCTTTGGAAATACGTTCAATTGTCTGCGTTTTTTGTCGTACCTCAAATCCATCAATATCAGCCTTTTCTAAAGGCTTTAAGATTGACGGAACTTGTTCTCTGACTTCGCGGTTCCGATATAATTTCATAACATTATCCGATACCTCAATTTGTTCAAATTCGCCGTTCTTGCCTTGCAGCATCAAGCGAGTATTCCCATTCTCGAGAATCGTAACATCGGTTATTTTCCGGCCTTTTATACTTTTTAGTAACTGCAGAAGACCGCTGGCACCACCCGCTAGCCCCAAGCTGGTTAATATTAAGTCCGGAAGTGTTTGGTCTTTCCCTATTTCCCATAAATATTTAATGGTTTCAATAAGTGTGTGGATTATTTCCAATTTGACCTGAAAGGATCCTTTTTCAAAATTGGATTGGACTATAACTTTTATTGTTGTCTTTGGGTCACCTATAACAAGATTAGCGCTTTCAACTAGATCTCCAAATGCCAATAAGGCTGGTGCCAAATCTCTAATATCCATTCTGCCATCAACACCAGGACCAGTATATGCAATTTCAAAAGTTGCTCTTTCTATCATATTTACCTCGCCCCCTAAGGTAAATTATTACTATTTAAATATAAGATAGTCAATTATAAAAATGATAAAGCCGGGGACTAAGCCCCGGCTTTATTTATCGCATTGGTTTTACCCAAACAATACCCGCACCTTATCCAGCAGCGCCTCCTTGGAGAACTTGACGGTCACCATGCCAGCTGCAGCATAGAATAGATAGGCCATATCGCTTATGGCATATCCTATCCCGGCTAATACCAATAACCCACCGATATACGGGAATACATTGGTGGCCAGGAACTGTGGCAGCTTGCTAATAGAAAACTCTCTTTTCTTTGCCGCAATCAGGATTCCCAACAGGGTATCGAGTACGATCATGGTTAGGGTAGTAATCAGGCATACAGCCAAGGCTTTATCATTCACGTTATTTCCCTCCAAGCGCTTTGTAGAGCATAAATGCAACCTGCTCTTTAGTTACGGGCTCCTGGGGCTTATCATTAGAGCATATCTCCTTTTTGACTGCCCACGCCATTGCATCCTTGGCCCATGGACTCGGCTTGTTGTCGGCCACAGTCGTCACCTCCCCATAAATGATATATGGACATTGCAGCCAATGCAGCCACTTGCGGTCAGTGAGCTTGGTCTGCACCACACCGTCCCCCAGAGGGCCCTTGGTAGATTCGATCACCAATCCATTGCCAATATATATGCCTATATGGCCGTCCATCTGGACGCATAATCCGGGTTTCTCCGGCAGGGTGCTTATGGGCCCTTTACATGTGGCTCTGGCATACATGGTGTCTGCATCCACGTCAGAAGCAGCGTGATAACCTACGGATTTTCCGCCAGGCTTGCAGTCCCAATAGTAACCTTTGATCAACCCTACGCAGTCAATCAACCAGGCTTTGCCAACCAGCTTTACCAGGTCACCCCTCCTGGTGACGTTATAGTGGGCCGGGTACTGTTTAGCCTTTTGGCTGATAATGCTATCGGATACGGGCTGCCCCCAGCATCCCCAGCCATATCTGGTCTCATAATCTAACCAGGCTTTGGCGTACTCCACTAATCCGATATTGGTATAAATATCAATCACCTCCCTGCTTAACCTTAACCTTGGCCTTGGTGATCCCGGACAATAGCCAGAGCTCACCGGTAGTGAACGCAAACCAACACCCTATCAAAGTTATTGGCTCGCTGCCGGTCTTTAGGAATACATATAGAACAGCCCCGGTAAATACTGCGTTAAGCAGCACCACCAGGGCCACGATCCATTTTGAATATCGCATAACATCACCTCGCTACATAGCTGACCATAGCCAGCAGTAGGCCGATTCCGCCGATTATATAGCCCCACATATCCTTGCTACCTGCCCTTTGCCCCAGGACCTCAGCATAGCGCTGTTCGCACTGATCGATGCGGGCCCGCAATCCGTTATATTCTTTGATCATAACTTGTGTCTTGGCCAGCTCCGCATTTGTCGCTTCAAGGCCCTTGGATAGATCCACCATCATCTCGTAGAGGTCCTTATTTGAGTACCACTCCCTCTCCTTTTCGTCGGCCACTACCATCTCTCCCCTCAGACAATAAATAAACCGGCCATCTCTGACCGGCAGA
>JAAYCK010000160.1 GCA_012729835.1 Syntrophomonadaceae bacterium
ACCTTATAAATTCGGCAAATATGGGGGTGAAGTCCTTTTTTAATCTTCTGGATTCCCCGTTTTTTCAGGGCTTTTTAGTATGCAAAATCCTCATTTATCAAGCGAATCCCTCTTGAAACGCCATTGGTATTATCCGAACATATATGAATATATTTCCTTAGAGATAATCTATCGCAATCGGATTAAGTCCATGCTTGAGGTACAGCACCGGAGTACGGTGCAGCATAGCAATAACCAAATCTATTCTAGACCTTGGCTCTGCATAGAGCAGCACGCTTTATTGAGTGAATAGAAGGGGGTATGCAAATGAGAATGGCCATTATGGGAGCAGGATCACTGGGAACTATTATTGGAGCCTTGCTATGTCAAGCCGGTCAGGAAATCGACCTGATCGACAGCAAGCAGGAACATGTCCAGACGCTGAATGAAAAAGGGGCGACAGTAGTTGGAAAGATGGACTGCTGTGTACCGGTCAAGGCCCTAAAACCGGAAGAAATGACCGGCGATTATGACATCATTTTGTATCTGGTTAAGGCTACCCACGATGAACAGGCTTTGCCGCAGGTAAAGCAGCACCTGAAAAGTGATGGCTTTGTGGTAACTATGCAAAATGGGATCCCTGAAGAAAGAGTAGCGGCTGTGATAGGAAGAGACCGGACTTTGGGCTGTGCTATAGGCTGGGGAGCCACTTGGGTGGAACCTGGAGTATCCATGCTGACTTCTGACGTTGAGAAAATGACCTACGATATTGGTGAGTTGGACGGCAGCGACAGTGAACGCCTGGCTCTACTGGTAGATATATTAAAAGGTGCTGGAATACCGGAGAAAACTAACAATCTTATTGGTATTCGCTGGACCAAGCTAACTGCCAATGCCACCTTCAGCGGAATGTCCACCGTGCTGGGTGGTACCTATGGTGATGTGTTAGACAACCCCAAGGCCAAACTATGTGCAGCTTATATAGCCCGGGAGGCGCTGGCGGTTATCCTGGCCGCCGGGGTTACGCCCGAACTTATCCAAGGATTCGATATCCGCTACCTGAACTTCAATAATCAGAAAGAACTAAATAATGTATTACCCATATATGATATTATTTTCGGACCGCACCGCGCCTTGAAAGCTAGTATGCTGCAGGATCTGGAAAAGGGCTACAAGTGTGAGATAGACGCCATCAACGGTGTCATTTCAGAGTGGTCAGCCAAGTACGGTGTGCCTACACCAGTAAATGATAAGGTCGTGGAAATAATCAAAGCTATGGAAGCCGGGCAAATGAAGGGCAGCCTGGACAACCTTGATTTGATCGTTTTGCCGGAATTACCTGAAGAATAAAGAGGGGGAAAGAAAATGAGCAATAAAAGAATTATTACCTGTGCTATCACCGGGTCCATACATACTCCAAGTATGTCGGAGTACTTACCTATTACACCTGAGCAGATAGCGGATAATGCCATAGGGGCTGCTGAGGCGGGTGCCGCCGTGGTTCACATCCATGCCCGCAATCCGGAAAACGGTATGCCCAGTCCTGAATTGAGCCTGTTCAAAGATATCATTGACCGTATTCGCGATAAAAACAAGGATGTTATCATCTGTATCACCACCGGCGGCGGGGCTGGCATGACCGTTGAACAAAGAGCAGCTGTCATTCCCGAGTTCAAGCCGGAACTGGCCTCCTGTAACCTGGGAACCATCAACTGGGGTATGTTCCCCATGTTGAACCGGGTAAAGGAATTCAAGTTCGAATGGGAGCCGATCTTGCTGGAATGGTCCAAGCAGGCTATTTTCCAGAATACCTTTGCTGACCTGATGACCATTACCGGTATAATGCAGGAGCATGGAGTAAAACCGGAATTCGAGGTATATGATGTCGGCCATCTCTACAACTGTGGTTACCTTTTATTGGCTGGTTATGTGAAGCCCCCCGTTCACCTGCAGTTTGTGACCGGCATACTCGGCGGCATTCAGGCCACGCCTTATGATCTTATGACACTGCACACCACTGCCGAGCGGGTACTGGGTGCTGGTAATTACACCTGGTCGGTGATAGGCGCTGGTAAACAACAGTTCCCGCTTTGCAGTATGGGCTTGATCCTGGGTGGTCACGTAAGGGTAGGATTGGAGGACAATGTTTATCTCAGTCGCGGAGTAAAGGCCAAAAATAATGCCGAACAGGTAGCCAAGATGGTCAGGATCATGCAGGAATTGGACCTTGAACCGGCTACACCGGATGAAGCCAGGGAAATTCTAGGGATCAAGAAGCAATAAGCGGCAAAGGATGTGTAAACCGTCATGAAGGTATTGTGGCAGCCATCCCCTGAGCAGATCAAAAAGACCAATATGACTAGTTTCATTAACATGGTCAATAAAAAATATGGAATTACGATCGACTCATACGCCGAGCTTTATGAATGGTCGATACAAGATATAGCCGATTTTTGGGCGGCTATGTGGCAATTCGGCAGAATCATATCTTCCCAAGTCCATAACAATGTACTACATGAAGGAGAAGATATGCTGGCAGCCAGGTGGTTTGCAGGGGCACAGCTCAACTTTGCCCAGAACCTGCTGCGCTATCGCGATGACCATATTGCCCTGGTTGCTGCGGATGAACGCGGCAAATCTCGTGAAATAACCTATGCTGAACTATATGATCAGGTGGCCGGTATGGCTCAAGCACTGAGGCAGGCCGGCATCAAGGCCGGAGACCGGGTCGCCGGATATCTCCCCAATATTCCGGAATCCATTATCGCCATGCTGGCAGCCAGCAGCATTGGAGCCATCTGGTCTTCCTGTTCACCCGACTTCGGTTTTAAGGGAGTTGTGGACCGTTTCGGCCAGATTGCCCCCCGCATATTGTTTTGCTGCAATGGCTACTATTACAACGGTAAATATTATGATTCCATGGACAAGGTAGCGCAGATAGCGGCGGAAATATCATCTATAGAAAGAATTATAGTAGTCCCCTTTGCTGATGAAGGTAGTATGGATTTCAGCAAAATTGAAAAGGCCGTGCTCTATCCGGAGTTTATTGATGGAGAAGCTCGGGAAATCATATTTGAGCAATTGCCCTTTGACCACCCGCTATATATCATGTATTCCTCAGGAACCACCGGCGCTCCCAAGTGCATGGTCCACGGCCAGGGCGGCACCCTGATCCAACACCTGAAAGAGCTGATGCTGCACACTGATCTGACCAGGGACGACACCATCTTCTACTTCACCACCTGCGGATGGATGATGTGGAACTGGCTGGTGAGTTCGCTGGCTGTTGGCGCTACCCTTCTGCTCTATGACGGCTCTCCCTTTTATCCGGATGCAGCTGCCTTGATGCGTCTAAGTGAAAAAGAGAAGATAAGCGTCTTCGGAACCAGTGCCAAATACCTCATTTCTATCGAGAAAGAGGGATTGAAGCCGGGCAAGGATTTCGATCTGAGCAGCCTGCGGACTATATTATCCACTGGTTCTCCCCTGCCGGCCGAGAGTTTCGAATACGTGTACCGGGAAATAAAACCGGACCTGATTCTATCCTCGATTTCCGGCGGGACTGATATCATCTCCTGCTTTGCCCTGGGCAACCCCATCGGGCCGGTAATTGCCGGAGAACTGCAGTGCCGCGGTCTGGGCCTTAAAGTCCAGGCCTATAATGAGATGGGGCAAGCAGTTATCGCCGAAAAGGGGGAACTGGTTTGTACCCGGCCCTTCCCTTCTATGCCTGTATACTACTGGAATGATCCTGATGGCGAAAAATACCGGTCAGCATATTTTAAACTATATCCGGGAATCTGGAGCCATGGAGACTATATCGAGATCTCTCCCGAAGGCGGGGTAATAATCTATGGGCGATCCGATGCCACTCTTAATCCCGGGGGCGTGCGAATTGGTACCGCTGAAATCTATCGTCAGGTGGATGGTTTCCCGGAAATCGCCGATAGCGTGGCTGTGGGGCAATCCTGGAATAATGATATCCGGGTAATCCTGTTTGTGAAAATGAACCCCGAATATACGTTAAATGATGACCTGATAGGCAAACTCAAGGATACTATCAGGCGTAATACCAGCAGCCGTCATGTCCCGGAAAAGATCATTGCCGTCCCGGATGTTCCTTACACCCTGAATGGCAAAAAGATCGAAGTGGCTATCAAGAAGATATTAGACGGTCTGCCGGTGACCAACCGGGATGCCCTGGCTAATCCTGAAGCCCTAGAGTACTATCGTGATTTACCCGAACTGATGGATTGATCCATCGAGCAAATTACGAGGATTAAATGCTAAACCAGCATAGCTAATGTATTCGAATATCAGGGGGGGCGGCAAACCGCCCCCTCATTGTTGTAGTAAATTCTAGGCCAGAGCCCCTCCGTCAACTACTATGGTGGCACCAGTCGTGAATGATGACGCGTCTGAAGCAAGATATAATACAGCACCGCACATCTCGTCCGGCTGGGCCGCCCGGTGCAGCGGTATCTGCGGCAGCAGGTACTTCTCCATCATCTCATCGTTTTTCACCATTACTGACGAGAACTTGGTATCGGTGAGCCCGGGCAGCAAAGCATTTACCCGGATCTTCTGCGGGGCCAGCTCCTTGGCAAAGGATTTGGTCATGGCTATCAGCCCCGCCTTGGTGATGGAATATACTCCCTGCATCGGCGCAGGCTTAATTCCATTGATCGATGCGACATTGATTATCGAACCACCGCCGTTTTTTGTCATCAGTCTGGCTCCATACTGGGACATGAAAAAATTCCCCTTCAGGTTGACGTCCATAGTTTTGTCCCAAACGTCTTCTGTTGCGTCGATGATTCCGCCGAAGTAGAAATTCATGGCGGCGTTATTAACCAGGATATCCAGTCTGCCATAGGTCGATTCGATAAATTTGAACAGGCCGTCAATCTCGCTAAGGACACCGTTATGGCAGGCCTTTGATACTACCTTGCCGCCAGCAGCCTTGATGGCTTCTTCCACCTCGGGTAGACCATCCATCGTCTTGTTGGTGATGATAACCTCGGCGCCGTACTCGGCCAGCGCCTTGGCTATACTCTCCCCGATGCCGCGACTTGCGCCTGTCACCAGAGCTACTTTCCCTTTAAGACTGAAATCTACTATCATGTTAATCCCCCTTTACTCTATGCCTTTGAGAAATTCCGGCTGCATGAAGGCAGGCTGTGGATAATCATAAAATCCCTTTTTCGTTTTCTTGCCAAGATGCCCCTGCTCTACATAGCTGCGGAGCAGCTGCGCATGCTTGCGCCAGTGATTGTCATCGTTCTTCTCCGCCCAGAATTCAGTGTAGCTAAGCATAGTATCAAGGCCTATACTGTCCATCAATCCGAATGGCCCGAACGGCATATGTGTAACTCCCATCCAGGCTCGATCTATGTCCTCGATGGAAGTGACGTTTCTGGTCTTCAGCGTAAGCGCGGCGGTGAATACGGCACCGATCATGTAGTTGAACACGTACCCTGTATGTTCCTTCTCCATCATGATCGGAAGCATACCGGTCCGCAGTGCAAAATCTTTTACCAGTTGTATCGATTCCTTTGAGGTTCCGGGGTGAGGCATGATGTCGACCACATTCGTGATGCTCACATCGTGATAATGCAGCGCCAGGAAGCGGTCAGGCCTGCCAGTGGCATCCGCAATCATTGAAGGTAGCAGGGACGATGTATTGGTAGTAAATATGGTGCGTTCAGGACAGAGTTTGTTGAACTGAGAGAAAATATTTACCTTTATATCGGGCTTTTCCGGGACTGATTCGTTTATTATATCAGCTTCCTTGGCTGCGAGTTCAGGGTCGGTCGTAGTGGAAATGCGGTTAAGGGCGGCGTCGGCCTGTTCCTGCGTGCATTTTTTCATCAGTACAAACCCTTTAAAGATCCCGGGAATCCGCTCCATCGCCTTACTCAACGCCTCTTCATTGATATCATAGATAACGACCTCACAACCTGCCAGGGAACAGGGGACGCTGATCTGCTGCCCCATGGTACCAGCGCCGAGTAGCACTACCTTCTTTACATCCTTAATATCCATAACACAACCTCCTTGCCATTTTATAGATCCGACAATTCAATAACCTTTAGCGCTGTTGCTTCCAATGCCTTGATGGGAACCATAAGCATCCTGAACCTTTCATCCTTGGTCTGCCCGTGGAAGAACCGGTAGTATATCTGCTGCGCGATAACCGCCAGCCTGAACAGTCCGAAACAGTAATAGAAATCGAAGTTGTCTGTCTTTATGCCCATCAGTTCACCATAAAGGGCGAACTGTTCCTTCCTGGTGAGCATACCATCCAGGTTGGTAGGCATCTGGCGGATCGCTTGCATAAAGCTGGGATCATCCTTCTCTATCCAGTAGCCCAGTGAAGAACCGAGATCCATCAGCGGGTCACCGAGCGTGGCCATCTCCCAATCGAGAATGCCGATGATCTCAGTAGGGTTGGACGGGTCCAGCACTGCATTATCAAATTTGAAGTCGTTGTGTATGATGCCAACGATCCCCGACTCGCCGGGCATCTTGTCATGCAGCCACTGCATTACCTTTTCAAAGTCCGGGGCATCGGGAGTTCTGGCATCCCGGTACCTGCCGCTCCATCCCTCAACCTGGCGTTTCACGTAGCCTTCAGGCTTGCCGAAGTCTGCCAATCCGGCCTTCACGTAGTCCACCGAATGCAGCTTGTACTGTACCTTGATCAAGTTTTCGCTGAGGGTACGGGCCTCTTGCGGGTTCAGTTCCATCCCCCGTGGAAGGTCCTTGCGCAGTATAATGCCCGGTATACGTTCCATCACGTAAAAGGTACAGCCCATAACCGCCTCGTCCTCGGTATACACCAGCGGCTGCGGGCAATAGGGAAACACGGGTTTCAGCGCGCTAAGTATTTTGTACTCGCGCCCCATGTCATGCGCGGTCTTGGCCTTTTTGCCGAATGGCGGCCTACGTAATACCATCTCCCGTTCTCCCACCTTCACGGAATAAGTAAGGTTGGAGAACCCACTGGGGAACTGTTTTATTACAATATCGCCGTCTAGACCTGGGACTCTTTCCTTGAGGAATTCCAGCACCTTTTTTTCATCAAGTTCCTCGCCGCTCCTTATGGATGTAGCGCGGTCAGCTAAATCACTCATTATCAGACCCCCCCAAATTATTTAATAAGCAGAGTAGACTCCACAACATTGATTACAAAGTCGGCATAATCATCTACTGACACTTTCCTGTTCTGATACTTCCACCTTTTCAGGTACCAGTCCTGTAGCATCGCCTTGATCACTGACGCCGCCAGGACCACATTTTCATCCCGGAAGACCTTCTCCTGAATACCTTCATTTATGATATCAATGAATATCTTCTCGGTTTGGAGCTCGCTCTCGATAGCCCGCTTCTGCTCATCCTTGGGCAGGTTTCTGGCCTCGATATAAGTGAAGTAGAACCAGGTCTGCATGGCCTCAGAGAGGTATATATGCGACTTGATGCCCAGCCTCAGTTTCTCAGCAGGACCGTTGCCATGGGCGATCTGGTCACACAGAACCCGGTTGGCAATCTCCCGGCCCTGCGCTTGTATCAGCACCAGCAATTCCTCCTTGCTGGTAAAGTAGGAATATAGCGCGCCGCGGCTCATGCCAGACTCGGCAGAAAGGTCCCTGATGCTCATGGCCTGGAAGCTCTTCTTGCTGCAGATTGCCAGCGTCGCATCGATAATCCGAATCAGGTTTTCGATGGCCCGCTTTTCCTTCTTGATCTTGATCGAGTCGCGGTTCTGCTCCAGAATCTGACCTGATATCTCTTCCTTGGAGATATTCACAATTTTTTTGAAGTCGTTGTATATCATTACTTGCCTACCGATCCCTAATTTTTCTCGGCATATCCCTTGAGAATGGCCTTGGCTACATTCATCCGGTGCACTTCATCAGCACCATCGTAAATTCTAGCCGCACGTTCATGACGAAAGAAATATGCCAGTATGGTATCATCAGTCATGCCCAGGCCGCCGTGAACCTGCAAGGCCCGGTCAATAACGTTCTGCATCACGTTGGCCACATAAAACTTGATCAACGATATATCGACCTTGGCGGCCTTCTGTCCCAGGTTGTCGATCCGCCATGCTGCGTGCAGGGTCATGAGTTTGGCTGCCTGTATCTCCGCTGCCGAATCCGCTACCATAGCCTGTATGATTTGTCTGGTGGCCAGGGTCTGCCCATCAGGCGTGATCATCCGCTGGTTGACCCTGCGGCACATAAGATCAAACGCCCGGTCGCACACGCCGATCCATCTCATGCAGTGGTGTATACGCCCCGGCCCGAGCCTTTCCTGAGCTATAACAAACCCGTGGCCTTCCGGTCCGAGCAGGTTGCTCTGCGGTACGCGGCATGACTGAAAGAGCACCTCACCATGGCTGAAGTAACCGCTTCCTTCGTGGCCCATAACGGGGATGTTCCTCACCAGGTTGAAACCGGGATTGTCGGTAGGAACAATTATCATACTGGCGCGCAGGTGAGATGGTGCTTCGGGATTTGTCATTGCCATGCATATCGAGAAATAAGCGCCGTCGGCAGCGGTAGAATACCACTTCTGGCCGTTGATAACATAATCGCCACCGTCCTTTACTGCGGTGGTGTCCATCATTACGGGGTTAGAACCGGGCATCTCGACCTCGGTCATAGAAAAGCAGCTGCGTATCTTGCCCTCGACCAGCGGCCGCAGGTACTGCTCCTTCTGTTCTTCGGTACCGAACTTGTGCAGGATCTCCATGTTACCAGCGTCTGGCGCCTGGCAATTAAATACATAATGCCCCAGCGGACTCCGGCCCAAGGCCTCTGACACTAGCCCATGCTCAACCAGGTTAAGCCCCATACCGCCATATTCTCTCTCCTGATTAGGCGCCCAGAGCTCCATTTGTTTGACCATCCTGCGTTTCTCTTCGATTACCGGTTCCAGCAGTTTGAAGTCCTTGGTGAGAAAATCATGCTCCAGGGGTATCAACTCTTTGTCTACGAACTCGTTTATCATCCCAGTGATTGTTTTCATCTTATCTGATACTGCAAAATCCATACGGCTCCTCCTTATCTGTAAGTAATAAGTTCACCTGAACTGAAGTTTTCAAGGTGCGGATAGTTGTTAAAGGAGTGCAATATAAGCCCCGAACTACCGTACCTAAATTTTGTGATCGATGTGTTAACCAGTCCCCAGCCAATACGTATGGATTCATAAGGGGACATGCCGGTGGCGATATGTATTGCGGCTGAGATCACCCCTCCCGAAGAAAAGATAATTATTCTGCTGTCCTTGCCGTTTTCACCGGTAATATGTTTTATTGAATCCCCGACCCGTTCTTTAAACATATTCCAGCCCTCGACCCCCTCCGGTTTCGAATCATCCGAGAGCCACCTGGTCATGACCCGGTCAAACACGTGCTGGAAGGCTCTCTTGTCTGTGTACATCTTCTCAATAAGAGGATGGAGAGAACTGTCCTCCTGCGCGAGAAGCGTAACGTAATGATGCATTATCCCCTCAGACTGATACTCATTCAGCCCCTCGGTTCGTATTAGCCCGGGGATTCCTGCAGTGTTAGCCCTCATGTAGTCCAGGATCGCCTCTGCCGTATCAACCTGACGCTTCAGAGTACCGGAGTACGCCCTGTCAAATGACACGCAGGTGTTTATTAAATACTCTGCAATCAGCAGTGACTGCTCCCTCCCCCGCTCGGAAAGGATATCGTAATCTCCCCGGCCAAACGAGGCCTGCCCGTGACGGATAAATATCAATTCACTCATTTATCTTCTCCCTAGATATAGGCTAACCATAATCTAAAATAAAGTCAATAAAAAACGGACGTTCGTCTTTTTTCTTGACTTTTCCCCCGGCCCGGACTATTATTTTCTAAAACATACTTTGTCAATTACGTAGTTGAGGATTTTGCATAATAGCAAAATCAAGTTCTTTGAAACTGCAAAATAGCGATATCTGATAATTGCCAGCAGCTAATACAGATAATTACACTACAGTAATCATGATAAATTGCCTACTGGCTTAA
>JAAYCK010000022.1 GCA_012729835.1 Syntrophomonadaceae bacterium
AAACAATTGCAAAAAGATTTGTCCGCATATTATTATCTGGTTCCTATTCTCCAATGATGGGCTGACGGGTGGCCTTTTCCACAACCTGTGCAGCAGCTATCTCATCCCCACTGGCAGCACCAAGATCTTTAAACCTGCGAGCGCTGACCAGAACACGGGATTCAAAGGTGCCTATCATGCGGTTGTAGGCCTCTATGGTTTTATCTAAATTCTTCTTCATATCTCCCATGTGACTGGTCATGGTGCTGAGGCGGTTGTATAAATCCTTGCCCAGTTCACTTATCTCGCGGGCATTCTCAGCGATGCGTTCCTGCCGCCAGCCATATGATATAGTCATCAGCAGGGCTATCAGGGTGGTCGGGGTGGCAAGTATGACCTTCTGGCGACTGGCATATTCGATCATAGCCGGATCCTGTTCCAATGCCGTACTAAAAAAGGACTCCCCCGGTAGGAACAGCACTACAAATTCCGGGGTGGGTTTGAACTGCTCCCAGTAGTTCTTGCTGCCGAGCTTGTTAATATGTACCCGCAGCTGCGCGGCATGCTCTTTTAGCTTGGTAATTTGCTGGGCCTCATCCTGGCTTTCCACGGCTTCTAGATAAGCCTGTAAGGGGGTCTTGGCATCCACCACAATGTTTTGCTGGTTAGGCAGTTGGATCACCATATCGGGTCTCAATTGACCGTTATCGGTGGCGGCAGATACCTGTTCCATGAAATCACAGTACTCAACCATTCCGGCTATTTCCACCGTACGCCTGAGCTGGATCTCTCCCCAGCGTCCCCTCACCTGAGGACGGCGTAATGCCTTGACCAGGTTGGCTGTCTCTGTTTGAAGCAGCATCTCATTACGGGTCAATGATTTAACCTGTTCGGTAAGGCTGGTATAAGTGGCGATCCGGTTTTTCTCGATCTCCTGCAACTGCTGATCCACCTTTTGCAGTGATTCCTGCAGAGGTGATACCAGATGCCCAATGGCCTGCCGCTTCATCTCCAGTTCATTCCTGGCATTCTCCTGATAGTTCTCCAGAGATAAACGCGCCATCTCTAAAAAAGATTGGTTGTTATTTTTTAGAGCCTGCGACGAAATGTTATTAAAAATTTCGCTTAGCCTGGCCTCCGTTTCCTGCAATCTGGTGTTCTTTTCTTCGGCAATAACCCTGAGTTCACTCTGACGATTGATTTCTTCGCGCAGACTGGTTTGAACTTGTTCCTGAGCCTCAATATGCTGCTGGAGTTCCAAAATGGTCATTTCCCGCATTTCCAGCCTGGTCTTGAGGACCGTCTTCTCATTTTCAACTTCGGCTTGTCGGCTTACCCACTTGGATTCACTGCGGCTGCAGGCTATCCAGTAGGACAGCCAGGCCGTTGCGGGGATGCAGGCAATCAATATGATAATTGCCAGGTTCTGATTCTCCATTCCTGTCATCCTCCGTCTCAATAATTACCAGGTCGGAAATCCATGTCCCGCGTATTTATATCTGCTATCTGCAGATTATAACCTTGGGACCTCATTTCGATTTATATTACTAAGGAGAAGTATATGTTATCCCGTGATGGAGTTATTGCCCGTTTTGTATTTGCCGCTTGTTTTTACTTTTTAGCTGGTTCTCAGATGATAGACGGATGGCTGGCAACGCTATCCGGATTATTAGGATCGGTAGAGATGGCCTGTGGCCTGCTCCGTTATTCTCCTTTAGTAGAATTTATAAGCTCCAGACAGTGTAAAATCCCCCCAGTGATTTCAGACACTCCTCAAGAAAGCGACCATAACTGGAACAAACCAACGGAAAAATAACGGCTAACCCTATTATCTGCGAATATAAGCACCGGTATCGGTCTTCTCTATCAGCCCCATCCTGTGTAGTCGGTTAAGATGTTTCACTATCATCATCTTATTCCAAAATTCTATATGCTGGGTACGCGGTAGGGGTTCAAAAACCAGGCCTAATTCCTCGATATCATCAATGGTACGCGGTTCCTGCAATGAATGTAGGATAGCTTCCTCCCGTCCCAATGTGACTCCCAGATATTCTTTAAGCAACTGCTTAATATTATCGTCCGGCTGCTTAAAGACCCGGCGATGAGAGGTCAACATGATGAGTGGATCTATTTCAATAAGCCGGTTGACTGAGCTGACCAGGTCTTCGACATTCGAGTATTCTTCGCCATACCATGGGCCGCCAGGAGAAAGATCAAGGTCGCTGGCAAACAGGATTCCCGCTTTCTCAAACCAGAATGAATAATGCCCGTGAGTATGCCCCGGTGTATGTAGAGCCTGTACCGTGGTACTACCCAGGGTAAAGCTGTCCCTATCCTGGAAAGTGCCAGACAACTTTATCTCCCGGAATCCAGGTTTCTCTAAAACATCCTCGGGATATCCTGCAGTCTTAATAAATGGCTGATTCTTGGGTTGCACCATCAGCTCTTTCCAATGAGAAAACCCGGAATATTCAATGTAGGCTGCCACATCCTCGTATCCCGGCGCTTCCTGTATTCCGGCCATGATCCCCGCCCGTTTGAAGCGACTGGTACCATGGGTGTGATCAAAGTGATAGTGACTTAGAAAAAGCAAATCGACTTCAGCCTCCGGAATTTCACCAAAGGCTTGACCGGCACCGGCATCAATGACCAGGCGGCTATCGTCATCGACATACAGTGAATTGCTGTAAGGAAAAGACGCCCGTCCCTGCGGTCTTATCAACTTGATCTGCCTGGTTAAATTAATAATCATTACTTATCACCTGTTATAATTCAATAGCAATAAAGCCCGGGATCCCCCGGGCTTAGGCCGACTATTTTCGGCAATCTGTTTTACTCCAGTTTATCCAGCATCTCCATGACCATATCGAAGAAATAGCTGATATCTTCCTTGTCGCTCATGCCAGCTTTGAAGCCTATTTCGGGGAATCGACCGTTGCTATTGATCTGAACGCTTACCATATAGGCCCCGGGCTCCAGGTTTTCGTCATCGAGTTCTTGCTCCACATCATCCCAATTCTCATGAAAATCAATGGCCTCGGCTTCCAGCATATCTTCAAAGCTTTGATCATCGGTATTGTCGATGATCTGGTTTACTATCCACATGATATCAGTTATGCTTATTTCCATCTCTTCGCTGAGTTGGAGAATTTCATTGGCTACGGGAGTAATCTTCAACAAATCTGTTAAACTAACCGGATCCCCTTTGCTCCATCTCTTCTTCATAGTCCCACCTCCAAAACTATTTGCTAAGACCCGAATCCTGGTGGTCGACTTTCCGGGTGACTGCAAGTGGTACCCTTGGGAAAAGCTCGAGTTCTTATTACATACAGTTAATTGTACTCCTACTCCCCTGATTATATGTGAACGATTCCCGTAAAACAATTATATAAATCAGGAAATAGAAACCTTTGCTCGCGTCATATATTTACAGGCATTTCAGGTTATCATATAAACCGCTTACTGGCAAGCAGCAAAGCATGGCAGACTATTCAGCACCGTATATGGCTTCCCTCTGCTGCTGTCTTAGACGCACCACTTCGGGATTGATACCTCGTTTCATATCAGTACGGTTCATCTTCAGGTACTCCTCTACCCTCTCGGTGGTCAATCCTTCTCCGCAGCGTCCAGCCCTTATGCTCAGGCAATAGTCGCTCTGCAGGTAAAAAATTAATTCAGCATGGTAAGTACTGCCATCGATTTCAAATGTGGCATTCCCCGCGGCCTTGTTGCGATCGATCATTCTCAGGTTATCGATATTAGTCAGTTGCACATTCATCACTCCCCTGGATAATTATTATGATCATTACTGGAACGTTTACGCTTCACTAGTGGTAAAATTAATTGATCTATAATTTGTTGCTATTATTATACAGGAAGAGGCTAGGAAATTTGAACACCAAATCAAGACAATTTAATGGCTTTCTATATGTTGCTCTCTCCGCCCTTTTCTATGCCACTATGCCTATACTGGGCAAATATGCCTATGTCAGCGGATTGGAACCCGACCAGATCATCCTTCTTCGCTATGGGTTCGCTTTTCTGATCCTGGCCGCCTACCTGCCGGTTGTCAAAAGAACCTCGCCTTTAAGCAAGTCACCGCTGGTCTGGTTGCAGGGCTCCATTTTCATCATGGGCAGTCTGTTCTACTTCTTTGCCCTGCGCTTGCTTCCCGTATCCCTTATCACGATGATACTATTTTCCTATCCAGCGCTGGTCTCCTTGCTCAGTATGGTAATATACCGTGAAAAACTCGGGCTCGCTCACTTCCTCGCTGTTTTACTGGCGGTAGCCGGGACCGGCCTGGTCGCTGGACTCGGCCACGCCCAAATGCATATTTCTACCACCGGCGTTTTATTGGCATCCGCTACTGCTGTCTGCTATACGGTCTTCTGTTTACTCGGACAAAAAACAACTGACGGATCATCTCCCCTGAGTCTCACCGCCAGTATCAGTTTTGCCGGAATACTTATTATATTACTGGTTTTTCGCAGTCCCGGATTTCTTCTTAAACTAGATCTTTTCCAGTTATCCATCGGGTTAACCCTGGGCTTGGTCGACACCGTTCTGGCCGTTTCATTTTATCTAAAGGGAATCCAGTTGATCGGTGCCTCTCGTGCCTCACTGGTAAGCATATTAGAACCGGTTCTGACCGTTATGCTGGCTGTGCTGCTCCTGCATGAGCACTTGACTGCGCTGCAGCTGACCGGTGCTCTGCTGGTGCTAATCAGCATGTTCATTGCCATGCGAAGCGACACACAAACGACAAAACCAGAATTAGATTAACAAATGCGCGGTAGGTGTTCCCCTTCCAACATACCCATGATGCGCTGAGCCCCCAGTTCAGTTTCAACCAAGACCATTCCCGCTGGTTCCGCTGCAACCCTACCGACAACAGCAGCATTCTGGCAGTAAGGAGCCTTCTTTAGCTCTTCCATTATCTCGTCAATACGCTTAGGCCCGACTATCACTATCATCTTGCCCTCATTGGCCATATACATGGGGTCCATCCCCAGCATATCACAGGCCCCTTTGACTACTGACGACACCGGAATACTGGATTCCTTCACCATCATCCCCAGAGCTGATTGCTGAGCCAGTTCGTTCAATACTGTAGCCATACCGCCCCGGGTAGGATCGCGCATGCAGCGTACCTCGCCGGGAAAGCCCAATAGTGACTCGCCCAGTTTATAGAGGGGAGCACAGTCGCTGACTACCGGAGTGGAGAACTGCAGTCCCTCCCGCTGTGCCAATATGGCCAGCCCGTGGTCACCAATATTACCGGTGGCAATAATATAGTCTCCCACCTTGATCTGCCGCGGGGTATAATCGATCGCCTCGGATATCACACCAATGCCGGTGGTGTTTATAAATATGCCATCTGCGCTGCCGCGTTCCACCACCTTGGTATCTCCGGTCACGATCTGGATGCCGACCTCGGCAGCTGTTTGGGCCATCGAATCAGCTATCTTTTTTAGGTCACTGAGCAGAAACCCTTCTTCAATAATTAATCCTACTGACAAGTACATGGGTTTGGCACCGCAGGCAACCAGGTCATTGACCGTACCACAAATGGAGAGCTTGCCAATGTCACCGCCGGGAAAGAATATCGGGGTAATAACAAAAGAATCAGTGGACATAGCTACTTTACCCGGGGGCAATATCATCTGGGCCCCATCCAGAGCTGCATCCAGGTACTGATTGCTCCAGATGCTGCGAAAGACCTCATCTACTAACTGCTGGCTCATCAAGCCTCCACTGCCATGAGCCATCAATACACGACTATTCATACTATCCTATCCCTTCTTCGACGGTGATGGCGGCGGGTAACGATAATAGGCGGCACAAGCCCCCTCGTGAGAAACCATGCAAGGTCCGATCGGCTTCAAGGGAGTGCAGGCCCGCCCGAACAAGGCGCAGTCCTGCGGGGTTATCTTCCCGGTCAGGACCTCGCCACAGGCACAGCCCTTTATGGGTATGTCTTCGCGGTCCATTATGTCAAAACGTTTGCGGGCGTCAAAGATTCCGTATTCCGGTCTGAACGCAAGTCCACTGTTCGGAATATTTCCTATGCCCCGCCAACGGGCATCGGACGGTTCAAACACCTCTTCCAGTATCTTTTGAGCCGCCGGGTTACCGCCACTCTTCACTACCCTTGTATATTGTATCTCAGCTCTGGCCTCACCCTGGCGGATTTGCCTGATCAGCATATACACGCCTTCCAGGATATCCTGGGTTTCAAATCCGGTGACCACACAGGGCCGGTGATATTTTTCCACCAGTTTTTCGTAGGGTTCCAGGCCAATGACTACAGAAACATGGCCAGGACATATCAACCCATCTATCTTCATATCCGGCATAGAAAAGATCACCTCCAGGGCTGGAGGTACTACCTTATGCAGTGAGAATACTGAGAAATTCTTCAGGCCCAGGTTCCTGGCCTGATCCGCGCAGATGGCCACCGCCGGTGCGGTCGTCTCAAATCCTATCCCCAGGAATACGACCTCTTTGTCAGGGTTGCGCTGCGCGATAGCTAAAGCGTCCAGCGGAGAGTAGGCCACCCTGATATCAGCCCCCTGGCTGCGCGCCTCCTGCAGTGAGCTGGTTGTCCCCGGCACCCGCATCATATCCCCGAAGGTGACCATGATGATGCCTGGCTTGACCGCCAACTCGATGACTGCATCGATATCGCCCTGAGCGGTAACACAAACCGGACATCCGGGTCCCGACAGCAATTTCAAATTAGGCGGCAACAGATTTCTCAACCCGCTCTTGGCGATAGCCATAGTATGGGTGCCGCAGACCTCCATCAATGCCATTTCGCGGTCTTCTTTTACTATCTCACCCAGCAGACGGTTCAAATATTCCGGTTGCGAACTCATTACTCTCCTCCAACTCCTTGATCAATCGCATTGTCTCATGCGCCACCTCTTCGTCCATGATCTCCATGGCGAAGCCAGCATGTATCAAAACATACTGGTTGGGTTCCACCTCGGGCGTCAGTCGGATGCTGATCTCCATCTGGTTGCCGTCAACATCGACCACGGCAATACTGTTTTCTTTTACCTCCAGAATCTTTCCCGGAACTCCCAGACACATTACTTGCTCACCTCACTCGCTATTATCGCCTGTCCCAATGAAATCCCCCCGTCACCGGGCGGAATATTGTGTTGCTGATATACTGTGAATCCGTATACTTCGAGCAATTTGACCAATTGATTGGTCAATATCTCATTATGGAAAACCCCGCCGCTGATAACCACCTCATTAAGTCTGGTTTTTTCACGTGCCAGATTCAAGACGGCGGCAAACATTTTTGCTGCAGTCCGATGAAAACGTTCGGAAATTATACTGACAGGAATACCTTTTTCCATGTCGTCGGTGATTTCCTGCCATAGCGGGAGGACATCCATTATCAACTCATCCTGCTCCCATTCTATTTTATAGGGATATGCTCCATCACTGCTCATATCTGCCCGAGCTTCCAATTCAATGGCGGCCTGGCCCTCATAGCGATTAATTGCACATATACCCAGAAATGCCGATACAGCCTCGAACAATCGGCCTGCCGAGGAGGTCATGATCTCCCCCCGCGGATGCTCTAATTGTCCCAGCAGCAGGCTGCACTCCTCTTCACTGAGATCCGGCAGATATTTACGGGCCAATTCTGCCGCCTTTTCCGCCCCCCAGGCCTGGTACAGATAGATCAGGGCCATTCGATAGGGCTTGCGGCTGTTTAGATCCCCTCCCGGCATGGGCATGTAGCGGAGATGCCCCAAACGATTAATTTCTCTGTAATCGCCAACGAGAATCTCGCATCCCCAGATGGCACCGTCCAGGCCCCAGCCAGTCCCATCGCATATCAGGCCGAGGGTCTGCCCCTGGATTTCGTTTTCTGCCATAACTGCCGCCATATGAGCAAAATGATGCTGCACCCCAATAGTCTTTACCGATTTCATACTCTGGGCCAAACGTGTGGTCTGGTAGTCCGGATGCAGATCGTGCGCAATGATCTGCGGGTCGGTATTCAGCATCTGCTTGAATCGTTCTATACCAGACAGGTAATTCCGGTAATTCAGATAATGGTTTAGATCACCCCAGTGAGGACTGATATAAGCCTGGTCACTTCGGGTAATACAGAAGGTGTTCTTCATCTCCCCGCCCAGTGCCAGTACCGGCTGAGTGCCCGGGGTGATATTGATACCCAGGGGCACAAAGCGGCGAGCCCGACGGAAATAATGAGGAAAACCCTCACCCCTGACGCTTATTACTGAATCATCACAGGGATTATATATCTCCCGGTTATGCACCAGGAAGTAATCAGCGATGTCAGATAGTTTTTCGAGTGCCGCATCATTGTCGAAAATCAATGGTTCATCGCTGATATTGGCGCTGGTCATTATGAGTATGTCGATATCTTCATCAAACAAAAGATAATGCAGCGGCGTGTAGGGCAGCATTATCCCCAGCGTCTCTAAGCCAGGATGTATAACATCGGTCGGCAGTGCTGGATTTTGCCTGCTCTTCAGAATCACGATCGGCGCTTGGGGAGATTCTAGCCATCTGGCTTCGATTTCATCTATATAAGCATATTGTTCGGCAATCTGAAGATCCCGCACCATTACAGCGAAAGGCTTGGCATCGCGTCTCTTGCGCTGACGCAAGTTCTTCACCGCGTCAATATTGGTAGCATCGCAGGCCAGGTGAAAACCACCGAGTCCTTTTACCGCTATTATATATCCCTTTTTTAGATAGTCGACTGCCTCTCCTCCTACTTCCTTGCCAGAAGCATCAACCAGGGTGGTATGCGGTCCGCAAACGGGGCAAGCATTGGGCTGTGCATGGAAACGCCTATGCAACGGATCCTCATATTCCTCCTGACACTCCGGACACATGGGAAAGGGTGCCATAGTAGTCTTGATGCGATCATAAGGAATATCTTTGATTATCGTATAGCGCGGTCCGCAGTTGGTACAATTGGTAAAGGCATAGCCATATCGCCGGTCTTTGCGATCCCTGACCTCACGTTTACAATCAGCGCATATGGCTATATCCGGTGATATCATGACCTCGCGGCTATCATCATCCTCACTATTACGAATAGTGAAGTCAAGGAAACCCTGTAGCGGTTTCTCACTGATCTCACACTGCCTGATAATCGCCAGCGGAGGCGGCTCCTCCACCAAACGCCGGGCAAAGTCATCCAGATCCTTTTTAGAACCTTCTGCCTCAATAAAGACACCAGCTGAGGAATTCAGAACCCATCCCTTAAGGCCATACTCACTGGCCAGTCTGAAGACATGGGGCCTGAAACCTACTCCCTGGACTATTCCGGTTATTCGGATGTGATAAGCAACCAACATGACATCAACCCGCTCTAAATAGACGCAGATAAAGCTGATTTATTAGATTAACGCTGATTATATTTCATTGATACCAAGCTCTATCCAGGATTATAGTTTCGCAGCCTTTAAACTGGACTTACATCATGCCGCCCATTATGTCAAAAAAATCTGCGTAAATCTTTTCTAATCTGCGTTATCTGCGTCTATTAAACATTTCATAGTAAAAAACGCTGAAGATGCAGGGACGGGAAAAGCTCCCGGCCCCTGGTCTTTTCAGCGTCACAATAACAAGTCAGAGTGCATCCCTGGCTCATTGGTTTATTATTCTTTGGATTTCTTCCTGGATTAATTCAGCTACCCGGGGAACCTTGGCGGCCACCTCGGGGCTTAACTCCAGATCCAGATACATTTCTTTGGGTTGAATGCCAAAGACGATGAACTGCGGATCGTGCCCCATCAGCCGAAGCATTTGTACGGCTTCGACAAAGTTGAGGTCATGCAACGAGGCAGCACGGTCATTTGTCTCAAAGCCCATTTCATCCAGGGGAGCCCGGTACAATGTACCAGGCTCGGCCCCGGCCTGAATGGCATCAACTGCAATAATAATGTCCGCTTCGGCAAAGATATCAAGCAGATCGTAGCTATGAGTGCCTCCGTCGATCAGTTCTACGCCTTCAGGTACTCCTTGCTCTTCAAGATACCGGATCACATGAACTCCAACTCCGTCATCCCGCATAAGCAGGTTACCTACCCCAACTACCGATATACGTTTCAAACCTGATCCTCCTTGCCGCAATTAAGATGCAACTTTTATTAGGCCTCTTGGTCTTCCTCATGATAGCCATGGTGGAAGTCAGCCGGCATCTTGCCGGTGAACATTGATTTGAGCACCGGTATACCTTCGGACATGTCAAGGTATACATGAGCCACAATAAAGAGTACAAATATCCAGGTTATGATATAGTGGACCATTCTAAGAGCAATCTCGCCGCCCAGATAATCACCCATTTGCGACAAGAACAGTACCTGCGGTTTGTACAGGATAAAACCCGTTATCACCTGAATAATTGCCATAAACATGAAGGTGGAATACATCATCTTCTGACCGGGATTGTATTTGCCATAGAAGGGGTGATCATCCGCCAGGAAAGTATAGTATTTGATCATACTGGGAAACTTGCCCGGGTCTGTCTTGACATCAAACCATACATTCTTGTAGTCACCGGTTGCAATAGCATAATACACTCTGCCTACTACACCGAAACAAAGCAGGTAAGCCATGGCAAAATGAAGCATCCGGGCGTTGTCCATGTTATCAAAGAGCCAACCCCAGCTATGCGGAGCATGGATATAGTAACCAGTCAGGCACAGCGTGGTGATAGCTATCATATTTATCCAGTGAAAGATCCGTATGAAGCCGGAATGCCTATCCTCCATCTTTTTCATGCACTCACCCCCTAGTTAATAGCGAACTGGCTAATCGTCTTCTTATCAGGGGTCATCACATGAATAGCACATCCAAAACAAGGATCAAATGCTCTGATGATCCTAACCAATTCAACCGGATTTGCTGGATCGGCTACCTTGCATCCGATTATGGACTGCTCCATCGGACCAGGCTGGTTACGAACGTCTCTGGGTCCTGCGTTCCAGGTAGTGGGAACTACAGCGTTGTAAACCTTGGTTCTCTGGCCCTCGATTCTGTGCCAGTGACCCAACGCGCCGCGGGAAGCTTCGCAAAGGCCCATACCCACTGCTGAATCCGGAATCTTATGCGGTACGCATACCGGCTGGCCGGGTTCCAACTGCAAAGCCCATTCCTTGAGAGCCTTGGTCATTTCGGAACATTCGATAGCGCGGGCAAAGTGGCGTCCCATTACGGAGAAGGCCTTTTTGTCGCCTAATGCCACGACGTCTTTCTGTTTGTTGATCCACTGGCGAGCCAGCGGGCCAACTTCCATAGGTTCGCCGTTGTAACGGGGAGCCTTCAGCCAGGAATAGCCATCCTTCTTGTCGGGAGCGGGCTTGACAACGGCATCGGCCGGTTTGGGCTCGATTTCGTTATCATACCAGGAATATTTGACCTGTTCCTCGATCATTTCCGGATCTAGGTCGCCATACTGACCGCGTACATAGACACCGGATTTGTAAAGCTTGTTCTTCTTGACATGGTCCATGCCTTCTTCCAGCGGGAATCCGCCGTATGCCAGCATATTGCCGCAGCCGTAGCCTACATCGAACCAGTCGCTGTATACGCCAGCCACTGCCTTGACAGTGGGAACATATACCTCGTCAACGAACTTAGTTATTTTCTCCAAGCTGGACAGGAACTGATAGATCTTGGAGGTATCCGGAACTTCGGATACACCGCCGGGAACGATGGCCTGGACGTGGGGCATCTTGCCGCCCCAGATGGCCAGCATTTCGTGAGCCTGCCGGCGAATCGTTAATGCGTCAAGATAGTGCTGTACAGCCTGGGCGTTAATGTCTTCCGGTAGACGATAGTCAGCCTCATAGCGGGGCTTAAAAGGAGCCAGCTCCGGTCCCTTTACATAATCCAGGGCTGCCAGGTGGAAGAAGTGCAGAATATGAGATTGCACCCAGTTGGAGCCTAATATAAGGTTGCGGATGATCCGGCCATTCGGCGGCGGTTCAATGCCAAATGCATCGTCCAGCGCCAGGATGCCGGCAGTAGCATGACCAGTTGGGCATACGCCGCAAATACGCTGTACGATCTGTTCAGCATCACGCGGGTCGCGGCCCTGCATTATCAACTCCAGACCACGGAACAGAGACCCGCTGGTCCAAGCATTGGTTACTACGCCGCCCTCAACTTCGACTTCGAGCTTCAAGTGGCCTTCAATACGAGTTACGGGATCAACAATTATCTTCGCCATTATGCTTCACCCTCTTTCTCAACTTCATGCTCCGCCTTTTTCGGTCCTATGCGGCCGGTGAGTATATTACCACCCAGGTGCCCGGCGATACCCACAGCAGCTAGCCCGCCCAATACACCGCCAATTTGATCGACTGTAGCGGTAGTTGCCGGACCGATCGGTAATTCAGGCAGTCTTTCGTACATGGGCCAGGCGGGGAATTGAGGTTCGGTGCAGCCGATACAGACAGCTCCGGATCTTACGCACCAATTGGTGCCGTTATTCCAACCGCGGGTACTAGAATCACAATGAGCAAAGGGACCCTTGCAGCCCAGTTCCAGCATACAACCCATTTCGCCAAAGGTCTTGGCAAAGATGGCATTGTCAAAATACTGACGGCGTTCACAATTGTCGTGGATGATCTTATTAAAGAACATTGTCGGTCGGCCGAAGGAATCCAGTTCCGGCATTCCATACAGCAGGATATGAGCGATAGTACCGACCATCCAATCGGGATGCGGCGGGCAGCCCGGTACGTTGATGACCGGAGTGTCCTTTACTATATCAGAAACAGGCTTGCAGCCGGTGGGGTTCGGCGGGGTTGCCGGTACACCACCAAAAGCAGAGCAAGTGCCGAAACTGAGGATACCAGCAGCCTGGCTGCCGACTCTCTTTACCAAATCCACAAAAGTGATGGGCTGGCCATTTTCCTCACCAACAGTGCAATACAATCCATCTGCCTCAGTTGGCACGGAACCTTCCACTACCAGGTAGAATTTTCCCGGGTTTTCGTTAGCAATTTTCAAAATCCCTTCCTGCAAGGCCAGGTCACCGGCAGCAGCAGAGATATTGGGATGGTAGGTAACGCTAATAACTTCGGTTAAGACCTTCTGAATATCGGGATGTACTGTATTTAACAGAGAAATCGAACAGCCGGTGCAGGATGCACCCTGCAGCCATATTACCTGGGGCGCCCCAGCAGCAACGGCCTCTTTCATAAACGGAGCCAGATAACCCGTCAGCGAGATCGCTGCGGCAGAACCGGCACACGCTTTCAAAAAATCACGACGGTTTAATTTGGTAGGCATTCTCCATGTTCCCCCCAATCAAATCATTCCTTAGACAACAGAGCAACGCACAACCCCAATCTTAAAATCATACACAAGGTACGAATCTATCTCTATCTATATAAGGAAAATCAGGAATTACGCCCTTTGGCCCTCACCTCCCCCAGTAACCACTCGCACCATATCTCAATCCCTTCTCCGGTTCGTCCGGAAAGAGGGAATACTTGCGCCGAGGGGTTGATTTTTTCAAGATCCTCCTGGCACTCTTGCAGGTTGAACTCGGTATATGGCAAAAGGTCAACCTTATTGACCAGAACCGCCTTGGCTTCGTGGAAGATCAATGGATACTTGGGTATCTTGTCATTGCCTTCCGTGGTGCTAATAACAACCACACGAAAGTCCTCGCCCAGATCGAATTCTGCCGGACAAACCAGATTGCCCACATTTTCGATAAAAAGCAAGTCCAAATCGGCTTTATCTATTTTTTCATAAGCTGAGGTTACCATTCCAGCATCAAGATGACAGGTTCCTTCCGTGTTAATCTGGATCACCTGTACACCCTTCTGTTCGATCCTCTGGGCATCCCGATCCGTATAGAGATCCCCTTCGATAACAGCGATCTTCACTTGTTCACCCAATCTTTCAATAGTCCGTTCCAAAATAGTCGTTTTGCCTGATCCCGGCGAACTCATCAGATTAATGACCAGAATCCCCTGACTCTTAAAAGAAACCCTGTTTTTTCGGGCGATTAGTTCATTGGCTCCCAAAATATTCGTCTGCAGATTAACTTGGACCACTGGCTTCGTCTCCTTCATAACTATCCAGATACAACTCATGGCCTTGGCTAATAATTACCTGTCCATTGCCACAGCCGGGGCAGCGGAAGATATAATCATCTTCCGGTCGGAAATCATTACCGCATTCTTCACAATGACATATTACGCTCAACTGTACTATCTCCAGTTCCGCACCGCGAAAAAGCTCGTCCTGAGAGAGCGCAGAGAACGCAAACTGCAAACTATCCGGCAAGGCCATAGTCAATTCTCCTATGACCATCTTGACCCTGGTTACCCGTTTGATATTATTCTGGCTGGCGCTTTCCCGGACTATGTCCATCATGCCTTCAACCAACGATAATTCGTGCATTCCAGCCACTCCATCATTATTTCCAAAATAAAAAGCCTGGCACAGAAATGCCAGACTTAGATGCACAGACACCAAGCAGCTAGACCCTTCATGGGTCCGCTATCAAGTACCTGCCTAAACTGAGCATCTCCTTTTCAATGAATCGGGAAGGCAGAACCGTTTTCAGTTCCACCCAAAGGTTAATGCCCCATAGAAAGCCCTTAGGGACGTTAACTCGGAGAATTATTTTATTCCAAAATATATATTCTCTATAGATTTTAAAAATCCTACAAAATAGTTGGATTTTTTTAGTCAATTTATAATATTTCAAATTACGGTCTTTTGGCAAGTCGAAAAACCTGCCAGAAGCGCCATTAGTTATGACGGTACTGGTGAATGTGATGCTTGCCTTCGTGTATATGAAAATATTCATCAATCAGGTTGACATCGATTAACTGCTCCCGGTTGGAGAGGGCATCTCGAGTTGGTCCGTCAAAAACCACTCGATGATCCTCGGACAATATCAGAGCCCGGTCAGCAATGGCATGGGCCAGATCTAGATTATGAGTAGCCACAACAATTGTCCTGCCTTGATCATTCAGCTTTAATATAAGTTCAGTCAGCCAGCGTTGGGTCTTAGGGTCCAGCCCATTAGTTGGTTCATCCAAGATTATTACTTCCGGATTAAGTACCAATACTGAGGCCAACGCTACCTTTTTTTTCTCTCCTCCACTTAGTCGATACGGTGACCGGTCTGCCAGATTTGATAAACCAAACATCTCGATCACATCGTCTACCCGCGCCCTTACTTCATCCTTCTTCATCCCCATCTGTAATGGGCCGAATGCTATTTCGTCCTTAACCGAGGTAGTGAAGAGCTGCGCATCGGAATTCTGGAAAAGAAACCCCACGCGGCGATGGTATTCCTTGGCAGCCGAGTCATTCTCCAGATGCTCTTCGGTGATCTCCTGCCCGAACGCCAGGAGCCTCCCTGCACTAGCAAAAGTGAGTCCGCACATGATCTTGAGCAGAGTCGATTTACCTGAGCCATTGGCCCCCAGCAGCACAATGCTTTCTCCGGCATCAACCACAAAATCGATATCCCTGAATATCCATTCATCCCGTCCATAGCGGTAACCAACTCGTTCAAACTTAAAAGTATTTGCAGGCGTCAATCTTAATCTCTCCAACCATTAATATTTATATTGCCAAGACCGAAGTTTAACACTGTTACCCGTTCTATTCATCCAGACTAACAGCTTCACCGGTATAGCCCCGAGCAGTCATGGCCTGATATACTTCTTCAGAAAGCTGCATGCTACGTATAAACAGAGCCCCAATGGAAGAGGTTACCTGCCATTGCCGGGCACGCAGCGACAGTTTCCCTACTGTCCTCATTTTACGCGCTTCAAACATTTCATGAGATACCTGGATCAGCAATACTAGATATCTATAGGTCATCTCCAGTATCATAACGACTAAAAGCGGCACCCGCAATACCCTTAGCGATTTAAACAAATGTGCTGAGGGTGTTGTTATCACCAGCAGCATACCCCAGGTAATAGACAGGCCTACCCGCAAGAATATGACCAGCGCCGCTATGCTGCCCTGGCGGCTGATATAGATCTGTTCCGGCAACCTGATACCCAACCAGTAATGTGGAGCCATACTGTGGTACAACTCCAGTAATGGCGCTCCCGGATTAAATAAGCTGAACATCGCAGGGATGGCTGCTATGAGCGTGATCAGAGGAAAGATACCCCAGATGCGCTTTTGCAGAGACCAGATCGGCAGACGGGCTGAGGACATTAATAATAGGCTGCATACCCACATTACAAAAAACACTGTGATACTCCTGGTCAAGGCGACCAGGAGTATCAGAACTATTATTGCCAAAAGCTTTAGACGGGGATCAAGCTGCTGCAGCCAATAATCCCGCCGGGCATAACGCTCAGTCAAGAGATCATCCAGCATGACCTGGCGCAATTCACGGAGGTTGCGGTTCAAAAAGCCGGAGCCTTTGCCCCTGTCGCTATTCGCCTGCAGGCGGTGCTCCTTCTCATCTGTTGGTTGGTTCATCCAGCCCGGAAGCGTTATTGAATTACCTGGTTCAATCGAAGGTCCTACCATGTATTCTCTATTCTTTCACTATTTTACCCAGGAGCGTGATAATCAGTAAAACCAAACCAACACCAACCACGGCGGAAAGGATGTAACCCAGCGCAGACTGCGTAAAAGTCGAGGTCATCCCCGGGATACTGTAATCCGGCAGCACGGCATGCTGCCAGAAGTCGCCAAACTTGGCCAGGCCTTGCGGAATAAAACCAACTTCATCACTTTGGATCAATTCATCCAATCCCCATTCACCAAAGGCAGTACCAGTGGCGATCAAACCCAACGGGCAAAGAATGATGAGGGCTCCCAAAGCCCACCACAGTTTAGCATATCTTTTAAACATAGCTGTTCACCTCCTGGTCCAGAGCAACTGGCTCGTCTCCTATAAGTTCCGGATAGGTACGTCCAACGAAGGTCAGCCCTAAAGCTGTAACGATACCTTCCACCGGCCCTGCCAGGAGAAGATGCTCAGCCATCATGGCACTGACAGCAACTTTCAATGATAAAGGAAAATATAAGGGCGTGCCGTCAGCCGCTTTGAACCACTCATACTGGGAACCGAACATCAGCGCAGTACTAAGCGCCGCTAAGCAAAGTCCAAAGTAACCGGCAATAAATGCTGCAGCGATACCCCGCCCGGAAACCGCGCTGGCCTTACCCTTGATGAGTCTATAAATATAGTAACCAACAAATGGCATTATGACTGCTATGTTCAGGCAATTGGCCCCAATAGCCAGGATGCCGCCGTCACTGAATACCATGGCTTGAATGATAAGCGCAGTGGATACTCCCAGGCAGGCTGCCCAGGGTCCTAAGAGGATCGCCAGTAAAACGGCGCCAACTGCATGAGCACTGCTCCCCCCCGGAACAGGCAGATTAAACATCATAATAGTGAAAGAGAAGGCTGCCCCCACCGCCAGTACGGGCACCTCCTTCTTTTTCATAGTTTGTTGTACCTTCTTCACCGCTACGCTCCATGCTGGCACCATCACTGCCAGTAATGGGATAGCCGTCTGGGGAGCCAGATATCCATCAGGTATATGCACTGAAATAACCTCCCTTAAACATATTTCTTGGTCATGTCAACAAAAATGCCACAAAGAAATCCGGGCTGCAGCCCGCTACCTTCATGGCATCATTTTTGCTGATTATACTATTGTGTATTCCGATGTGTTTTCCGAAATTGTCTTTCGCTATAGCACCTTCATAGTGCATTTTGAGGAAGAAACAACATTTATTATACTAATTCCTTTAGCAAATGGGAATCAAAAACTCTTGACCAGGGTAAAGGTACTGGTCAGATCATCAACACTCACTGAGAAAAGATAATTACCGCGAGATGTCAAAAACAGTCTGACCTTGCCTTCCTCGTTGGTGGTCAGCCGATGGGGATAGTCCTTCTGGTGAGTACCGGCAAAGGTTGCCCGCACCTCGACTCCCGCTAAAGGCTTACCCTGCTGCAGGACCTGGATCTCATAACTCTCACCCATCCGCGCATGACTATAATCGGTGGGGAATATCTCCAAATCCAGCCCGGCTGGTTTCAAAGCATGGTGATGATGGTGCCCCACCTCGACCAGCACGCTGGCCAGTCTCCGCTGACCATTTTCGTTTTCTTCCGCCCATAGCTGCAGTAAGCCGTCGTTTTCTTCTCCCAGCACCAACTCGCAAGAGCCGTGATGATCATGAAAATGAAGTTCCTTAACCCCGCCGCTACCGGCGACAAATGCCTTGAGATCAGCGAAATGCGCGTGATGACCCGGCTTCATATTGCTGCCCTTGAAGAGCTTCAACCTCACCTGTTCCCCTTCATGAAAATGGCCATGATCGGTGGAAGGTTCCAGCCATATTTCCTCATGTACGGTATGGGATTCCTCCCGGATCTCATCCAGGACCACCCGGTGGTGCACCAGCTCCATCTCACGGATGCGGGCTTTTACTACCTTGCGCTCACCGAAGATGTTTTCCAAAAAGACCGTTTGGTCCTCGCCCGGAACTATCCGATCCACCTTTTCCATAAGGAGTTCCTCTCCGGATGCCCGATTGATATAGACATTGGCTTCACACATGGCAAATACCTCCTAATTCATCTGACATTCGGGGCAAAGGGTCTGTCCGTCCCTGGATATAGTCCTGGTCTCCATTACCCCTTCGCCGCATCTGTCACAGCGCACAGTTTTTCGAATCGTGGCTCGATCAGGTATCTTTACAGCTACCTGTTGCCAGGTAAAGAGGTCTTCCGCCGGCATGCTCATGATCTTTTCAAAGAGTTCTCCGATCAGCATTTCCTTCTCGCCAGCCTCTTCATCAGTCAGATCATGTTTGCCGTTTAATGCACGGAAACGTTCGCTGGCGGGACCAGCGGTTGAACCAAATCTCTGAGCGATGCGCAGTGCCTTACCGCTTTGGCGGCTGATAATGGTCCAAACGTTTTTCCCGTAATCTTTGAAAATCAGATTTCCCTTACCGAATGTACAGCCCAATATGGCTTGAATGGCATCTACGCTGCAATTGTCGTTTTCCACTATGGCAACCAGTTCTTCATCATTATCCTGTTCTATCCCCAGCTGCTTTTGGGCTAATTCTGCCGCTCTTACACCAATCAGCAGACCGGGACAAATGTGCCCGTGAAACTGTATTGCCAATTCCAGTGGGGGCATATTCTTGCACATGGTTTCTTCCACCCTTCTTAATGTCGATCAAAAATGAATTATGACTCGCTCATAACCAAATCCTTTATCCGTCCCACCAGCTTGTCGACCTGTATCGGTAAAGGTTCATCCACCGTTCCTGTAATCTCAATACCATATCGGTTCAATGGCATCAGCACCTTTATGGCATCAGCCGTGGCAATAGCCTCGGCCATACGCGGTGTCAGCTCTCCGGAATACGAATTGGCGGCAATAATGGCCACCGATCCAACGATAATGTCCACCCGCGGCACCGAATACACCACGGCATTCTCACCAGTAGCACCTTCATTGGCCCCCGCCTTCAGCATCAAAGACGTTGCAATAGAATTGGTGCCCAAACCGATGATTTCGCACATCTCTCCCATTTCACGGCGCAGCTTCTCCACGATGATCCTTCCTATTCCCCCTCCCTGACCATCTACTACCGCAATTTTCAATCCATCTCCTCCGTTCTGTGTCCGCCTGACTGTTCCTAACCAACTGTGCCTTGCATGCATATTGATCAGATTTTCCAAGCCGTTCCGAAAGTCGTGATCATGATTGTATACTGGCCGTGGTTGGTAATTGACTGCAGGCTTGACAGACTTGACCCGTGCTGGAACCTTCATAGTCCCTTTCTTGCAGGCTATTTTACACCTATATCCAGTTTCCTGCAATCATTGTTGACCTATTCGGGTCATCAATAGTTAAAATCATCAGCATCATAGTCCCAAGTTCCTTGAAAGTTTCAAACATATTATGTACCATATTATAAGAAACATCTGTTTACTAATTCCAATAGGGGTAAGGATATCTACATTATCCAATCCCCGATTAAAGTTAGGCTTCATAAATACTTCTGGAGGAGGATACTGATGGACTTCACTGCTGCAATTGTTAAAGAGGAAGAAACCACTTGCGTAGTTGTCGTCGTTATTAAAGACGTAGTAGAAAATAAATATAATGCTGAAGAAGCCCTAAAGGTGTTCAGCAGATTTTTCCCTCTTATGACCGTAGTCTTGATGGCTCAGGATCATAGAGGTGACGGCATCTTCTACGGCCCTCCCGAATTGGTCCGCAAGCTTTCCAAAACCAAAGTCGAATTCTTCCCCTGGAAGCAATACTCGGTCAAGGATTAAAGCACAAGTATTTTTTGGTCTCATTCAATGCCATGGTTTGAATATCCATTGCAGGAGGACACTAATCATGCAATTCGACGAACGTTTAAAGTATCTACGCAATGAAAAAGGCCTCAGCGAAAAAGAACTTGCTGATGAGTTGGAAACGACGGAGACCACTATAAGACTGCTCGAAAAGCGCAAACTGGACGTCAAGATCGACCTACTGGAAAAGATGGCCGATTTCTTCGGAGTATCTACTAAACTACTCATAGGTACAGTCTTTGAGAATCTTGAACCGGAAGAAGCCGTAAAAAGCTACCGCTTGGTCCAGGAACTCGAATTAGTCAGAAAACAGGAAAAAGAAGCTGCTGCGGCAAAAGCATCAGCAATTGCTACAGAACAAGGCCCTCCGCCATCAGGTCTGGGTCCAGTTTCGACTCCCATCCCCCAACCTTCCAAACAGAGAAGACCCCGCCAGGATACCCTGTATGCTTCCAAAGTAGCTCTCTATCGCACTCTTTCCGGTACCAATCCCGAGGAGTGGAACAAATTCATTGAGGAATACTGGCCGCTCACCGTTTCGATCACTAACATATATGGAGACGACCTGAGTAACTATTTCTATCTTCGGGTGGAAGGAGAAAAGATGTCCCCTACCCTTAAAGAAGGCGAAGTCATGCTGATCAAGAAGCAATCTAACCTGCAAAACAATGAAGTAGGTCTTATTTTGTGTGATTGGGGAGAAGTCATCACTGCCCGCATCACCCGCAGCGTTGATAAGATGGTCATCTATTTCGATAATCAAACCTATCCGGCTCAGGTACACGATGATTCTCAGTGCCGGATACTGGGCAAGGTGTTATGGAAGACCTCCCAGGCGCCGAAATAGGGTTACGATAATCACAGAGTACACAGATGGGTTACGGATTTTAAGCCACAGATTTGCACAGATGCACACAGATTTATTAACAGGATATAATAACTAATCATCATAAAACCACAATAAATCACAACAAGGGTCATCTTTTGATGATCCTTTTTTATTTGGAAAGGTTCGCTGATCTGATAAGCGGAAAGAAATCTGAAAAGTCGTGAAGAATTTTTGAAGAGAAATTTCTGCGCGAGCATATATTTAAGTATATTTTTGTATATAATTACAGAAACCAAAAAGCCCCTCCGATTAAGGAGAGGCTATAGATTGACCTTAGTGGTGCCCGGAGCCGGGGTCGAACCGGCACGATGTTGCCATCGCGGGATTTTAAGTCCCGTGCGTCTGCCTATTCCGCCATCCGGGCATCATTGCGCTCTGTCTTCGCGCAAGGATTAGTGTATCAAAAAAATGGCTTTTTATCAAGCCGGTCTAAACAAAATCGACTCCAGTATCTCTCCCAACATCAAGAGAAAACACCTTTCCGCTTAATACGAAAAGGTGTTCATTAAGTTCATATGGAGGGCGGGACCGGATTTGAACCGGTGAATGGCGGTTTTGCAGACCGCAGCGTTAGCCTCTTCGCCACCCGCCCAAATTGCCAGCAATTTGGCGCGTTTTTTATTATAACAGCTTTCAATATCCCTGACAAGGCCAAGAAACGAAAGAATTGTATCGAAAAAATAAAGCGTTGCCCTCAAGCAACGCTAATATTCAATGGAGCGGAAGAAGAGATTCGAACTCTCGACCCTCGCCTTGGCAAGGCGATGCTCTACCACTGAGCCACTTCCGCACTATATGGTGCCTCGGGGCGGACTTGAACCACCGACACGCGGATTTTCAGTCCGCTGC
>JAAYCK010000023.1 GCA_012729835.1 Syntrophomonadaceae bacterium
CAAAGGTACATTCGGAAATAACAGGCATCTGTGACAAGGTAACCAAGAGCGACGAAGAGAGCATTGAGTATTGTAAAAGCCTGTTAAGCTACTGGCCATCCAATTGGCGCGAAAAGCCGCCAATTATAGAAATAGGCGATTCCCCTTACAGAAAAGAAGAAGAGCTGTTAGACATTGTTCCTTTTGATTTGAGCAAAGGCTACGATATGCATAAAATCATTGCTTTAATAGCAGACGGAGGAATATTTGTTGAGAGCAAAGATGTATTTGCTCCCAGTGTAATCACTGGTTTTGCCAGAATAGGCGGCCAGAGTGTAGGCATTGTAGCCAGTAATCCTGCCGTAAACCTCGGAGCTTTGGATATGGATACTTCTGATAAACAAGCACGGTTTATCAGATTTTGTGATGCTTTTAATATTCCGCTGGTATTTTTGGCCGACACCATCGGATTTTTGCCTGATATCAATAAACAGGCCATGGGACTGGAACGTCATGGGGCCAAGGTTATGTATGCCATCAGTGAAGCTACTGTACCTAAAATAACGATTTATATCAGAAACTGTTCAAATTATGGTGATCTGGCATTTGGCAATGAACAGCTTGGCTGTGATATAGCCTTTGCATGGCCTACCTGTCAGATCGGCAAGATTACGGATTTTGCACAATTTTATACCAAAGGTCTTGATATGGATAAAATGAGAGCAGCCGTTGAAAAGTATAACACTATTTACAATGCAGCAAACAGACTGTTGTTCAGCGATATCATCGATCCCCGTGACAGCAGGGCAACTCTTTTCAAGGCTTTAACCTGGCTTGAGAATAAAAAGGAAGACCGGCCCTGGAGAAAACATGGTAATATACCTCTTTAAAAGAAAAGTGGTTAAGAAGGACACCGGGAGGGGATGAAAACAATCCAAAATATATTATTGCATCTCTTTAATGACTATTATAAAGATAGGAGAAGAAAATATGGAAAGATTATTGAAATTTACAGCAGAACATGACATGTTTAGAAATGCCTTCGGCAGATTTTTGGACAACGAAATCGTACCATACTACGAGAAATGGGAAGAAGATATGATCGTTCCCCGGGAAATATATAAGAAATTCGGGGATTATGGGTATCTGTGCATGGACGTGGAGGAAGAGTATGGCGGCGTTGGAGCAGATTATCTTTACTCGGTAATCGAGGTAGAAGAAATAGGTAAACGTGGACTGCAAAGTGTTTATATAAGAAATCACAACAATATCTCTGTTCCCTATATTACAGAGTATGGCACAGATGAACAAAAAAGAAGGTGGCTGCCGGGATGTCTATCCGGTGAGACCATTACGGCAGTAGCAATGACAGAACCGGGAGCAGGCTCTGACCTTGCGGCTATACGTACTACAGCTGTAAGAGAGGGAGATTATTATATCGTAAACGGGTCCAAGACCTTTATTTCCAACGGAATAAACTCTGATCTGATTATGTTGGCTGTTAAGACAGATCCCAAGGCCGAGCCTGCTTATAGGGGTATAACTTTATTAATGGTAGAAAGAGGCATGGAAGGTTTCGAACGGGGAAAACAAATTAAAAAGATCGGTATGCATGCCCAGGACACCGCCGAACTATTCTTTGATAACTGCAAAGTGCCGGTGGCAAATCGTTTGGGCGAAGAAGGAAAAGGCTTTAAGATGCTTATGAAAAAACTGACCCAGGAACGTCTTTCCTCTTCATTGGACGCACTGGCAAAAGCCAAATATGCGCTGGAACTTACCAAACAATATGTTAACGAAAGATACGTTTTTGGTAAACCCGTAGGCAAATTCCAGAATACTCAGCATGTATTGGCCAAATGCGCTACTGAAATACAATTAGCTGAAACATTACTTGATCAGCTCGTTCTGGAGCACATGGCTGGAAAGCTTGCTGAAGCCAACACTGAAGTTTGTATGGCCAAGTACTGGGTTTGCGAAATGTCCTTCCGCGTATGTGACCAGTGTCTGCAGCTATTCGGAGGGTACGGATATTGTACGGAATATCCCATTGCCAGACAGTTTGTTGATTCCAGGGTAAACAAACTCTTTGCCGGATCTTCTGAAATTATGTTAAACGTCATCGCCAAAAACATGGGATTGTAATTCCAGTAAAATGTTCAGTTAAAAGGATATTTATTTGCCTGGGTTTAACCGGCTTTAATAGGCTGGTCGGATGATATGCCGGCCAGCCTTGCTGCTAAATGGCATTTGAAGTATAAATAGAGGTGCGAACTACTTTATAAACATAATTAAGAAATATTTCTTATCAATGTTTGGGGAGACGTAACCGGTATGTACAAACAAGTTTTACGGTTTATTGATTTACATATTAGTCGGCGAACTATAATTGGTATTGCCGGTATTATTGCTGGAATTATG
>JAAYCK010000180.1 GCA_012729835.1 Syntrophomonadaceae bacterium
ACGATTACTGGGCCAAGCACTAGGCTATAGGAGCGATGGAGCGAGGGGCGGCACCATGCCGTCCCTCGCACCGCGTCGTCTCGGGATCCTGCCTAGCCTGAGCAATAGCAGCCTGGTCATCTGGCCAGGCGCACGGGCGGGAGGTATCAGCAGCTCGCAAGCGTTCTGGGTACACGGCAGCCATCGGTGTGCCCAGAACGAACGGTCCAGTGGAGGTAGCCATGTCCGCGTCTGAGGCGCAGATCGAAGCCCTTCGGCCCCACGCCCGGCACATGCGACATAGCAAGACAGGCTTGCTTCGCGTGGAGCAGCGAGATGGCGTGATCTATGCCATGCCATTCATCCTGGGGGTGCTGCTATTCTGGGCAGGCCCCATGCTTTACTCACTGTTTCTGATCGTCAATGACTGGAATATGATCAACCCGCCCAAGTTCGTGGGTGCGGGTAATCTGGTCACTCTGGCTAAGGATTCTCTGGTGGGCACATCGCTGTGGAACACGGCGTACTATACGTTCCTTGGCGTGCCCATACGCTTAGTCGCCGCGTTTGGCCTCGCCGTAGCGCTCAATGCCAAGATCGGGGGCCGCTCGTTCTATCGCACCGCCTTCTACCTGCCCTCGATCACCCCGGCTGTGGCCAGCGCCGTCATCTGGATCCAGATGTTCAACCCCGAGTTCGGCGTGATCAACTCGTTCCTCGATTGGTTTGGCATCCCCGCGGTGCGCTGGCTATACGATCCCGTCGCCGCCAAGCCGGCCTTTATCCTGATGAGCATGTGGGGCGTGGGCCCGCAGATGATCATCTTTTTGGCGGGTCTGCAGAACGTGTCCGAGTCGCTCCTGGAGGCCGCCCAGTTGGACGGGGCCAATGCCTGGGATGTATTCCGGCATGTTACCATGCCTATGGTCTCTTCTACCATCCTATTCAACTTCACCATGGGGATCATCGGTAGTTTTCAAGTATTCGCCGCGTCATTCGTGATGACGAGCGGCGGACCGCAGAACTCGACCCTGTTCATGGTGCTCTACATCTATGATACGGCCTTTAAACGCTTCAGAATGGGATACTCTGCGACCCTTGCGTGGTTGCTCTTCTTTATTATCATGATCGTAACGTTCCTGCAGATGCGCATCACCGATCGCTGGGTGTATTACGAGGTCGGCTGATCGGCTCTCGCCACGCCCGTCCCGCGCCAAGCGGGTGCGGGCACCTGTCGACCGGAACTTTCATGGGAGGCTCTTGATGACGCATGCCCGCCGAACCGAGAGATGGCAGAGCTGGTCGTTGCGGCGCCGGGTAGGCCGCGTGGTGCTGCACATCATCCTGCTGACCCTCGCCATTACTTTCCTGGCGCCCATGGTCTGGATGGTGCTCACCTCGCTGAAGAAGAACGCCGACGTCTTCATCACACCCATCCGCTGGTTGCCGAAGGTGCCGCAGTGGCAGAACTACCGTGAGATCTTTGAGGTCCTGCCCCTGACGAGCTTTATCCGCAACTCGTTTTTCGTCACGATCCTGGGTACGCTCGGAACTGTGGTGAGTTCGCTGGTTGTGGCCTATAGCCTGTCGCGCCTACGGTGGCGCGGCCGGGAGTTCGTGTTCAACTCGCTGCTAGCCACCATGATGCTGCCGGGCATCGTCGTGCTGGTACCCCAGTTCATTATGTTCTTCAAGGTGGGGTGGATCGACAAGTTCGAGCCCCTAATCGTGCCTGCCTGGTTCGGCAACTCGTTCTACATCTTCATGCTGCGCCAATTCATGCGTGGGCTACCGCTCGAGTTGGATGAAGCCGCACGAATCGATGGTGCCACGTCGTTCCGCATCCTTGTGCAGCTCATTACGCCCATGTGCAAACCGGCCATCACCGCCGTTATCATCTTTGCCGGCATGTCCTTCTACAATGACTTTATGGGGCCGCTGCTCTACCTGAGCTCTAACGACAAGTTCACCCTGCCTCTGGGCATCTACTGGTACCAGGGGCGCTATGGGCAGTTCTGGCATCTGGTCATGGCGGCATCGACCGTGTCGGTGCTCCCGTTGGTCACCCTGTTCTTTGTGGCGCAGAAGCACTTTGTGCAGGGGTTCACCTTCA
>JAAYCK010000024.1 GCA_012729835.1 Syntrophomonadaceae bacterium
TCCCATCTTTTCTTAAAGTCAGCCAGCAGTTCGTTAATGTCGTATTCTACCGGAGATAAATACGCATTAAAGAATCCGATTTCGCCCTCGATTGCTTCAGATGGTCCTGTAAAACCATTCTGGGCAAGCAGAGCTGACATGATTCCACCATGACCAGCCCATCCGGCATGGATGATTTTAATATCAGTTCCGTCTTTAAGGCACTGCATGACTCCGCAGGCAAAGCTGGCAGCCATTCCTATTGCCATTGCAGTCTTTTCTTTGTCAAGCTTCAATCCCTTGGCCGCAATCGCTGAAGCTCCGAATACTCCGAATACTGAGGTCGAATGGAACCCTCTGGTATGACATCCTCTGGGTTTGGCTAATCCCATTCTCAGGGCTACTTCAAAACCTGCTGTCGCCATCGTAATCAGGTCTTTACCGGACAATTTCAGTCCTTCAGTAACTGCCAGTGCAGTCGGAATTATGCAAGCGCTGGCATGAATCAAGGTTCCGGTATGGGTATCGTCGAAATCGAAACTATGAGCCATCGTTCCGTTTATAATCGGCACGTTGACCATCGGCAGCTTGGCTCCGGTCCCTACTACAGTACATTGTGGGACTCCGCCTATACCTTCTACAACTGTATCAACTGTCTTGGTAGTATCTAATCTGTTTGCCGCAATCATTATTCCCAGACTGTCCAAAACCCGCATTTTAATGTCGGTTACAACCTCGCTGGGCAGATCTTCAAATTTCAGATCATTAATAAATTCCGCGTATCCTTGAGTTATGGTTGTCATTTGTTTCTTCCTCCTTAAATGTTTTTTATAGTTATTCTAATAACTCCGTCATTGTGTGCTTGTAAGCATTTGGACAAAAACTGTTATTTGGTTTTTTTCTCGGGGATATTAATTTTAAAAACAGGAGCGTACATGTTTAGGAGCTGGCTCCGCAGATCTTCGCCCAGTGAGCCATAGACCTGAAGCTTCCGCGATACCTCAATGCCCATTTTTTTCAGATCAACCATCATCTCGGCAAATTTGATAACAACCGCTACAGGGTCAAGAATTGTGACTCCGTTCAGCGAGTTGGAACCGCCCATCTTGGTATATAATTGATAAATGTTGGCCGGTACGGGTATTAAAACAGAAGCCCCATCAGCTACAGCTTTATCAAATATGCTCTTAAAGCCTTCTACAACTGGTCCTGCAGCTTCCGGATTGCTTAGTGCTGCGGAAATGGCTGACATGCTGACCTGATTGATGTACGGGCCCCGTAAATAGTGGGACTCTAATCCATACTTTCTCACCAATTGGTCATATTTTTGCACTATATGCGGCTCGCAAGTTGGTATCGCAAACAGATCCCCGAACATCGAGGCCAGATACAGATTGGCCTGGGCAATGCCAATAACAGGAATATTGAGCAGTTCTCTGGCCTCATCCATCCAGGCGTCAAATGAGCAGCCTATTACAAAGGCGTCATAACCTTCAGCTTCGGCCCGCAGCATATTGTTAAATGACTGAGCACCATGGAAGTACTGTACGGATTTATATCTGTCGCGCTCTGTCATATGAACGGGAAGACCGATTACAAATACCTCTGTACCAGGTCTGGCAGCAGCCGCGCACTGTTGTTCCATGGTCTTGCCGTATTCGTCAAAGGCTGGATTATAACGATATCCACCCATACTCTGTACCCAGATTTTCATTATTCGTTATCCTCCTTATTCATGGTTGTACTGCATATTTAAACGTTACATATCCTGTTTAGAAGGACGAATTAGATTTCGCGGGCAACTTTTGCTCCGGCGTCAATAGCTTCCATTATTCCAAGGGGTTGTAAACAGTCACCGATAACATGAATTTCGGGAACCTTGCCTTCCAGTTTCCTGGCAAGTTCGTTTTTCGGTTCCTGTCCCATCGCCAGTATTATATTATCTGCATCTATCGTTCGCTTTTGCCCTTCTTTGGTGGTTATGACGATCCCTTTGTCCTTTATTTCTTCGAACTTGACGTTAGTGAGTATCTCAGCCTTTTTCTCCTCTAGCTGCTGTCTGAAGTGTTTTCTTAGTTTTGGCATGGGCGGACTTTCGACATCCATTACAATCTCGCCGGGGTCTAGAACAGTTACGGTTTTCCCATGTCTGCTCAAGAACTCAGCGATCTCTACTCCAGCCAGATCACCACCTAAAACGACTACTCTTTTGCCTACCGGCATGCCAAATCTTTTGATAAATTCTCTCGCCGCCGAGAATCCTAAGGATGTCTGCATAAACTTATATCCAAAACTCATGATGAAGCTTCCTTTACCACTGGCCATAGCAGAAGAGCTTATCACCAGAGGTTTGTTTATACCAGGAATATCAGGGACTTTCGTAGCTGAACCTGCTGCCAGTATCACAACGTCCGGCTTTATTTCATCGATTAGTTGTGGCGTTACTTCTTTTCCCAGCAGGACATTGACACCCTGTTTTCTTACCTGTCTGTCCATGTATTTGTTAAGTTTATAAATCCTTTCGTCTATCATGGAAGCCATAACCAGGAGCCCGCCTAAACGGCTCTCTTTCTCTGCCAGCGTTACCTTATGTCCTCTCTGCGCAGCAACGGTTGCTGCTTCCATACCACCTGGGCCGCCGCCGATGACCAGCACTCGCTTGGATTTTTCGGCCGGTTTAATGGCATATTCACCTTCCCTTCCGAAGGCAGCGTTGACCGAGCAGTTATAGCGGCCAAATAAGTTAGCATTGCAATTATTGCAGGAAAGACACGGTCTGATATCTTCCATCCGTCCTTCTTTGACTTTGTTGACCAGTTCAGGGTCAGCAAACAAAGCTCTGCCAATGGCTATGAAATCTGCCTTTTTCTCTTGCAGCACCCGCTCACCGATCTCAGGAGTAATAGCTCCAACGGTGATAACCGGCATACTGACCACTTTCTTAATCTCAGCAGCCAAATCGGTATAAATGCCGTTCTGCATTTTGGGATTGTTAGCCGGGAAACTGGATATGTCAATGGCATCAACCATGCCGCTCTCCTGAAGCAGAACAGCAAGCTCTTTGGCATCTTCGATGGTAATTCCATTGGCAACACCGTATTTATCAATATATTCACAGCCGTTTATCCTGACCAGTATGGGATAATCCGGGCCCACCAGTGCTCTCGACGCCTCTAAGATCTCCATCAATATCCTGGCTCTGGCTTTTATATCTCCATTGTATTCATCGGTACGTTTGTTCCAGGCTCGGGATAAGAAACTATTGATAATGTATTTATGAGCGGCAGCGATTTCCACACAATCAAAACCGGCCTCTTTGCAGCGCCGTACTCCCTGAGCATGCTGATCCACTAATTTGGCAATTTCCTCTTTGGTTATTGCTCTGGGTGTTTCGGTCGCAGCATATCCGTACATTTCCGGTCTGGCAATCGCCGATGCTGCGATCGGCTGTTCTCCGGTAAGCGATCTGGGCGATGACGGACCGCCGTGATGGACCTGGGCACATATCTTCGATCCATGCTGCTGGCAGGCCCGGGCAAGCTCTCTAAGCCCCGGTATTACTCTATCATCATTACAA
>JAAYCK010000025.1 GCA_012729835.1 Syntrophomonadaceae bacterium
TTGGAAATTGGATATTCTGCCTTTCTCCAAAGCCATAGCCTATACTCCTGCTTCTTCCTTAATCCTTGATTAATGCCTTATTAACATCCCCGATTTCATTTAAATGAGTTTTTACCTTTACCAGAACTTCAATACGAGAATAAATATCATCCCACCTCGGTTTTAGGTCTTTCCATTCCTTCTTGTATTTACGATGAACCGCCTCCCCAAACCCAAAAACATCTGCATCTAAAGCAAAGGATTTCTCGACTGCGGCCCTTACTTGACTTTCAATCTCTTTAGCCTGGCCTTTTTCTAATTCATGCACAAGGTCGGCGGTGATATCCTGATGGCCTCTATATTCCACCAGGTTTGACTCTTCATCTATTTCAATAGTAATTTTTACTTGATCACCCTGCAGCTCAGGAACGATTTTACTTTTTGCCGAAACAATTTCCATGCTCGCTTCCGGAATCATCACAAATCCTATTTTGATCTCGTTAATGGCCCACAGAAGACCACTTGATTCGCGTTCATTCAGTTGTCCTATCATCCTATCGCCTTTAAATACGGCTGTTCCGACAACACGCGTTCTCCGGATTTTTTTGCCTTCCGGACCAGTTTCCTCGAAGATACCTACCATCGGGGCAATGGGAGCAGTAGTTTTGCTTAATAGCCGGTTCTGAAATTGTAAGACGGTGACCTCCGGATATTTAGAGAAAGTTGCGGACAATTTTATCTCCGCCGCCATTCCGAATGCCTGAATGTTTTCCATGCCATCCTGGATTCCCAAAATATCACTGGCTTTTTCCTCTGCCGAAACTACCATCAATGCTTTGGGGCGGGATACCGGATTCCTGGCCTGGGTATCAAGAAATGGATATATTCCTCGTTGTACCCCCTCCTTGCCGAAGAGATAAATCTGGGTATGCTCATAATATGGGATACGGCTGGCATGCTGGGTGTAGCGGCTTAATGCATCATACGGGGATGATCCCGTGTCCTGGTTCAATTGAATAGCACTAAGCTGACTACCCCCTTTTTGCTCCCCACCTCCATTGCTGCCGGAAGAACCTTTTATCTCGCTGGGAATAATGGATTGATAGGTCATCGTAACTTTTCCTGTATTATCAATATCCCAACCCAGGCCAGACACGATCGATAATTTATTCAACTCATGGCTATCCCAACACCCGGATAAGAATCCGGGCATAATGATTAATAAAATAACCACATAAATTTTAATACGCTTTTCCCGCTTCATTAGCCTTCCCTCTTACCAGGCTTAGTTTGAGGCGCCCGGGGCATTTGACCGGGCGATTGCCGCCTCTTATCGGATGAATCTAAGAACTCAGGCCGGCGGTCCATTGCCCATAAGGGTGCGCGTATAAAAACATCTTTCAGACCGCGAAGCTTGAGTGGTGTTACGGGGGATAAATAGGGTACCCCCAGGGAACGTAGAGCAGCCAGATGGCTGAGTATCTCCAGCTGGAAAATAACCATGCCGAATAGGCCAAGAAAACCCGCCACTATCGTCATTAAAAAGCGCAACAAGGCTCCGGCGTCAGCATAGGGAACGACTAAAAAAGAAGCGATCGCCGTGGTTGCGACCACTATTACCATGGGGGCCCCTACTAAACCAGCTGATACTGCCGCCTGCCCGATGACCAGGGCGCCCACAATACTAACTGCCGGGCCGAGTGATCGGGGCATCCTGAGCCCCGCCTCCCGCAGGATTTCAAATAGACTCAGCATTAATATGGCCTCTAAGGCAACTGGGAAAGGAAGTCCTTCCCGGGCTGCCGCCACCGAAACCAGCAATGGGGCCGGAAATAATTCCGGGTGAAAAGCTTTTAATGAAACAAAAATACCTGGTAAATAGATACTAAGTGTAAACCCCAGTAAGCGAAGCCAGCGTATGGCTGCGGCAAAAAATGGCCGAGCGTAATAATCATCCGGGTTTTGGAAACCTTCAATAAATAAAAAGGGCATGGTCAGAGCCATCGGCGAGCCATCAACCAATATGGCCGCTCGACCTTCCAATATTTTAGCAGCCACCACATCCGGTCTTTGAGTAACACCAACGGTGGGAAATAAGGATAGTGGACTATCTTCAATAAATTGTTCTATATAGCCAATATCAAGAATGGCATCGGTATCTATTCGTTTTAGCCGTTGATTGATCTCTGAAATGAGATGGTCCGGGGTGATGCCCTTGATATAAGCAACTGTAACATCAGTTTTCGACCGCTCCCCAATTTGCAGACTCTGAAACGTTAAGCGCGGATCCCGGATCTTTCGCCGCAGTAAAGCTGTGTTGGTCCGCAGGGTTTCATTAAAACTATCTTTGGGGCCCCGAATTGACACCTCGTTGGTGGGCTCATCGACATTTCGTGTTTCCCAGCCCTTGGTATCGATAAGCAGGGCCTGGGTTACGCCTTCAATTAAAATGGCGGTATGGCCTGACAAGACACCTGCGATAACTGTGTCAATATCCTCTGTGCCACTTATTTGCCCTACAGTTAACACACTTGATTTAATAAAATCGATTAGCTTAGATTGTTTTTGGTTAACATTATCCTTAATCACTTGCAGGTTAAACATCAATGGCTGCAAGATGTCTTGATTCAGCAGATTCCTATCGACCAAACCATCAATATAAATAACGGCTCCATCAACGTCTGAATTTGAGCTAATCTTCATATCACGAATGATTACGTCACTGCTTTGACCAAGTTCCTCTCTAAGCACCTGAAGATTCCCCTCCAGGTTCTTAGAAAGGTATTTTGGGGAAGCATTTTGTTTTGCCTGGGTCTGGTTATCGCTGCTTGATGTCCTGTACCGGCGCATTTTTTGGGACAGCAACCTGAACATTCAAAATCAACCTCTCAAAGGAGTTAAATCTTCCTTTTATATAATTGTCACGCAAATAACTTTAATGCCCAATTTGCAATATCTTTCCCCAAATAGGAATCGGTATACAGAAGCCCAGAGCTGCTGTAAAAAACTTGAAAAGGGGTTCCGGTGTAAATCCCGAAACCCCTTGGTAAATCTATAATGGCATCTATTCTAATCTATTATGGCTTTTTGACCTCTATTTGCAGGTAGTTTCACCTATTTTGGCTACTCCAGGGCTACTCTACGAAATCCGGTTCTCGCCAAGCCTTCTAGATAAAAAGCATGTCATTTTTGGCTTTCATCATTATTCTACTCCTTCGCTATTTAATCCATGGCTGCAAAGGCGTCTTTAAGAACGTAATAAGATGTTTTCAACCTTTCATGATATGTGGGCATGCCCCACCCCTTCCATGAAAAGTATCTCATAGCGATCTTTTCATCACTTATTTCTCCTGACTTAACGATGCCTGCGCCAAGATAGAAGCCTCGGATTGTTTCTGCCTCTATTCCTTTATTTTTATACAGATCGCCCATTATTGCCTTAGTCGACGGATCCATAACATTTAACAGCTGCCAGGGTATGCGAATTTCTATATTGCCGTCCTTATAGGAGAAGTCCGCCAATGAATTATAGTTCTGGTGCGCTGGATTGGCATCTCCCATTTTCAATACCCCGGTTTCATACTTCATAAATGGAACCGGTTTCTTATCTTGCGGAAGGTAAATCTCTCTGGACAGGCAGAGATACAGCGGATTGAACATGCCCGTGTCCTTTTTAAGGTATGCGGGGTCCTTCGCAATCATATTGAGCTTTTCAGCATATAAGTAGTAAAAACTATCATAATAAACATCCACAAAAATCCTGGAATCGTTTTTATTATTTATCTGGATCAGAAAATCAGCTGGTCGGCCAAAAGCAAGGTGGTTGGTCTTATCCTCGGTATTTCCCTGCCCTGAAATTGTGTCTATTGGAATATATAAAGCATCTTTATTAAAATCAAAATCCCTGGTCCTTATCATCATATATACATACTTCTCATCAGCTTTGGCATACAGCCTGGCCCGGTCGGAAGTATAGATCGGAGCCTCCTCACTCCAATCAGAAGTATCACCATCTACATAACATATGCTCTGCTCTGGGCCAGGGTCAAAGGCCAACAATCCAAATTCCTGCTCACAGGTTTGGGCATTGGACCAAAATGGCCTTTGATCAGGTAAATCAAGATCCATGGTATTCCAGGTGCGTTTGAACCATTCATCCTGCCAGGTGAAGACCAATGCTCCGCAATAGCCTTCATCGTAAATATCTTGCATAAGGCTTGCGTTTATTTTGCCCTGCTCTTTCTCATCGTGATTTCCTTGATTATATCCCGAATAATTGGCTATATGAGTCATACCCCGGGAAGCCGGCACCCCAAACTCAGCTACCAGCACAGGAACCGTGTGTTGCTTGAATAAATCTCGGAGATATGCCTTATATGTATTTATTTTTCCTTGTTGGTCCTTGAATGCAATATAGTCCTGCTGATAATTCAAGAACTCCGGATAGTACGGGTAAATGTGATATGAAGCAAATAACCCCCCTTTACAATTGGCCTTGGCCTTGATGTGTTCGGTATTGACTATTGCCATGTCTTCTTGCTCATACGGTTCATTCGGGTGCCTGATCATATCTGTCGTCAGCCAATTCGTAAAACTCAAAGGGCGTGTCATATGGTATTTGGATGCTTCATAATTAAGCACCTGATCTCCCGCTTCACATAAAAAGGCTTCATAGGGTGAAGCCCCCTTGGTGTATAAAAATCTCCCTGAATAATTGTTTCTATCCGGATTGTTGCTATCGGTAACCTTCACAAAGTTGGGATCCGATTCTATTCCCAATATCCAGCCGATTACATATGGCGATACATCATTTTTGTATTCTCCGCTGGCAAAGCCCGGTTTAGCCGGCAGAGTCGCATTGCCATGAAAAA
>JAAYCK010000026.1 GCA_012729835.1 Syntrophomonadaceae bacterium
ACACGGTCAAACATTCTCGACAATATGCTGAACAAAGAGTTGAACTCATCACGCAGCTTGTCATCAGCTACCAATTCCTCAATGATTGTGCTTGTATCATCAAGAGAGTTCACTCCAACCTTGTTATGTATAAACAACAAGATGTTGTTATACGCGCTATTAAGCGAATCAATATCCTGCGCTGGGTTCTTCATAGCAGCTACGGTTTCATCAATGTCAGCATCGGCGTATTCAGCCAGTGCTTCACGCAAATGGTTTGTTACGCCAACATAATCTACTACATAACCACACTTTTTGTCAGCGCCGTAGGTTCGGTTCACCCGAGCGATAGCTTGAAGCAGGGTGTGGTTCCTCAACACTTTATCTAAGTACATGACTTGCTCGATAGGAGCATCAAACCCTGTCATAAGCATAGCAGTTACGACAATGATTCCGTAGTTGCCGTCGCCGCCTTTTTTGCCTTTACCTCCAAAAGGAGCTTTAAAGCCGTCAACGATCATCTCGTTATCCTGTTCATTGCCATAAACTTTTAAGTGTGGCTCTTCATTTGGAGCGGTAGAGATGATGCAAGCGGTTTTCAATTGTTCCAGCTTGGAGATGTCAATGTTCTGTGGGTTATCCGCTTTCAGCGCAGCAATCTTTTCTGGTAGCAGTTCATCAATAGCAACTTTATATCTGTGCGCTGCTTCTTTACTGACTCCGACAACCTGTGCTTTGAACCCATTGCTGAAAACGGTGCTGATATAATGGTCCAGCATGTCGGAGGCTTTCTCCCGAATAATCTCCCACGCTTCCAGATAACCACGGGCGGTGTATTTTCCCATGATTTCCTGCTGCTCTTCGGTCTCCATATAGCCGAAAACATCAACGAAGGCACGGTTCATTGCATCGTGATCTGTAATCTCGCTATCAGTAGCGCGACCTTCGTATTTAATCTCTACGACAACCTCGTCCTCGACTGCTTGGCGCATAGTGTATGCGTCTATATAGCCTCCGAAAGTATCTGTTGTTTTCGTGATGGGCGTACCAGTAAAGGCAACCTTAATCGAATTGGGCATACTGCGCCACATATTTGCCGCAAGGTCAGAATACTCACTGCGGTGGGCTTCATCAATCATGACAAGAATTCGGCTCGATCTATTCAACACCGGAAACTTGCCAACTGTTTCTTTTCTCTCCCCGAACTTATGTACCATCGCCACAGTTACATCGCTTGCGGTATTTTGTATCAACTTTTTCATGCCCTCAATGCTTCCTGCTTCGTTGACGGCAAACTTGATAGCTTTCGTGGTTTTGAATAGTTGGGACTGCAAATCCTTCCTATCGATAAGCAGGACAATTTTATAGTCCTTTAGATCTGCTGAGTTAAACATCTTGCGGATGACAAACATCATGGTTAAGGACTTGCCGCTGCCTTGGGTATGCCAAAGAGTACCGCCTGCCTGATCTTTTCGTAGGCGTTCCACGATTTTACGCGCACCACGATACTGCATATAGCGAGGCACTATTTTGATGGTGCGACCTTCATCATCATCAATGAATACTGTATAGTTTTGTACGATATCCAGCAGATGCGAAGGTTCCAACATCCCTGCAACAAGCACCTCTTGGCTGGATGGAACACCATCTTTCTTGATATCGGTCAATTTATATGGATATGGATCTTTCCACTCAATGAAGTGGCTCCGGCCGCCTGTGATGCTCGTATAGCGAGCAGAGTGATAGGATGTGGAAATTACAAACTGGTTATAGAAAAACAGTTCAGGGACACCTTCTGAAATTGCCGCATCACGCCTGTCTTGATATCTGAACAACTGCTCTATTCCTTCGGCAATCGGCTCGGCGATGTCTGGGGCTTTGCACTCTATGACGACAAGAGGTAAACCATTGACAAAGAGAACCACATCGGGGATGATATGTTCCTCTTTACCCAGAAGTCGCACCTTGAACTGGCTGATGGCAAGAAAGTCGTTTTGTGTCTGCGATTTATCAAAAGTATCTGTGTCTGACCAGTCGATGATGCGCACAGGACAGTTAACCTCACCGGTTTCCTCATTATCAGCGGATAAGCCCTCCACGATGCGGTCAAAAATTTCAATGTTGTTTTCCAGTAGTTTATCCATTGGGTATAGATAGTTCTGTAACTGGACGCATAGGTCTTCAATCTGTGTGTTGTTTAGCCACGGATTGAGACGCGCCAACGCAGCCTTCAGTTTTTTTACGATAATGACTTCCGCAAGGGATGCGCGAAAACTCTTCTCAGGGTCGTGCTTGTCGCTGTCATCGAGTGCCAGCACATCCCAACCCAGGGACCCAAGTTGCTGAAGCAACGGTTCTTCCACATATTTTAATTCTGTTGGTCTGCCTGACATATTTTTGCCCTCCTTCTTATAGTAAAGCATCCACACTGACGGTGTTCGTCAGCAGGTCTTGCATCAAGCCCTGCTTGATGTCTTGCAGTTTAGCAAGGTAGTTACGTTCAGTTTGTATTTTCTGGTCTACGGCGGAAATTTGCTTCGCCACTCGATTCTGTTCTTCAATAGACGGCATAGTAATACTTACCTTCTTTAACTCCGTCGAGTTAATAGCTGGGTAGCTCGAACCAGTACACTTTGCGATAACACTCCTAAGAACACTTCCTGTATGAAGCGCGTAGTAAATGAATTTTGGATTCTGTGATGTTCGTATTTGCGCATAGCCTGTTGATGCTACTGAGGGTAGGTCAAACTCTTGTTCAAAGAAGTAGTTGTTCTGCTGATATGGTCTGACCGTTTGGAACAAAATATCGTAAGGTTTTAGCAATCTCTGAGCTCTTGAGGGAGCATTAATTCTTTCAAAAATGTCTTGCTTCAAGAGTTCTCCAGAAATAACACTTTCCAAATCAATGTAGTAAAAGCGGCGCGGTAATGATGATGTCCTCGGATTAATGTCAAAATATCTATTGTCGCCTAAAAGTACTTCATCGCCGTTCCCCAACAAATCCTGCATCATACCTGCCTTGATATTCTTGTACTTCTCAATCAGAGCACGGGTCTTGTCGATGGCTTCATCTACAGTGGTGAGGACATCGGCGATTTTAGATTGTTCGTTTTTACTTGCCGGCAAGGAAATTTTTATTTTCCCGATGGTACTTCCAGCTAAACTTGGTACACCAGTTGCTTCGTTGTACTTTTTCCACGGAATTGTCTGAAAAACATAAAACAAGTATTTAGCGCTATTTTCCGGATAAACATCGGTATAATAAAGTGTATCAATTGTCCAAAATGGAGTATCCATATATTGTGGTTCATCAATAGTGCCTTTGCGCCCAATCAAAACAGATGGTTTGTCACACAGGTAACTTGTGGAATAACCCATGATTCCACCTGTTCCAAGGATAGGAAATGTTCCATTATCGTTATCCTCGACCATTTTCTGATCCTTGCCGTACATTATGTCAAGGCAATCAGATATTTTGACATTATATCTCCATTTACTCATTTTATATACCCCAGCCTCTCTAAAAAGCCGTTCAGCTTAACCTCGGCAGCTTTGCGCTCAGCAAGAAGATCAGTGGCGGAGGCGTGGTACTTCTCCCAAAGACCGCTAATAGCTTTCACAGTTTTAGCAACCTCGGCATTTAGGTATTTATCAAGCTCGGCTATAAATCCTTCGTGCAACAGTTGCATGACCAGGATTTCGCATTGTTCGGCAGTCAACTTATCGCGTATTGCCTTGACTTTATCCTGAAGTTCTTTTGTTTTCTTTGCTAGTTCTCTATTGAGGCGTGACCTCTCCTTTTTCAGTTCTTTATATTTCTTAAGATACTCATCGCCCAGCGATTTGAGGAATGCCTCTTTTTCGCCTTCCTTGAGTTTAACCTCCTTCTCTTCTTCACCTTCGCTGTCTTCATCGCTTTCTTCGATGTCATCCTCATCGGGTGTATAAAGCGACAAGAAGTAGCTTTCAACCTCTGCGATTGCTGATGTAGCTTCTTCTTCAAGTGACTTCAGGGCGATAAGTTCATCGGGGAAATGTTCCTGTTCAATTTTTTCATCACTAACCAAGGCAGAAACAAACCCTTCTGCGCTGATGGTCTTGAATACGTTCTTTATCTTGATTACTTCCTTGACGGATACTTTCGTTTCTTTGCCATTTGCGGCCTGCTCAATCTCTGTGTATTCGCGAACTGTGTAGCTGTGATCCCACCAGTTAGCAAATACACCTATACATTGGAAGCTGTCCAATATACCGACCGGCTCAAGGGTATCTGAAAGGAGTGCTGTGAACCTCTTAGTAAAGTCGGAGATCCCAAGGTCGTTTTCCACTTCATTTACGGCGGCCCTGGCACTCTCCCAGAAAGATTCAAAGGCCTCATGCATTCGCCCATTAGCGGCAGCAACTCCGTGGTGTGTAGAGATGAAACTCTTTATTTTACTGTTGTCACTACAGTCTTCCCGAAACAGTGAATATCCGTCACCTCGGTCTTGGAATACGTCTTCTTCAGCGATGGAGTATTTTGTAATCAGTCCATTTAATGCGGTAATTTCCGTGTTTGGAACACCACCCAAGATGTGGGCTTTCACATCGTGTGGCTCTTGCGGCGGCGTATTGTCCACATACCTCCTGATGTTAAGGTTACAATCATTGCCGTCTTCGTCAAGGATTTCTTCAATTGGAACAATACTTGAGTAATTTGGTACTTCCTCCATGTTATCAAATACCCAAACTATCTTTTCGCTGTCTTCCGGGCGCAGAAAATTTTGGTTCTTGCCTTCGCCATACTCCGCATCGGCGTTTATTATCAGGACTTTGCCTTTTAGTTTCTCGGGTTTTTTCTTATTAATAATAAGCAGGCAGGTCGGAATGGTCGTTCCGTAGAATAAATCAGGCGGCAGGCTTATGATAGCCTGAACGATATCCTGCTTGTCTGTCAGTATTCCTTTGCGTATCTTTTTTTCTTCTCCACCACGAAACAATACTCCGTGTGGCATGACGGTGATCATCATGCCCTCTGGTTTCGTGCTGGCAATCATATGCTGAACAAACATCAAATCCGCTTTCTTTCCGGATTGGGGTGCCCAACCATAAGCAAAGCGGTTTTGAAGCTGCATTTTGTCCGTTTTTGAATAGCTCTGTGAAAATGGTGGGTTCGCGATCACGCGATCGAACTGTCTCGCCTTGCCATTAGTTTGCCAGTGCGGTTCCATGAGTGTATCACCGTGCTGGATATCTGCATCCTGGATGTCATGCATAATCATATTCATTTTGCAGATTGACCATACAGTCGCTGCATCGTCTTGTCCAAAAAGTGCGAGCTTCCTGCCATCGCCACCTTGCTCTTCCACGTACTGCTTACTGTGGATGAGCATGCCTCCGCTGCCTACCGTCGGATCGTATACGGTCATGTTCTCCTGTGGTTTGATAAGCCGTACCATAAGTTGAACAACCGGTGATGGCGTATAGAATTCGCCACCTTTTTTCCCGGCGGAATCCGCGAAGTTCTTTATCATATATTCATAGGCTGCACCCAACAAATCTGGAAAGACAAAGTTATCGTTCGTTAGCTTATATTTGTTGAAATGTTGTACGAGTTGTACCAGCCGCTCGTTGGTAATAATTTGTTTGGACTTCACTTTCTTTGCGAAGTCTATATTACGGAGAACTCCATCAAGCTGACTGTTCTCCTTTTCAATGGCAACAAGGGCGCGCTTTAGCTTGGAGGCAACCTCGGTTTTTACATGTAGAATACCCTTCCAGCCGTCGCCGTTGTCCTCGCACTCCCAGCGAGCTTCTCTCGGTACAAAAAAGGTGCTGCCATAAGACGTCTTATCCTCAAGAAAATCCGTCAACTCCTCTGGGGATAGGTCGTCTTTGTATTCAGCTTCCAATTGCTTGCGCTTCTGCGCGAAATTATCAGAAAGCCTTCTTAGAAACAGCATTCCGAAAATATATTCTTTAAACTCGGAAGCATCCATCTTGCCGCGCAGAATATCTGCTGCCTTGAGCAGATGGCTTTCGAGTTGTGATATTGTTAATTTTGGCATGATTAATATCTCCCTTAGTTTCCTTCTTATTTTGTGCTTATGGACATATGTTCATATTGTCCATTTTTCAGCTACCACCACACTTATATTCTTGACCGGCGATTCACCGTATTTTGCAAGGCAGGTCAAGATTGTCTCTTTGCTCTTATGAACGCAGTCCGCTTCTTTATTACTACGAACGAAGATGACCATATCCTCATAATCGTAGAAAGCTATGCTGTCTTCCATGGCGGCATATAAAGATAGCTCTTTTGCCCAATAGCCAATTGTCATTACAATGAACTGCCAATAGTCACACTCTATGTAGTCTTCAAAGCAGTCGGGGATTTGGACATTCTCCGCGTTTAGGCGTTCTGGTAGCGTATCATAAATCGCCTTGAACGTTGTTTCTGCTCCGCAATCGGGGCAGTAACGGTATGCGTGAGAAAGTTCCTTACCTTCTCCTGTGCAACGGTTCACCGTTGGGGTTCCGCAACCTTCGCAGATGTCTTTATCTTTTATTGATTCAGCATCCCGGCATATCGGGCAAAAATCTAATCGCCCCTTTTTGCCCATTGGCATCTCATAGTAGTGGTTTCCCTCCAAATAAAATGACCAGCCTATATTGAAGACTCCACCACTTATATTTTTCAATGGCATATATAAATGTGGCAAAGGTATCTTTGAACCGCAGGCTGTACAGTGTTTGGATTCTTCATCTGTCACAAAGCTATTACATTGGCGGCAAACTCGGCTGTACTTACATAAATCCTCATATATCACTGATGGGTAAAATCTACAAGCTGTGTTATGTACAACTTGGTAGAACCCGCCATTACTTAAGTGATTGTAGAAGTTACGTAGTATACGATTCTCTGTAGGGTAATAACCGAAATCCATCCTTTTTAACTCTTTAAGCCGCCTCTCTGCGGCATCCTTTGAGATGTCGCAGACTAAAGCAATACCCTGTGGGTCATTCTGAAAATCGAATCTCCGGATAATGGTCTTCGGTGCAAGTAGGTCAGAGGCAAAACAATGCGCCTCAACCTCCAGAACGCCATACTCATCTTGTGTCAAACCGCGCCTGTTTAGAGCCGTGGCATCATACTGGACAAGATGCCCCATTACGATGTGACCAATTTCATGAGCAAGTGTCCAGCGGATGCGTTGAATGTTATCCACCCGCTCGTCGTATACGATTAGATAGTCACCAGAACCTCTCAGCTTGACGGTTTTGGCTTCTGCCTTTTCACTGTTTAAATTAAGGGGGTCCGTTTCACCTGTATTCACTTGTAGCTCCAGCCAGCCTTTTAAGTGCCAACTGGGAAAATGTCTGATAATCTTTCTCGGGTCTACCGGAAACTCGCAAATTTCCAACTCGGCAAGAAGTTCATATGCCTTTTTAGTTGCAAGCGAGAATCTCGGTTTACTCGGAATCTCTGCTCTTTTTTGCATACTCTAAAAACATCTCCACCTGCCTTACAAGGTTGTCGTAATCAGAATCCTTTAAGTC
>JAAYCK010000027.1 GCA_012729835.1 Syntrophomonadaceae bacterium
CCTCCTCGTGTTTGTTTGTGTTTTTGGTTTAGTCACCTTATAAATTCGGCAAATATGGGGGTGAAGTCCTTTTTTAATCTTCTGGATTCCCCGTTTTTTCAGGGCTTTTTAGTATGCAAAATCCTCATGTAGCAACTCGGCTATCTGTTCGATTTCTCCCTCTTGCAGAGCATGGAAAACGATGGTCTCATCAATCCGGTTGAGAAACTCTGGACGAAAGTTCATCCTCAGGAGGTCCAGCACCCGGTTCTTCATATCATCATAATCCCCTCCACCGCTCTGGAAATCCAGGATCTCCTGGCTGCCGATATTGGAGGTCATGATGATGATACTGTTGCGGAAATCCACCACCCGGCCCTTGCCGTCGGTCAGACGCCCGTCATCCAGTATCTGCAGCAATATATTGAATACATCATAATGAGCCTTTTCTATCTCATCAAATAATATCACCGCGTAGGGCTTGCGGCGGATGGCTTCCGTCAGCTGACCGCCTTCTTCATAGCCAACATAGCCGGGCGGAGCTCCGATCAGGCGTGCCACGCTGTGTTTCTCCATGTACTCCGACATATCGAGCCGAATCATGCTTTTTTCATCATCAAACAAGGCTTCAGCTAGTGCACGTGATAATTCGGTCTTGCCCACTCCAGTCGGTCCCAGGAAGATAAAGCTGCCCACCGGACGGTTAGGATCCTTGAGACCGCTGCGAGAACGGATCACGGCATCACTGACCGCCCGGACCGCCTCATCCTGACCAATTACTCGATGATGAAGGATCTCATCGAGATGAGACAGCTTTTCACGCTCGCCTTCCATCAAGCGGCTGATCTGGATGCCGGTCCAGCGGCTGACTACCCTGGCGATATCTTCGGCATCTACCTCTTCCTTAAGTAGCATGTTGCTCTTCTGTTTGCCAGCCAACAGTTCCTCTTCGGCTTTTAAATTGTGCTCCAGCTCGTTCAGCCGTCCGTATTTCAGTTCTGCAATGCGGTTCAGATCGTATTCACGTTCCGCCCGCTCCATCTCCATGCGGGTCTCTTCCATCTCCCGCTTGATTTGCCTGACGCGGGAAATCGCTTGTTTCTCCGCCTGCCATTGGGCCTGCATGACATCCGACTCACTATGCAGATCCTGCAATTCCTGCAGGAGAGCATTCAAGCGCTCGCGGGAGGCATTATCCTTTTCCTTTTCCAGTGCGGCTACTTCGATCTCCAACTGCATTATGCGGCGGGTGATCTCATCTAGATCGGACGGCATGCTGTCGATCTCGGTACGCAACCGGGCAGCGGCTTCATCCATCAGATCGATGGCCTTGTCCGGCAAAAACCGGTCCGATATATAACGGTCGGATAGGACCGCAGCTGCCACCAGAGCGGAGTCTTTTATGCGTACCCCGTGGTGCACCTCATAGCGCTCCTTCAGACCGCGCAAAATGGATATGGTATCTTCGATCGAAGGCGGATTGACCATGACCGGCTGAAAGCGTCTCTCCAGGGCCGCATCCTTTTCAATGTGCTTACGATATTCACTGATGGTAGTGGCTCCGATAGCCTTCAATTCACCCCGGGCCAGCATCGGCTTGAGAAGGTTGCTGGCATCCATGGCCCCTTCGGCTGCGCCGGCACCCACTACGGTATGCAGTTCATCTATAAAAAGGATTATCTGTCCAGCCGAGCTTTCCACTTCTTTGAGCACCGCTTTCAGCCTCTCCTCAAATTCGCCGCGATACTTGGCTCCAGCCACCAGCGCACCCATGTCCAGTGCGATAACCTGTTTATCTTTCAAACCCTCCGGTACATCACCGGCCACGATACGGCGGGATAGTCCTTCGGCAATAGCAGTCTTGCCCACCCCGGGTTCTCCTATCAGGACCGGGTTGTTCTTGGTACGGCGGGAAAGTATCTCCATCACCCGGCGGATCTCGTCATCCCGGCCGATCACCGGGTCTAGTTTGCCTTCCCGGGCCAACCTGGTCAGATCTCGGCCATAGCGTTCCAGCGCCTCGTAACTATCCTCCGGATTGTCGGAGGTTACCCGCTGAGAACCGCGCACCTTCTTAAGTGAGTTTAGTATCATCTCGCGGGTTATACCGCTACTGGCAAATAGATTGCGAAGGTCGTTTTCACCTTCTCCAATCAGTCCCAGCAGCAGGTGTTCCACGCTGATATATTCATCCTTAAGCGCAGCCGCCTCTTTTTCCGCCTGGCCCAATACCCGGGCCAGAGAACCGCTTATCCCTACCGCCCCGTCATAGCCATACACTGCCGGGATTTTATCCAACAATCCGGTAAGTTGCCCGGTAAAGGAATTTATATTAATTCCGGCCTGTTCCAGGATACGCCCGGTTATTCCCTCGTCAGCCCTGACCAAGGCCATCAATAAATGCTTGCCGGTAATCTCCTGGTGATGTTGTTGGGCTGCCAGGCTCTGGGCATCTCCCAGGGCTTGCCTTGATTTCTGAGTATAACGTTCTATGTTCATGGTATCACCTCATCTTCCGTAAAGCTCTCACTTCGTTTTCCAATTCTTCAATCCTGTCCAGAAGTTCGGCTATTATTGCTGCAGCATTGAGATTTACCCCCAGGGCATTCCTCAGACGCAGTAGCTTGTTGATGCGCCAGGCATAATCGGCACTGATAAGGTCCCCTCTGGTCTCGATCAGTCCAAGTTCCTCCATCACAGCTACTATTTCCGGGTGCAGATTGCAGCTCGCCAGCGGAATGTATTCATCATTGTCATGGTAATGGATCTTGATTATATTCATTGCTGACCACCCCCTTCATGTTTACCGCTCTGAGCTTTTGAGTGGCGGGTCCTGCGAATTTCCTGGATCCTGCGGTAGAGTTCCTGCTCTTCTTCGCTTATAGTGTGGGGGAGATCCAGCTTGATTATGACGTATTGGTCACCCCGGCCGCCATCCCGGGCCGGCCAGCCCTTACCCTTCAGCCGCAGCCTCTTGCCGCTGTGACTGTGAGGAGGGATAGTCAAATGGACTGGTCCATCAAGGGTAGGAATGGTAACCCGGTCACCTAAAACGGCCTGTTCCGGATGTAGTACCACGCTGTTTTCCACATCATTCCCTTTGACCTGGAAAACTGGATGAGGCAATAGATGAACCTTAAGGTGCAAATCACCCCGTGGTCCACCGCTCACTCCTTCTCCGCCCTGCGCCTTAAGTCTGATACGGCTGCCTTCATAGACTCCGACCGGTATCTTCACCTCCAGAGTCCTAGGCTGGCGAACAGAACCGGTTCCACCGCAGCTGCGGCAAAAACCGCGGTCTACTATCCCCTGTCCCCGGCATTCAGGACAAATGGCATTGCTAGACAGAGTAAAGGTTTTGGTTACTCCCTGATAGGCTTCCTCCAAGCTGAGCTCGATCTGGCTTTCCACATCTTGTCCTCGCAAAGGGACGTCATGAAAAGACGAGGATCGATGAGCTCCGCCCGGACGACCACCAAAAAGGGTGGAGAAAAAGTCGCTAAAGCCCTGCAGGTCTTCCGGGTTAATGTTGCCGGTACTATAATAGTTGACCCCGTCCATTCCAGATGTGGGATCAAAGTTGTCACCCATGCGCCAATTAGCGCCGAGGCGATCATATTTGCCGCGCTTTTCTGAATCGCTAAGCACCTCATAGGCCTCATTGATGGACTTGAATTTCTCTTCTGCGGCCTCTTTATCTTTACCGCTGTGGAGGTCCGGATGCCATTTTCGGGCCAGCTTGCGGTAAGCCGCCTTGATCTTTTTCTCGTCGGCATCCCGGCTTACCCCTAGTATCTCATAATAATCCTGGAACTTGACCGCCATGGCCCACCACCTCCAAAGTTTGGTTTACAGGGGTTTTATTTTTGCCACTGATAAATACAGATGTACAAAAATATTCTTGACTTGTTTAATACGCTAAGTGTAGAGGCGGATTCCATATCCGCCCTGTTGTCTTTACGGGCGGATATGACCGCTCCTTGCCATCCATGGCACCGCGGCACTAGTTCATCCCTGGACGTCGGAATCTACCTATACAATACACCACATTAAAAATCCATCTGCGTTAATCTGCGTCTATTCGTTCTCTCTTATTGCTCCTCGAATTCGGCGTCGATAACATCGTGATCGCCATTACTGCTATTGGCATGATGGCCTGAGTTGCCTGCTCCCTGTGCTTCGGCCTGCTCCAGAGCCACTGCCGCCGCGGACAGTTCTTCCTTCAATCCGCGAATGGCATCAGGTGTTGCGCCTTCCTTCAAGGCATTCTTTAAGGATTGTAGTGCTTCCTCCAGGCGGGCTTTTTCGTGAACCGGCAGGGCACTGCCCACTTCGCTCAGCTTGCGTTCGACCTGGTAAACCAGGCTGTCGGCTTCGTTTCGTTGCTCCACTTCCTCCCGGCGCTTGCGGTCTTCAGCTGCATAGCTGGCTGCATCCTTCAGCATCCGATCTACCTCGGCCTGTTCCAGACTGGAAGCCCCGCTGATGGTTACACTCTGTTCCTTGCTGCTGGCTTTATCCTTCGCACTCACCTTTAAGATGCCATTGGCATCTATATCGAAGGTAACCTCGATCTGAGGCAGCCCGCGGGCAGCCAGGGGGATACCCTCCAGTTTGAAGTGACCCAAAAGTCTATTGTCCTTCGCCATCTCTCTTTCGCCCTGTAAAACATTGATATCCACTGCCGGCTGATTATCCTCAGCGGTTGAGAATACCTCGCTCCTGCGCACCGGGATAGTGGTATTGCGCTCAATGATGCGGGTCATAAGCCCACCCATGGTCTCCACTCCCAATGACAAGGGAGTTACATCCAGCAGGACTACGTCTTTTACCTCACCTGATAATACCCCGGCCTGAATGGCAGCACCAACGGCAACTACCTCATCGGGGTTCACACCCATATGGGGTTCTTTGCCGGTAAGATCTCTTACCAGCTTCTGCACCGCCGGTACCCGGGTAGAACCACCGACTAAAATAACTTCTTCGATATCCCGAGCGCTGAGCTTGGCATCAGCCAGAGCCTGCTCCACCGGCCCCCGCAGTCTTTCCACCAGTGGGTGGATAAGATCTTCGAATTTGGCTCGGGTCAATTTCATATCCAGGTGTTTCGGGCCATCGGCGTCTGCCGTAATAAATGGCAGGCTGACCTGTGTTTCAAATATACTGGATAGCTCAACTTTGGCCTTTTCTGCTGCTTCGATAAGCCTCTGCAGAGCCTGCTTATCCTTACGCAGATCGATCTGGTAGTCTTTTCGGTATTCCTCAGCCAACCAATCAACTATGGCCTTATCGAAATTGTCTCCCCCTAAATGTGTATCACCGCTGGTTGATTTAACTTCGAATACGCCATCTCCCACCTCCAGGATGGATACATCGAAAGTACCTCCTCCCAGGTCGAAGACCAGAATGGTCTCGTTAGCTTTCTTGTCTAATCCGTAAGCCAGAGCCGCCGCCGTGGGTTCATTGATTATCCTAAGAACATTAAGTCCGGCGATCTTACCGGCATCCTTGGTGGCCTGGCGCTGGGCATCATTGAAGTAGGCAGGGACGGTTATTACAGCATCAGTGATCTTCTCGCCCAGATAATTTGAAGCATCATCCACCAACTTTTTCAGGACCATGGCAGATACTTCTTCCGGTGCATACTGCTTTTCCCCCACCTTAAAGCGAACAGCATCAGACGGCCCGCTGACCGCTATATAAGGCACCAGATTTCGTTCCTCTCCTACCTCACTATAGCGCCTCCCCATGAAGCGCTTGACTGAATAGAAGGTTTTTTCCGGGTTCAACGCTCCCTGCCTTCTGGCTACCTGTCCAACCAAGCGCTCGTCCTTATCTTTAAATGCTACTACTGATGGAGTAGTGCGTGAGCCTTCGGCATTCACGATAACTGACGGATTACCGCCTTCCATCACGGCTACCACCGAATTGGTAGTACCCAGGTCGATTCCAACTGCTCTTGCCATCTCACATTCCTCCTTTAATTAATGATTAACCGCCACTTGATGTCAATGTCAGTAATGGTCAATATTAGCCATTTCTCAATATCCGACGGCAGATAATAGAGTAATTTTCTATATATCAATTATATTCGCGAGTTATCTATTAGTCAATAATAGTCAAAGATTATTTATTGGAATGGTGCCCATTTGCAGACTAATGAAAAATGCATGAAGAAATGATAAATGAACTAGCTGTAAACGATATGATGTTAATAATAAATAATTGATGGTAAACCGAGTGGTTACCACTCTCTCCTGATAACGCCGAAAAAGAGTATCTTCTTGATTTCTTCTAACCTCTGAACCAGACTGATGCCTTTACTCTGCTCAATGATCCGGGAGCAGTTCTGGTTTATGAGTTCGTCCATAATTATTACCAGCAGATCAAGGTGGATATCAGGCTGAATGTGTCCCTTGCTAAGCCCTTCTTGTAATAAGAAGGTATACTGCTGTTTTATTATGCTATAACGATTTTCGATTAGTTTAGCCTGTTCCGGAAAGAACAAATTTGCTTCCTCAAGCAAAGCCGGGCTGAAACGACCTTCCGCACACAAATCTACCAGTTCATTCAGACGATCAAACCAGTGTTCATCTTTGGCGACTATAGTGGCAATCCTGGCTGCCTCCTGCTCGAATTCGTCGCTAAGAATAGCCGTAATCAGTTCTTGCTTGGAAGCAAATGATTTATATATGGTTTTTTTACTTACCTTCAGTCTAGCGGCCAGATCATCCATGGTAAAACGCCGAAAACCATATTTTTTTATCTCTGAAACAGCTGCCTTCTTGATTCTATCTGGTAAACCCTTCCCCTCCATAGATACTCCCCCCGTTTTTTAAGTTTCCATTTTTAAAATACCGCCATTTCATCCTCTCTGTCAACCCCATTTTAACCCTGCCTGCCATCCAGGCTTTATTCACCACTAAGCGGCAGTATTTTTAGCAGACGGTCAGCTATTTCTCGGAAAACCGGTGCAGCATCCTCCGCCCCAGAACTGCCTTCTTCCACAAGTACCACTACCGCCCAACGCGGTTGGTTAGCAGGAAAGTAACCGGCAAACCATGTGTTCAGAATCTCCTCATTATCTCTGCCGATGTTTCCGGTCTGTCCGGTACCGGTTTTACCGGCTGCCACCGCTTGAACTGGTGCTGCATTTCGACCGGTACCCACCTTAACCGCTTTGATCATTAGGCTTTGCAGTGCCTTGGCTGTACTGGGTTTTATCGTTTGTTTACGCTGGGGTGCTGCAATCTTTTTCATCGCCCCCTGTTTATCAATAGTAGCATGTACTAGACTTGGCATCGCCCATACCCCATCATCAGCAATAGTAGATACTAATGAACACAGCTGAACCGGGCTCAGCATCACTCCCTGCTGGCCAATGCTGGCATTGCCTAAAGCAGCTTCTCCTCCGTCAATTACTACTCCCGTACCCGCCCCACCATAAGCCAAGCCACCCACTCCCTCGTCACTCAGATGCAGCTGCTGCACGTAGCGTATCAGTCGCTCGCGTCCCAGTCGAAGACCCGTTTCAATGAATACCGAATTGCAGGACTGTGCAAAGGCATCGTCGAACCTTAAGTTTCCATGTCCAAGCTTATTCCAGCAGGGGATGACCGCTTCCTGATTAAAGCGATACTCACCTTTACAGTCAAAGGATTCTGTACATTCTACTATGCCCTCATCAATGGCTGCAGCCGCTATAGCCAGCTTGAAGAGGGACCCGGGGGGATAACTCATCAAACAACGATTATTAAGGCTGCCGTTTGTATCGTTTTTTATAACCTCATCAATATTATAAGGATTATAGACCGGACGGCTGGCCATAGCCAAGATTTCCTTATTTCTTACATCCATGAGCACTACTGCGCCCTTTTTCACCCTGGAGTTCATGACGTCCTCAATAACTTGCTGCAAACGTTTGTCAATAGTTAAAATGACCGCGCCCTGCTTTACTGTTGTAGCAGCTGGTTTTCTGAGTTTCAATCCGTTGATTGCCATACCCCGAGCATCTTGTATCGAAACTAAACCAGAAGCCCCTTCTTCCTGGCGCAGCACTTCGTCGTAGCTCCTCTCAATCCCAGTCAGTCCTCTGACTGGATTACCGCCGTCTACATACCCTAATAAATGAACAGCAAAGCCATCCTCGCGATAACGCTTGCTTTCCGGGGCTACCACCAAACCAGGCAGTCCCTGCCGCTTGACTTCCCGTGCCTCAGCTTCGCTGAGGTCGGAAGCGATTCTAACTGCATGTTCACCCGTTATCAAGGCTTGTAATAAGGTTTTTTTGATACTGTATGGGTTTTCCGAGTGTAGTAAACTGGCTATTTGTTTGGCTGTGTAATCCAGAGAACTTGATGACATGTGCCCGGAACTTGTCATTTCTGTTGGAATTGCATAGAGAGCAGTGGTCAACCCAGTGTTGGTCAGCGGTATACGATTGCGGTCCATTATGGCCCCGCGGGGATACTCTTCGATATTGATCTGGCGAGTACGCTGAGTCAACGCTTCTGCACTCAGTTTCTCACCCAGATATAATTGGATGAAGGCCAGTCGTCCCAGAAGAATGACAAACAAGAGCAATAAAAACACCATCATGAGATGAATACGCTGCCTAATAATTAAAGAACCCTCCTTACGCTGCATTATCCATAGCTTTGGCCGCAGAGTGGAGGGTTATACTAGAAACAGACGCTGACAACGCAGATTTGATATGATCTGCGCAAATTCGGAACGATTTTGCCAATGATTTATACTGATTAACCGGATTTAGTTGATCGATGGTTTAATCTTTACGTGAATATATAACTGCGTTAATCATATAGATCTGCGCAAATCTGCGTCTATTAGCTTCTCTACCATGAATGGCATTTCCGGCAGCAGGGACTCAATTTCCGGAATAGTATCCGGCGTTCCCCGGATGATGATCAGCCCTGCACGCCGATCCAGGGTAGAAACTACTCCCAGATGTGAACAAGCTTCGATTATTCGGGTTAACATATCGATGTGACGAGGCTCCACCCGAAGGTAGATAATGGATTCCATTCTAATTCACCCTTCTAAGCATAGTGTACTCCGGCATTGGTTCTTTGCAAGGAAAAAAGACTCTTTGCCGCGGATGACGAGCCCGGTCCAGGCTATTCCCCTCTTCATCGTATAAATCATCTAGTATTACGGGCAGCGTTTTCCCTCCCGGAATTAACAGTTCCAGAGAGTCCCCCGGGCCAAAGTTTCCACGTTGTTCAACCTCCAACAGCTCTCGGTCTGCATGCCAGCCTTTAACAACCCCGCAAAAATCGCTGCGGTCATGGCCGGTCTCCTTGCCTATATCCTGCAGCCCTGGGTAATCCCCCTCGACAAAACCATTAGTAAATGGCCTGGACGCGCTTCTCGTCAACTCTTGTTTCCACGCTTCCAGTTGCTCACTGCTGTAAGTGTGTCCCTCTCTCAGAATATCGACAGCCTGGCGATACACTGAGGCAACACTGGCTACATATAAGGGACTCTTCATCCTTCCTTCCACCTTAAATGCGTCGACACCCAGCTCGATGAGCTGGGGCAGATACTCCAGCAAACACAGATCCCTTGAATTCAGAATATAGCTCCCCTGTTCATCTTCTTCAATGGGATAGAACTGCCCGGGTCGCTTTTCCTCCACCAGAGCATAACGATAGCGGCAGGGATGCGCACATTCACCCTGATTGGCCCCCCGGCCGGTCATATAGTGGGACAGCAAACAGCGGCCTGAATAGGATACGCACATGGCCCCATGCACGAATACCTCGATTTCGATTTCCACCCTCCGTTTTATCTCAGCGATCTCTTCGAGACTGAGCTCACGAGCTAAAACCAATCTCCTGGCCCCCAAATCCCGGTAGAAAGCAGCAGTCTCATAGTTGCAGATGCTGGCCTGGGTGCTGACCGTCAAGGATAGTTCTGGAGCATATTTCCTGGCCAGTCTCAATACACCAGGGTCAGAGATGATCAGACCATCTACGCCCAGGCGGGCCAATTCCTCCAGATAGGGCGGTAAGCGATCAACATCCCGGTTGCGCGCTAATACATTTACAGTAACATAGACTCGCCGATCTCTTGCCCGGGCAAATTTTAACCCTTCAGCTATTTCCTGAAGGGTCAGATTGCCGGCAAATGCCCGCAGACTATATTCCTTACCGCCCAGATATACACCATCAGCCCCAAAAAGCAGAGCTGTCTTCATTTTCTCCAGACTGCCGGCCGGCATGACCAGTTCCGGAAATCCCATTTATCATTGCTCCTTTTATCAAATTAATTGCTGTAACGGCGCTGAGCCTGCAAATGTTCCTGATAGGTACGGGAAAAATAATGGGTGCCATCGCCCTTGGCAACATAATAAAAATAGGGGCTGGCCTGTGGATTCAAAGCTGCTGCCAGTGACGCATCTCCCGGACAGGAAATCGGTCCTGGCGGCAGGCCCGGGTATTTGTAGGTATTATACGGCGAGTCCACCTCCAGGTCCTGATAGCTGACATTGACCTTTTCCGGCTGGCCGATACAATACAGCACGGTCGGGCATAACTGCAACAGCATGCCGGTACGCAAACGGTTCTGGATAACGCCTGAGATAAGGGGGCGTTCTCCGTCAACCATAGCCTCCCTTTCTATAATAGAAGCCAGGATCACCGTTTCGTAAACCGACTTATTTTGACTGACCGCCTGACCGGAATACTTATCCCAATGCTTGCCGAAATTCTTCAGCATCTGGTCAACGATCTGTATGGCGCTGTTGCCTTCTTCTATTTCATAGGTATCAGGAAAAAGAAATCCCTCCAGCGGGTCCTTGGTATCTACCGGGACACCATCCAAGAAGTCATAATCGTATGTTTCCCATAGTGCCGCCTTCCAGTCCTCTTCGGTACAGATGTTATGTTTGACCAGAAGATCTCCGATCTGCTTTATGGTATATCCCTCAGGTACCGTAAAGCTGATCCCCGCCACATGTCCCTGAGCGATTAATTCGGCTATCTGCGGGGTGCTTAGACTACGGCTGAACCTGTAATGCCCAGCCTTCAAACGGCTGTCGAGTTCTGCACGGCGACAGTAGAGTAAAAAAACGGTCTGGCTGCGGATCAGCTTTTCCTTGTCAAGGATAGCAGCAATCTGAGGAGCCGTAGCCTGCGCTGGTATAATGACATCTATCTGGCTTTTATCCCGGGCATCCACCGGCTGATAGAGAGTATTAAGAGTGTGCCAGGCCCAAAAAACCACCAAAGCCACCAGAATTATCAGGATCGAGATAACCAGCCATTTTTGCCTGTTGCGTTGCTTGATAACGACTTCACTCATTTCTTCACTTCTTTTCTGCTGATCTGCTTTGCTATAAGTATATAAACCATGTACGAATACCGCCCTCGGAAACATGTTCTATATAACTTTTACCCATGCGGGTCATAAAGGCTATATAGAAGGTTCACTTATTACATCTGTCGCATACGGCGCAGGCGGCTGGACGTTGTTATCACCGGTCGAGTCACCAGATGGTTCATGCAATTCACCGTTGTTCTCAGGGCTTATGGTCTGTTCGCCGTTGGGTTCAGTTGGCAGATTACTGCCGGGTCCGCGATGGGTGATTTCATCAAGAGTCAGGTAGCGATCGGTAGAGAGTAACTCCTGTTTAATTAATTTGCCATCGGCATCGTAGAAGCTGCGGAAAGCTCGAACGGAGTAGCCATTGATACCGGAGTGTTCCACCATTACCGCCCCAGGTGCCAGAGCCTCGTCAACCACATCCACCTTCTTAAAGGGAATCATACCATCTACCACCGAGCTGAGAACGATCTTCTGTTTGTGGGTAAGGTCGCCGTAAATATTTATGGTGATTATTCCGCCGCTGGTAACAGCACGTATGTATATTGGTGAGTCAGTGTTGTTTTGGAAACGGAAATCCTGACTTCCATAAGAAACCGTCGCATCTCTGCCCAACGGGACATAGCTTACCGCCATATTGTGCTGATTTCGTTCCACAATGGTCAAACCAGCCAGCAAAACTGCGTTATACAAGGTGGTTGAAACCTGGCAGATACCACCGCCTATACCTGGTACAAACTTCCCACCAACGATGGTCATGGCCTCATTGAAACCGGTTTCGATGGAACGTGGTCCGATTACCTCGTTAAAAGAAATAATTTCACCCGGTTTGACCATGGTCCCGTTCAGGGTCCGGGCCGCCAGACGCAGATTGGCGGAGCGGTTTATCTCTCCCGTATTGAACCAGGTGCTGAAGCTGGAGAGTTCCCCCATTCCCTTGAGGTCTTCTTCATTAACCTGGGGTTGTTGGGCTACCATGGCTATACCGATCTGCAGATGCTCTATGTCTTCCCATTCCTTGGGCAGGCTTTCCATTAAGGCCGTAACGTCAACTATCTCGCCGGGAGTTCCGGGTACGATGACCAGGCCTTCAACCGGGTCCACATTCAAGGTAGCATCAACCGTCTTGACCCCCAGTTGCTCATCAAAATTTTTAAACATCTGTCCCAACGGTCCTTGGCGATAGACTATCTTCTGAGGATAGGCTACGGTATGAATCCCGTTAAGGTTCAGCAATTTGGACTTAAGTCCCCGGTCCTGCTCTTTCCCCCATACTTCATTAACGGCTTTTCCGACATCCAAGGGCACGGCCAATTGATCCATGCTGGTCTGATATGAAAAACTAGCATGGAAAAAGACTATCGTAGCGGTACTGGCACCCTTAAGTGCCTGGTCCAGTTTAACTGCCGCCTCGTCTCTGGTCAAACCCGCCACCGAAACTCCTGCAATCTCAACACCGGGTAAGAAACGATCAGAGGTATAAAAAACTTGATAGAAATATATTATAACCGCAGTACATATTCCCAGCAGCATAATCGAGATAAGGATTACTGCAATTTTCCATTTTTCCAATGCCAAGGTGCGACCTCCACAACAAAGCTAATAGATGGATTGATGTATAGTCCTTAACTTTAATATTCTAACCCATTTCGGTCCTTTTGCCCATATAAAAAAGAAGGTCCTTAGGACCTTCTTTTATTAATTAGATTCTTCACTTGATCCAGGTGGTTTATAGCTCCTCATTATCCACCAGTTCCTGCCAGGCGTCAGCAACCATTTCCCATTCTTCTTCATCTTCAATATCGCTGAGCATCTCATTGCCCTCTTCATCAAAGACTACTTTAAGTATTACGATTTCCGCTTCAAACTCATCGATGTCCTCGATGTCTTCGATGTCTTCCTCTTCCATCAGTGGAATCAAGACGCGGTATTTTTCGTTTTCGATCTCCATCTCAGCCAGGAGCTCAAATTCGTGTTCTACTCCTTCGTCATCAACCAGAACCAGTACCGAGAATTCCTCGTCGTCGAATAATTCTTCGTCGCTCATTACGCCACCTCTTTCCAAAAGCTAAGGCTATTCTAATATCTCACTGGACCTTTGTCAAATTATGCCCGCAGCAATACTACTTACCAGTATGACTGTCCAGATAGGATTGGAGTATGACGGTTGCCGCCATTTTATCGATGACCTGTTTCCGCTTGCGGCGGGAGACATCGGCCTGGATCAGAATCTTTTCAGCTGTAACCGTAGTCAATCGCTCATCCCATAGCTCGACCCGTAACCCGGTATATTCCGCCAATTCACGGGCATACTCTTTGATCTCCATGGCCTTGGGACCCTCGGTGCCATTCATATTTAGAGGAAACCCGACCACGATGGTCTCCACCTCATTCTCACTGCACAGCGCTGATATTCGTGCCATGTCATCTCCTGATGTACGCTGCAGAACAGAATGCCCCTGGGCCGTCCAGCCCATGGAGTCGCTCAAGGCTATGCCTATACGCTTTTGACCAACATCCAGACACATTATCCTCATTTGATCCACTCCCTAAGCGCCCCTGTTTACCGCCCATATTTACGGGACAGAAAAGCCCGTAAGCCAGCGTTAGTACGTTGATTATACGGGCTTTGGCTCAAACCGGCTTGTCCGGTCTAATTGGCACAACAGTACTTCTCGGTCATACCTTGAGATAATTCTTGATAAGAATTTCCATTAGTTCGTCGCGGTCTACCTTGCAAATGAGGTTACGCGCTTCATTATGGCTGGTTATGTATGCCGGATCACCTGATATCATATATCCTACTAATTGATTAATCGGGTTATATCCCTTTTCCTCCAGCGCCCGGTAAACCGTACGAAGAATGCTGTCTACACGGTTCTCATTTTCCCTCTGCTTGGTAAAACTGACTGTGTTCTCGTTCTCCTGAGGCATAATTCACACCTCCCCGGTGTATGACTTCTAGGTTAAGCTGCTATTTTCCTGGTCTATTTCAAGGTTTTTTCTACCAATTCCTGTGCCCGGGCCAGGGCTTCTTCCAGTTTGCTGGTATCCTTGCCGCCAGCCTGGGCCATGTCCGGCCGGCCGCCACCTCCGCCACCGGCGACCTTCGCGGCTTCACCTACGATCTTGCCAGCGTTTAGTCCGCGTTCGACCAGATCGCGGCTTACAAAAGATACCAGGGAAACTTTGTCTTCCACCACTGCCCCTAACAGGACCACAGCGCTGCCCAGCTTATCTCTAAGCATCTCCGCCTGAGATCTAAGGGAATTGGCATCCTGTCCGCTCACTGCCGCTATCAGAACTTTGGCCCCTTGATAATCCCGGGCCTGGCTTATCAAATCAACACTGGAGGCGCTGGATAGCTTGCCCTTGAGTCCTTCGATTTCTTTTTCCCGGTCTTTCAGAGTCCGGCTAAGCCCTTCAATCCGATGACCCAATTCAGCTGGTGTAGTTTTTAAGACATTCGCGGCTGCCTTCAAGTCCGACTCTGCCTTATTCAAATATGCCAGAGCATGGGTTCCGGTGAGTGCCTCGATTCGGCGCAGACCTGACCCTATACTACTTTCCGCAAGAAGCTTGAATATCCCAATCTGCCCGCTGTTTTTAACATGGGTGCCTCCGCACAGTTCACGGCTGAAATCAGCTACTGCCACCATTCTTACTTCTTCACCATATTTCTCGCCAAACAAGGCCGTGGCGCCCATTTCCCTGGCCCGCGCCAGGCTAGTTACCGTAGTATCGACTGGATATAGGCTCCAGATAGCGTTGTTAACTATATTCTCCACCTGCTGCAACTCTTCCTCGCTCATTGACACCAGATGGGTGAAATCAAAGCGCAGCCGCTCCGGCTCTACCAGGGAACCTTTCTGCTGGGCGTGTTCTCCCAAGGTCTGACGTAGCGCCTGATGCAGTAGATGTGTCGCGGTGTGGTTACGGGCAATATCCAAACGCCGTGTACCATCGACTTCCAGGCTGACCTCTTCCCCGCTCTTTATGCTGCCTTCCAGATGACCCGCATGGACTATGTAGTTAGCTACCTTTTGCACATCCCGCACCACGATAGTACCATTTTGGCCCTTAATGATTCCTGTATCTGCCACCTGTCCGCCGCTTTCAGCGTAAAAAGGCGTGCTAGCAGTCAATACTAATACTTCGCCGTCACTTGCTTCCTCGATCAATTGTTCGCCGCTGACCAGGGCCAGAAGAGAGGCCTTTTCCTGGAGCACGTCATATCCTGCGAAGCGGGTAGGCGGGAAACCTGCGAACAGATCAGAGAGCATGATATCGCGCGCGAATGCATTTTCGCCCTTGTTAGCCTGCCGCGCCCGTTTGCGTTGCTCTTCCATACATTGATTGAAGGCATCTTTATCGAGGATAAGTCCATTCTCCCCGGCAAGGTCCTCAGTAGAATCCAGGGGGAAACCATAAGTATCATAGAGCATAAAAGCATCTTCTCCGGAGAATATCTTCTTGCCTTCCTGCTTGAGTCCGTTGATTATCTCTTCAACTTTCTTCAGACCGTCCGTAAGTGTAGCCAGGAAACGTTCTTCCTCCAGCTTGACTACGTCCTTGATAAAATCCCGCTTATCATGAATCTCCGGATAGGCTGACTTCATAAGGTCACAGACCACGTCAATCGTTTTATAAAGGAAAGCATCCTGTATCCCCAAAAAACGGCCAAAGCGTACAGCTCTTCTCAATATACGTCTTAGAACATAACCGCGACCGTCATTCGATGGCAGTACTCCATCAGCAATTAAAAAGGTGCAGGAACGGCTGTGATCAGCTATTACCCGGAAGGGAAAGCCCCCTTCACCACGATCATATTTTTGACCGGTGAGCTGCTCTATATAAGCGATGATCGGTATAAAAAGATCAGTATCAAAATTGCTGTCTACACCTTGTAATATTGAAGTTAGTCTCTCCAGGCCCATGCCGGTGTCTATACTGGGCCGGGGCAAGGGCGACATCTTACCATTCTCATCCCGGTTGAATTGCATAAAGACCAGATTCCAGATCTCCAGGAAACGATCGCAATCGCATACTCCTAATCCACACTCCGGATGCTGGCAGGCATATTCAGGTCCACGGTCATAATGAATCTCACTGCAGGGACCACAGGGACCAGTATCACCCATAGCCCAGAAGTTGTCCTTCTCGCCCAGGCGCAGGATCCGTTGGGGATTGACATCGGTAACCTCTCGCCAAAGGGTGTCGGCTTCGTCATCATCCTGGTATATGGTGACCCATAACTTGTCCTTGGGCAGTCCTACCACCTCGGTGAGGAATTCCCAGGCATATTGAATAGCATCACGCTTGAAGTAGTCTCCAAAAGAAAAATTTCCCAGCATCTCGAAAAAGGTATGGTGCCGGGCCGTTCTTCCCACTGTATCCAGATCATTATGTTTGCCGCCGGCCCTTACGCACTTTTGTGAGGTAGTCGCCCTTATATATTTGCGGCGATCGATGCCTAAGAAAACATCCTTGAACTGGTTCATACCTGCATTGGTGAACAATAGGGTGGGATCATTTATCGGAACCAGTGAAGAACTCTCCACCACTGTATGTCCCTTGTCCCGGAAATACTCCAAAAAGGTTTCTCTGATTTTACTGCTGCTCCACACGCCAAGGCCTCCTCCAAGCTGCTAAAGACTTACCACTCTATTTTCCCCGAATATATGGTGCGCTGTCAACCAAGAGACCCTAAATAATGTAGCAATCACCGTCACTTTGCCGCGCTTTCAGCCCTTGTCTACCAGCCAGAGATAAGCACGCGCCAGCACTACCTTGAGGGAAGCCAATAAAGGAACGGCAAAAAGCAGTCCCCAGATGCCCATCAGTTTTCCGCCCGCCAGGAGCGCAAAGACTATCGTAAGAGGATGCAGCCCCAATTTGCCTCCCATTATGCGAGGAGTTACTATGTTGCTCTCCAACTGTTGGATGATAACGATAGACACCGCCATATATATCCCCAAGTTCAGGGATTGGGACAGTCCCACTGCCACTGCCGGAATCGCCCCTAAAAATGCTCCGAAATAGGGCACCAGGTCGCATAACCCCGTTACTATTCCCAGCAACAAAGGGAATCTGACTCCCAGCAGCAAGGCAGCCAACCCCACCGCACATCCTACCAATGCCGCTATCATCAGATGCCCCTTGATGAATTCAATGAGTACACTGTCAATTTCCGCAAACATAGCGACCGCCTCTCGCCGGGCCTTCGGTGTCCACAGGTTCAAGAAAACATCTCGTATTTTTTCCCAATCATTCATCATATAGAAAGCAAGAATAGGTGAAAATATCAAGGCCAGCATCTTGCCGAAGAGTGCATAGAGTCCCCCCAGAAAATTGCTGATCGCGTTGTAAATGCCCTTTTCTACCCTGGCTAGGTTCTGATTCAGTACCTCGCTGAGCTTGGCCGGCATGTTGATATGGTCTATACGCGCAGTCAGCTCCTGCACTTGATCAGCATATTGAGGATATAAATGGGCCAGGATGGTCATTTCTCTTATGATGGCAGGGATGGCCAAAACCAAAGCAGATCCCAGGAGGGCAGCAAAGAATAAATAAAGCAAGAGAATTGCCCATGCCCGTTTCACACCGTGCTTTTCTATCCACCGCACCGGTCTGAATAAAAGATAAGCCAGAATTGCTCCCAACAGAAAAGTGAGCAACACCTCTCTAACCAGATAGAGAAACCAGGCGATGCTCACCGAAACTATAAAGAATATTATATAACGCCAGACTTTTTTATTGTTGTTATGCACCGGTCAAGGGCCTCCCCTGTTCTTTCCCAGGACCCTAAAGCAGTTCAGGAGAGCGGTCCATCGCTATCAAACTGCCGTCTTCGGCAACCTCATACAGGTTTATCCGGCCCTTATTGTAATTAAACTCCATAAAGCAGTTCCAGCAATAATACTGCTCATTGCCAACCCGCCCAACCTGAAGCCCGCCGCATATCGGACATTTTATCATCATCAGTTTTCGCTTCCTTTCCTCCTGGCTACAGCGCCAGATCGGCTTCTCCAGTCAATCTGCTCCAGTGGTATCTCTACACGCCCTGCCAGCATATCCTGAATGGTACCGGATGATACCTCAACCCCTTCGACATCAGCACTGCCGGCGGCTAAAATGAAGTCGCTGATTATACCCAGTTCAGTACCGTTGTGGTCAAAGACCGCATCACCCAGTTTCCTTTTATATATTGGAGATTCTTCCCCGGTCAGATATGGTTTAATACGGCGACAGCCATTTATAGCTAAAGCATCCGGTCCCAGCAAAAAATCGTCTTTTTTCAGGATCCCGCGGCCACCTTCGCTTCGATTGATGACCACATAGAGTAAATTGAAATCTCCACCTACTACCGCCCTTTCCACCCGGCCTACGACCCGCGCCGTTTTCCGGTCAAAAACGGGAAGATTTTTTAGGCGTCGCATCTTAATCAAAGCGCAGTCCCCCCATACATTGATTTATATATTTTCTCTCCTCTCAAAAAAAAAATGCGCCTTTGTCTGACGGGCTGATTATTTAGTAGAATAGAGAGGTGAATGAAACGCAAAGGGACTGAGCCGACCGGCCCGGCCAACAGGAGCCAGCAGATTATGGATCTATTTGAGACCAACCGTGAAAAAATTATCGAAGCCAATGCACCGCTCGCTTATCGTATGCGGCCCCAAAATCTGAATGAGATCGTGGGTCAAAAGATCATAGCCCCCGGTTCTCCCTTGCGGCGGGCTATAGAACGCGACCAATTACATTCTTTTATCCTATTCGGCCCGCCCGGCACTGGCAAAACGAGTATCGCACGGGTTATTGCCAAGGTGACCAATTCACATTTTGAATTCCTCCCCGCGGTGACCAGCGGGGTCAGTGATATTAAAAAAGTTGCCTCTGCGGCGGCTGATCGTATGACATATCACCATGTCCGCACGGTATTGTTTGTCGATGAGATACATCGCTTCAATAAAAGCCAGCAGGATGTACTGCTGCCATTTGTAGAAGACGGTACCCTGACTCTGATTGGAGCCACAACAGAAAATCCGCTGTACGAACTGAATAACGCTTTGCTTTCCCGCATGAAGATATACCTGCTGGAGGCGCTCAGCGAGGAGGATCTAGCTCAATTGATCCGGCGGGCGGTCAGTGATGCGGAACGTGGTCTGGGACAATACGCCATCGAGATTAAAGAAGAAAGCCTGGATTGGATGGCAAGGGCTTGTAAGGGCGATGCAAGAATGGCTTTGAATATTTTGGAAACCACCGTCAATGTTTTTATGGATCCTGATGCCCTCACGGTAATAGATATTGATAAACTTCAAAAGGTCCTAGCCCGCCCCCTGATCAAATACGACCGCAGTGGTGATTATCATTATGACACTATCTCGGCCTTCATTAAGAGTATCCGGGGCTCAGATCCAGATGCAGCCCTCTTTTGGCTGGCAGTTATGCTGGAAGGGGGGGAAGACCCTCGGTTCATAGCTCGACGTCTGATAGTACATGCTGCTGAAGATATAGGCCTGGCAGCTCCGTTCGCTTTGACGATGGCCGTATCAGCTGCTCAGGCCGTTGAACATGTCGGACTTCCTGAAGCCAGGATACCTCTGGCCGAGGCCACTATCTACCTGGCCACTTCTCCCAAAAGCACCAGCAGTAAAACAGCTATAGATACAGCCATCTCAGCGGTAAGGCAGAGTCGGCGGATCAAGGTACCTAATCATCTGGCTGACAGCTCACATTCAGGAGCACGTAAGATCCTCCAGCACGGTGAGGGCTATAAATATCCCCCTGACTTTGGTGGTTATGTTGAACAGCAGTATCTCCCTGAAGAAATGCTGGGTTACAGCTTCTACACTCCGGGTAACAACGGAAACGAAAATCGTATAAAAGAGTTTCTAGCCAGACTGCCTGGCAAAGGAAAAAGCAAGGATCCAGAATAATAATCGCAAATATAAAGAGGGGCTTTTCAGCCCCTCTAAAAGTATCTATTCACTTTTCTTCAACAAATCTATGGTGCGGTAAGTTCGTCGATGACCTGCTGTAATTGAGCTTTGTTTTGAACGCCGACGATGCGTTTAACCTCGGCTCCACCCTTGAAGAACAACAGGGTGGGTATGCCCCGAACTCCATATTTTACAGCCAGACCCTTGTTTTCATCTACGTTGACCTTGCCTACCGCTATTTTGCCATCGTTTTCAGTGGCCAGGGTATCCACAATGGGGCCCAGGGTTTGGCAAGGGCCACACCAGGGAGCCCAGAAGTCTACTAAAACCGGTACGGCTGATTGGCCAACGAATCCATCCCAGGTGTTTTCACTAAGAGCATTTACGTTTGACATTATATATCCCTCCTATAATCATTTATTTCATTAGGCGGCCCATCATGGTAATTTTCTTTCAGGTCTTTTTGATCAGGCTCGTTTCCCAAAGTCCGAGTGATACATTTCTCTTAGCCTAAACAAAAAGAGCTCCTGTAATACAGAAGCCCGGCTGTATTTGTTTAACCTGATTTACAACAGATAATAGACTCCAATGCCTATTCCCATAGAAATGATGATCCAAATCAGGGTACGCAAACTATCATATTTGACCTGCTTGGCAAGTTCTTCCATGCTCTTTCCTCCTCCAGCCTCAAGAATATATTTTGGATTATAACACAAATACTCGCATTAGGGCACACCTTAAGATATTTTCAATTATTACCTGGTTGATAAATTTCAACCTGTTCCTAAGTACTTGATCCCTGGCAGCTATATATCCGGATAGTGAGATAATTATTACTGCTGGTGGCGCTTATCAGGATGGGATGACCGAGACGGTTATAAATATAGCGGCCCTGGCTTTGCATTCCCGCCTGAAAACAGGCACTGCTCAGAGCACCTATGATCAAACCCGAGTATCCGCTTCCTGTCATGGCCAGGTCGATATGACCACCCGGTAAAATAATCATTCCATTAATATGTTTCAGTGTACTGGTATACTGATCGTGACTGCCGGGGAGATCGATCTCGCTTCGCCCGATTATTCCATCAATTCGAGAAATATCATCCAGCTTGACCCGCGGACTAGTTGGTTTGACTGCCAGCGCTAGGTTATTGAGGCTTCCACGTTTCAGGGCCTCATCAATTTTCTTGACACTATTGGCTGTATTAACGGCATATCCACTGCTGTGAGATACATACTCCCAGTAGTTGTTGGAATATATTATCCGGGCATCAGTGGCCGGTTTATCGTGCTTCACCTTGATCGCCCTTATCTGCCTCTGCAATACTTGGGTATCGCATGCAAATATTGGGGCTATTTCCTGACGCTTACCGCGTACTATCGAGTGACGTAAAAGTCCCGCTAGTCCGCCATCAGGGAAAAGATTTTTATTCACCTGGGCCAGGGTCAAAGCATTATTATATTGAACACCAATATCTTTGAGGGGAATCCTTAATGTTTTATCGGGCAGTTTTAGCCTGATAATATCTGTCGCACTGGATTTAGCAGCCAGAGCCTTGGCCGCCTGGTCTGGCGTGAGATCTCCTATGGCCACTCCGCCTGCCCAGACGTTGGAAGGGTAAATATTGGCATCTCTTCTGGCTAGGGCAAGAGATACAAATATCAAACAGACAAATATTGAAGCTATTAGCAACGATATTATATGTGCTATCGATTTACCAGTATGCGGCATACCCTTTCTCCTATAAGCGGAGTCTATTTAACACATTGGGTTAGCTCCACATACTTATTGTGCTTTTCAGCCAGATCTATGATCTTCTCGGATACTACCGTCCCTTCCGGAATCAAAAGGTTGCCGGAAGCATCACGGATATCCTGGACCAGTTTTTTGCCCAATAGGAATTGTCTCTGTCTTTGTTTAAAAAATGCTGCCCCATCACCACCACCTGCAGGCGTAAAATCAGCCTCGGGTAATTCTTCACGAACCGGAGCAGGTATCACTGATTGAGGTACCGGGGGCGGTACTACCGGCCTAGCCGGTTCCGGCTGGGGAGAAACGTTGCTAACTTGGATTTCGCTTGGAGCCTCGACCGGGGCGGGCGGGGCACTTACAACTATGGTATCTGCCGGCTTTACCGATTCGACCGACTGTAACGTTACTTCTTCCTCGGAGTTGTCAGGTCCGATGGGGCTTCCGCCGACCGCATCTTCCTTGATTACTATGACATCCATGCCATAAGTGAGGACTTGCCCCGCATCAATGATTTCGACCACCGACTCATCCTGGGCTGTCCGATATTCCAGGCGGGTAACTTTACCGGTAATTTCATCCAATTCATACTCTATCACTATACCAATTAGGTTCCCGCGATTTGTAAGTACCCTGTTTCCTTTGATCTCAATATTTCTTTGCAGAAGACTGTGGGCGCTGGCAGTTTCGCTGATATTGGTCATCGAGGTGTCACTTTCAGTAGTAACCGCATGTTGACCTATGCCCATTACGGCTTTATAGGGCAAGACTCGTGCCCCGGAATACCAACTGCCATTGCTGACAAGAATAAAATCGAGTTTACCTTCCTCAGGGTTAAGGAGCAAATCCTTAACCTGTCCGATTTTCTTCCCGTCTAAAACCGAAAAGACCGGCAGGCCAATAATCTCCTGGCTTTTTTTCATGCTTTTTTCTCCCTTCGTTATGACTTACTGGTCAGTGCGTTTTCCAATTCCATTCTTATCCAGCGTGGCACTTGAGCCCAAGGGGCCCCGCTCATACCCAGTCGTGTTAATTCCGTAGCTAAAAATCTCACAGCATCGAGCTGACGATTAATTTCATATATTATATCAGATTTGTGTCCACCCAATTCAAGGTAATTTCCCAGCACTTGTTCGGCATAGTTATAATAACCACATTCCTTGTATAACTCAACAAGTTCAAGGGTTATCAGGTATTTCAGCTCATCGTTTTCTACCCCGTTCCAGGCCTGGACAAAGGCATATATGGCAGCAGGCAGGTCTGGCATGGCTTTGCAGCGGAATCCCTCGTCAACCCAACGCAAGACATCCACCCGCTTCAATCCGCTGTCAGTGGTGTCAGCCTGTAGCATAATCTGCCGGCTTTCCTCGTCCTCGATCGTTGCTTCAATTAATAACGCTGTTTCTTCTTCCGTCTCAGGCTCATCATTTTCGTTAACTGAGGATATTTCGATGATGGTATCCTCTAATGCTACATCAGTAATGGCCTCTTCAGGCAGTTCTTCCCGGTATTCTTCCTCCAGAGCTTCTGCAGAGATCTCCTCAACGGTATTAAAATCATTCTCCTCAATTACCTGGATATCAGCCGCCTGGCCGACTGATTCATCATCCACAGTCATGATTTGATCGGTTTCAGCCGGCTCAACAGTCTCCTCCGGGCTGACCGCTGCCTCCTCGGTGTTTTCATGTTCAGGTTCGGCTGCTGACTGGAATTGATCTGCCATATCCATGGCAGACATTCCGGCCGGTGTATCATCAACTATGGCTTCATTGTCATCCTGAAGATTGGCCTTGTCTTCTTCTGCAATAATTTCCTCAAATATCTCAGTCTCTATCGTCTGTTCAATATCTTCTTCCATCGGTCTGGCTTCAAGCTCGACCTCTGCATCTGCCTGCTCCCCATGTGCGTCAGCTGTGGTTTCTGCCCCGGGCAGTTCAGACTCTTCCATGGCTTCATCTGGCAGATCATTCTCAGAACCTGCCTGTTCTGCATCCTTAGCCATATTAAATTCAGCTGGTTCTTCCAGATCAGAGTACAATTCAATTTCTTCTTCGGTTTCACCCGTATCTATTGCAGTAACCTCAATTGATTCCTCTCCGGGCGAGTCAGGCTCTTCCATGGCTTCATTCGGCAGACCATTCTCGGCCCCAGCCTGTTCTGCATCCTTAGCCATATTAAATTCAGCTGGTTCTTCCAGATCAGAGTGCAATTCGATTTCTTCTTCGGTTTCACCCGTATCTATTGCAGTAACCTCAATTGATTCTCCCCCGGGCTCATCAGGCAGATCAGTTTCATCCGGTTTTGTTTGGCCCTCCCCGGGTGCTGCTTCAATCTCTTCCACAGGCTCTGCTGCTTCAGAAGCCTCGAACTCTTCTTCCATTTCGATCATTTCTACTGCAGCAACTTCATGGCTTTCTTCCGGCTCTCTTTCCGCTGGCGGGACCTCAACCATTGCTGTTTCAATATACTCTGACGCTGCTGGGATATCCACTGCCGTTGCTTCTGCTGGCCCTGCCTCAAGCTCTTCAGAAATTTCATGTATCTCGGCGGCAGCCTCATAAGGTTCTCCTACCTGCACAGGCTCTAGCGCTTCTCCCGTTGTTCCCTCTGCTGAATCAGGCCTGAGCGCCCAGGTTTCTTCAGATAATATATCAGTCGCTTCAACCAATACAGCTTCCGATATATTATTGTCTATCTCATCCGCTACCCATACATCATTCTCTTCGGCTGAATCTGCCTCCGCAGCTGCCGCAGCAGATTCTTCGGTCAACGTTTCGCCAATTCCTTCAGCTGTGATATCTTCAGTGCTGTCCCCTCGCTCTTCTGCGACCTGACTTAATGGTTCATCAAATGCCCCATCCTGCTCAAGCTCAGCCAAAGGTTTTTCACTGCTTACTTCAGTTTCCATAATGTCTAACGCTGCATCTTCTGCTTCGGTATCCAAAACAGTTATTTCCGTGGTCGGTTCGGACATCGCCACAGCCTGTGATTGCTCTGCCGAGACGTCTTGGCCCTCAGCCACAGGTAGCTCATCTGCTAGATCAGGTTCCGCGCCCTGAGATGGGCTAGCATTTGGTGCCGGTCCCAGCAGTTCGCGTGCTGTATTTTCCAGAGAGCCCAACAATAGGTTGGTGGCCTCCTCATAAGTAAGACCGCTAAGATCAGGTTCTTCCTTGCCGTCAGCTCTTATTCTCAGAGTGCGTAAGGAAGCAAATGCCTTTTCCAGATACCTGCTTTCACCCGGGTATAATAAATAACAGACCAAGGCAGAAATAACCAGCAGATAAATCAGCATCGATACGTATATTCCCAATCTGGCCATAGAAATTGGAAATGTGAATATTATCACCAACGCCAATATTAATACTATATAGGTATCCTTATTAGGCAGTCCTTCCCGCCGTAAGAAATAGTGCAAAGCCAAACCGATCGGGATAAAGATCAATATAACAAAAAGCACATATTCGCGCATAGTAAACTCCTCGTGTAGTTTCCCATCATATCTTTTCGACAGCGAAGCATATTTTCCTTCAATAATTCATCAAAATCACCAGGTCAAACAGAAAAGTGTCGACGGCTGAATAGTTGCATTCCTCGATATTTGCATTCCTTTTCAAATATTATCCTTTAATAAAATTTAATAGATATGACGAAAGGCATTAAATATTTGAATATTTGAACTTCTTTTTTTGTATGTCACTTAGAAGGAATAAACGTTTCCATGTAGAAATATTAACGTGTGAGTGGTTTGTCTCATTTTATGAGGTAAACAGTGTAGAGATCGAAAAATAAACATTTAAGGGGGATTATCTGTAATGAAGGATGTATTTGTAGTAGAAGCTGCGCGTACTCCGGTAGCCCGCGCAGGCAAGCAATCTTGGTTCACCAATATTCGCGTGGATGAATTGTCCGCCATGGTCTTCAAAGAGCTGAGAAAGAGAGTAGGCCTAGAAGACAAAGCCAAGCAGGGAATTATCGATGACGTAGTATGGGCCGCCACCGCCAATGCTTTCATGGAAGCCGGTCTGAATATCGGCCGCCTGGCATGGATCCTCTCCGATGGCTCCTATGACGTTCCCGGATGTACCGTAGACCGTTTCTGCGCTTCCGGTTTGAACTCCATCCAGTTTGCAACCGCCACCATGATGAATGGCTGGGGCGGCGATGTTGCCATCGCCGGCGGCTGCCAGCACATGACCCACATTCCGATGGGCGCTGGCGCTGACATCCATCCCGATCTGGGTCAGTTTATGGACCTTGGTGCCATCAACATGGGCTACACCGCTGAAATCGTTGCCCGTCAGTTTGGCATCAGCCGCGAGGCACAGGATCAGTTCGCTATGGAATCTCATCTGAAGTGTGCAGCCGCTCAGGCAGCTGACAAAGCCAAAGCCACCACCTTCACCGTTCAGTGTAAGGTTCCGGCCAAGGCTGCCAAGAACACCAATCCTCACAACAGAGCGGTTGACTATGTAGCCACCGATTATCTGGCCAAGGCTGCCGCC
>JAAYCK010000002.1 GCA_012729835.1 Syntrophomonadaceae bacterium
ATCAGTGCGAACATACAGGGTGATATTCCCGGTCGTACAGGCTGGCACAACGTCGCTAGAACCCCTATTGATTTTTACATGACCATAGGTGCTTAGTGTCGCTTTCTCAGCCAGATGCGCAGTAAGAGTTTCCTGTACATCGTCCGCTGCGCCCAGGGCATCATAGGCTCCGTCATGGTTATGACTCGCCTTAGCTGCGTTAGAATCCATAATATCTAGGTTTTCGTTGTAACTGGCCCGGCTGACCGTTTCCGTTCCGATAGGTTTCTTCAATCCTAAATTTGGGGTTAAATCAGGCATCTATCCAGCCTCCTAACTCAAAGTCATTCCAGGTCAGGGCCTTGGCGTCCACCTCGTTCCAGGTCAAGCCCTCAGCATCCAACTCGTTCCAGATGAGATATCGCAGCACATATGTCACACCCAGGTGCGCCGGTTTTATCTCTTCAATGGCAGCTTGCATATCCTCATAGTTTGACGGAATCCCATGTTTATCCGTCATGGTAATCGTAAAGCTATATGTTGCAGGATCCGGGGTAACTTCTACCGACCCATACGTATACGCTTCTGCTACACTCTTAATGAGGGCAATATTCACCGTGCCTATCCCACGGATCTTTGATATTATCCTGCTTCGACGCTGATCAAGAGCCTTTCCACTGTACGATACTAACCCTAACTCTGATTCCCAGATATCCAGGGCCCAGTCCGGAGCTGTAGCCACAAACATAGCTGCTAATAACAGATCGATGCCGGTAACATATGTATCTAGTTCTGCCCCCGCAGTTTGCAGGTAGGTTTTAAATATCAGCGATGTCTGATAGTATTCCGGACAACACTGGAGCATACTTTTGCCGGCAGTCGATGTCAGAATATCACTCATTCAACGTCACCGTCCCTTTAACAGCTACCTGGCCAGCACTAATAGTTATATTGGCTGTACCGCTATTTACCTGAAGGTTTGAATAATCGCTTACTCCTTCAGTATCCAAGATCATAGAGCCGATTCTCACATAGCGGACAGTATTGTCAGTAGCAAAGGCTATGCTTTTTAAATAGGCGGTCAAGGCAGTCTCGAAAGCCGTTTTGATCTCTGCCAGGGTCTTGGTACCGGTTCGGATTATAGTAGCTGTTACATTGATATTAACTGCTGTGGCAGCTGCTACTGTAACCGTTGCCCCAACCGGCGCCTCCCCATCACCGGTGCCAGCTGATGGTGAAATATGTTCCTGGACAGCATCCACGATGGTTGAAGATACCGGCAGTCCATCATCATCAACCAAAACAACCTTCACCGTTCCGTTTCCATCCCATAACGGGATCACTTGAGCATTACCCACTCCAGCAATCTCCAGTGCCCAGTTTTTATAATCCGCCTTATTGCCACTGGTCCCCGGGTTTTGCACCTTTGTGAGATACCGGGCCAAAAGAGACGTATCAGTTTCGGTATTCTCCCCGCCGGTAGTAGCAGAAGCGTTGGTTACTGCGCTAACACCGGCTATATAGGTTCCCTGGACTGTAATAGTTCCCGATAATACATTGCCATTCTCACCGGCGGTAGTAGCTTGAATGGATGCGTTTACTGATCCCCCTGCCGGAATTGTAGTGTCAGCCGTGGTAACGAATTCTATGGCAGCCACACTGAGCATAGGATCGGCTGGGGTAGCAACAACCGTTCCTGATGGGATTACGGTCCCACTGGTACCAGTAAAGGTGACTGTGCCGGTTGCCTTTACCGCGGCTTTTCTCTCTAATCCATGTTCCTCTACTCGGTAGTCAAGATATTCATCGAAAGTCGTGGATGCAAATCCTCTGGCAAGGAAGTTTTGCATATCTATTTTCATTTGTGCCAGTTCAGCGGCCGCCGCAGCCAAGGCGTCATAAATATAACTGCCTTCGGATTTATCAATATCATTGGAGACCGTTGCAAGAAGCCTGGCCAGAATAACGTCCTCAGTCTCTGTTGTTAAGAAATCCGGTAAACTCACTAGATCACCACCCCTGTACCAACTTGAATCTGGTCGCCCTTAATCGAAATAACATCACAAGTAAAATACAAACGACTATCTTCCCAGACAAAAACGAGGTTTTTAACCTCATCCGTCCGGGGATCCACCGTCAAAGTCTCTTTAACTATTCGTTGGATCTCACTCTCGATTACTTCCCTGGAGAATCCCCTGCCAATTAAGTCATCGAAATCATGGCCATACTGTCGGCCATATATCAAATGACGGTATCGCGGAGTTAATAGAGCCTTTTGGCACCACTCCATAAAGGCCTCGTTCTCATCGGCGGTAGCCGTCCGACCAGTAGGCGTGGTGACAAATTCCCCGGCATCAAAATCAAACTTCCACCCCTTGCCAAATGTAATCGGGGTGGAAGCTTCTTTGTCTATAGTCAGTCCACTAACTGTATCTGTTGGCAGTAGATTAGCCATTTGCTATGTCACCACCTTACATAGGATCACGCAGTCCTGGCCGCCATTGATTGGGACTACTAATACCCTATCGCCGGACTTAAGCTCACTCTTCAGATCTATGTGGACTTTTAGGGCTTCACCAACTCCGCCTTCCCCATGAAAATCTATCCGAGTTAAAGACGAATATAGGGTTGATCCATCATCCATATCATTGCCTTTAGGGTCTGACTTTACCGGGGAAGCCGTAATTACTGTCCGGGCAGCTTGAGGAACTTCTAACTTAACCGTCCAATCAGCATACATAGGATCATCGATAGCGTGTTTAAAATCATCAAGCTTAACCCCGTTCGAGGTGATTGTCCCAAGGACACAGGTATTACCTGCTAATGCTCCAGCAGTTCGCTGTTTCATTTGGCGGTCTATCATATCAACCAGTTCCTTCAAGGTAAAACCTCCTCCTCACATAATCCTCACTGGCCAGCTCCAGAGTCATCTTCCCTGGGTTACCTAGTTGGTGATTAACCGATATCACATAAAGCTCAGTACTCGATAACATGACCTTGTCACCGGCCCGGATGGTATTAATGTCAATGGCTTCTACCTCAAATGTTTCCTGCATCCCACATAAAAGCTTCTTGGCAGATATCGAAGCAGCTGAAGCTGTAGTGATTTTTTCGTCTTGAAGAACTACCTGCAGGGTTCCGTATTTTGCGGTTTCCCCTTTTTCGATGGCCAAGACCGGGGACCTGCTATCTTCTCCGGCATTGCCCAAAACCTTTACCTGTGTGACTGTCCCTTCCAGGGTGCGCTTCTGGGTTATCTGACTGACGTTCTGATCGGGTTCGAGAACCCATACGTTTTTGTTTTTACCCAGTTCAATCAATTCAAGACCATCAGGGCTCATACGGGCCCGGAATAAACCTCCGCCTTTTACCGCAGTCTCTTGAATATCCCGCTGAATCATGCTGTAAATGGATTGTGCTCGGTATACTCCCTTGGCCAGAGCTATCTTGGTATCGGCAATGATTGAGGACGTAATGCCCCAGTCCTTGCAGTATTGTTTCAGGCGATCTGTTGCGGTCTGACCGGCCGGAAACAAATATTCATCCTCTGACTTGGCCAGATAGATTGAGCGGTCATAAATATCAATGTCAATATGTTTAATCCCCGTGGTTTCACTGCTACATTCCCAGACTACTCCCGGATGCAGCAGATATACCATGCTCGAGCCGCCAAAGGGGATTCCCGATATTCTTATCTCCTGGCCATTGGCGATCCCTATCTTTTGGAATTCATCGGTAACCAGCAGACGGACCTGGGCATGATAGGCTATATCCGAGAGGGATTCGTCCAGGCTGATACTCTCAACCAGTTCTCGCAGATAATACTTGTTGGCCAGAACCACCTCATATTTGTTTAAACCCGGTTTAACTACACTCATGCCGGCATCACCAGCTTTGTACCGGCATATATGAGCTCAGGCTTTTTCCCAATTATTGAGGAGTTTAGTGCAAAGAGTTCCTTCCACCGGCTGCCGTCTCCTAACTGCATTTTTGCAATCGCGAACAGGGAATCACCTAGTTTTACAGTATAAGTTTTGGGTACCGGTTTAAGATCAGGGCGATTGGCAATAATGCCGCTTGCAGTCCGTTGAAGTTCAGCAACGGTTCTAACCTTTATCTCACGCCAACTACGTAGGGTAAGTTCGAAATAGATATCACCTGGCTCTCCGCCTTTAATTGTCAGTGTATGAGCTGATGCCATGACTAGCTTATTAATTTTGGTTCCTCCAACAATAAAGTGGATCGGCTTTTGGCTCTTGGTCCAAGCTTCAAGCTGGGCCATGGCCTCCTCCGGATCCGGAATGCTGGAGAATTGGCAATAGCTCGCATCATATTCCGCGGGAAAAAATGAAGAGAAGGTAGTTTCCTGGACCTTCTCTCCATTGCTCGGAAAATCAACTTCTCCCAGGGACATTATGTTTACTGTTTCAAACAGCTTTTCTCGCTGAAAGCTAATCTCTGCAGGGTTTACCGGTAATCTTAAGACCGGCCCATCCTGTTCCACGAGATAGAAATCCATCTACTATCACCAGCCTTATCCTCTATTCTGCAAGGCCTGCTTCATTGAACGTTTCATATCGGCCACGATTTTGCGGCCGATTTCCATGGCTAGGGTATCCTCATCAACATTGCCCCAGTTTATGGTGTTCGATGAATATACGGTAACATTGCCGCCTCCTCCGGCCAGTGCCGGCGCTGAACCAACAAAACCACCGGCAGCATATTGCCTAACTCCGAGTCTTCTGCCGGCTTCCGCCCAAAGATTAATCCCGCGGCTCTTATATTTACTGGACAGTGGAACAATAGCCTCCGGTCCATCTTCGCCTATTAGGCTATATACAGGCCTGTTTACGATGTCGCCGGTTGCCTTTTTGGGTGTATTTTTGGCAAGCATTGCATCAAAGTTCTGTGCCATATTGTATATTGTTAAAGGCAGAACCGCACCGCCTCCCATATTAGCCCCTTTGAAAAGCGTGAGCCCCATTCCAACTCCGTTATCTTTCAATCCCTGCGTAATCGCACCCTTTATCCCGGACCCTATGCCTTTAATAAGCGCTTTGCCTAATGCTATTGCTGTTGGTGTTAGCAATGGGATCATCGCTTCGAGGGCAGTTGCAAAGAGTTCTCCTAGCTTACCCATTATCTCAGATACCTGTTCGCCGCCGGGTCCATTAAGCCAATTATTGAATACCTCCAGGCCTCTGCTGAGAGCTATAATAATTTTGCCTCCGAAATCTGCTTTTTGAAATCCGGGGTCTTTTGAAAGGTTTGCATAGAATTTCTTAACCTTCTCATACATTGCTTCAAATCTGGAACCTATTTTTTGCCCCGCCGCCTGCACCTTAGCTTGGAATGACTGAAATTTCTTGCTCGTAAAATCGGTTGAACCAACTATGTCAGTTAAGACTCGTTTGACAGGTCCTGCTAATCCGGCCCCGAAAGCAGCAATAATAAATCTTTTGGTATCACTCATAGTTGATCTAAGCCCAAGGTAGGACTGTGATAGTTTATCCATCCCACCGGCAAAATTCTTTTCCAGGTATGTTACGATATCGTTCATGGCCTTGGATGCAGGTATGCCCAAAGTCCCGATATCTCTTAATTTATCAGAACTAACGCCCAATGCCTTGCCTAACTCCGACATTGGTACGCGCAGGTTTTCAGATACCTGTCTGAGTTCCTCCATCTGAAGCGTTCCGTTATAGCCAATCTGTTTAAATCCCATCATGGCTAATTGCATGCCCTCCATGCCGGCGCCGGTATACCCGGCAGCATTGCCAAAGGCGGTAAGGTCCCGTATCGATTCCTTCCAGGCTTTATCGACATCCATGGTTCCTTTATATACGCCCATCAAGCCAATAGCCGATTCCTGCAGGAAAGGAAACTCGAATGGAGTTTTGGCTGCATACTGCACCAACTCCCGATAGGCCTTTTTACCCTTTTTGGCACTACCCATGAAGAAATCCAAGCCCATTTCAGCCTGTTCAAGGGAACCGTATTCATTCAAAGCATAAATACTTCCCCCAACGATACCAGCACCAGCTCCGGCCACAGCTAACCCGAGTTTGCTAATGACTCCGCTGGCCATATCCTTTGCCTTGATTCCTATGGTAAAGTCTTTGCTTGCCAGAGTTCTGAGTTTTGAATCGATTTTACCTATCGCACCTGACACCCTATCCTTAAGGGAAGCGGTAGGACTGATCTTCAGCTTATCAAGTGCTTTGGCCTGTTTTTCGTTCCTTTGGATGAATTTTTCCATGGCGCTAAGTTTCTTCTGAGCCTGCTCGGTTCCTTGTGTGTTTACTGATATCTCTATCTCATAGCGTTCATCGGCCATAGTTTTTGTTCACCTCCTTAAGCCATTTTTCCTGATCTTCAATTTCATAATCAGAAAAGGCCATAAGCAATACTTGTTCGCCTCTGGGTTTTTCCCAAAATTCACCCGGGGTTAAGTGGTGACGGGTAAAAAGATTATACATAGCCGTCACCACCCCCCCGGCCTTAATCAGTTTTTTACCTCAACCAGATCCTCTTCAAAACCGGATAGCTCCATCACTATTTCACCTAATGAAGATAATTCACCGGCCAGGAGTAACCTTTTAATAACCTCTTCTTTCCCGCTGGCATTGTATTTTTCAAGCAAGGCCTTATTTCCCCAATCTGGAGAAACAGTTGCAGCGGCAATTAATCCAACTTTGAACGCTTCTTCATCTAGCGTTGCACCGTCTTTGCCTTTACGGGTGCATTTTTCCTGGTGCGCAAAAACCTCTTTCCCGGTCAAACCCTTTAGAGTAACCGGTATACCCAAGCGCTGTAGGGTCACGGTTTTTTGTGGAATCTCGCTGCTAAGTAACCGGTTTATAATCTCTGCTTCGCTCAACTTCTGCAGGTCATCCATAAGCTGCCTCCTTATGACTGCACGATGGGATCAACAAATTCAGGATCTCCATCGTAGACAAACGGCCACTCCTCTTCGATAACTTCACCGGTTTTCCAGTTAGCAAACGGGATACTCGTGAACTTAACTTTGCTCACGCGGATCCGCTCAGCGCCATATGCCTCTGGATCATCCAGTTTGGATATGATCTGAAACTGGGCCGTGGGGTTTTTCGCAAGCGTCTGCTGCAATTTGCTGGTTACCTTGTAACCTGATATAGCGCCCGATCCGTTGACGCCAATCAGTTTATGCTTGGTACGCCTGGTGCCGGCCGTTTTGAGTTCCGAAAACTCAAGCTCGTCCTTGATTTCGCAATGAGTAAAGTTGGAGAGGAAATCCCCATCTAGGTAGATCTCTCCGAATGATCCGTTTATTACGCGGGTTTCGTCCAACTAAGCCACCTCCTTAATAGACCACAAAGGTCCCGAATATCTGCTCCATAACGTCGGTGATATATGCCTCCCATTTGACAAATACCTGATCGGCTTCTGGGTTCTTCTTGGCAGTGGCACCATAGTAGTCTGGGTCAAGGAAGACATCCCAACCAGTGTTCTCTATGATTCCATCCATGGCCAGCGTCTGCATGTACTCTTTGAATGCCCCGATCAGGGATGCACGGCCCTCGGCAGTGTTGTTGACCTTACCGATGTAGTTGGCCTCGGCCGCCACCTGCAGGTCACTGTTGATCGCATCCATAACCCGGATGGTCCGGATCTTCTTCCAGCCAGATCCTTGGTCCTGTCCAAGGGTGGTCAGGGTGTTGATACCCCGCAGCGGCTTTACAATAGAACCATCGTGATAGAGTATAAACACTCCGCCGGCAATGGCCGCCTCCATCTCAGATCTGGTCCAGCGTCTGGTAACATCATCGAATGGCGTGGGAGCATAGGTAGTGGACTCGGACAGTTTCTGTCCACCTATCAGACCGGCCACATAACTGGCCACCTGGGCTGAGCTGTACTCAATGCCATCCAGTTTGGCCCCGGTACCTATGTTAACGATGCCCTCAAAATTGAATCCAGCTGACCGGGTCACAGCCTGGGATACTGCATCAGCAGCAGTATCAGCCGCAGTAGTGCCTCCCATTACACCCATAACCCCCATACCCTCGCCTCTGACCCGCGCTATCCATGCGGCTACCAGAGTATGAATAGCGCTATCGGTTACACCATCGAGAGCCAGCAGGTTAAAGGTTTGGGTTTCCAAGGCAGTCAGGAACGCAGTGTAATCAGCTGATACCACTCCGGAAATACCCGAATCGCCACTTGCAAACGCCTGGGCTGATACATTGGCTAAGGTCCCATTACCAGCAGCCAGTTTAGTGGCTGTTACCCATACATTACCGGTGTCATTGTTGATCGCAGATACCGCTGCGTCGACCGTCCCAGAAGTAAAGGTGAATGTTCGGAGAAGGGTAGTCCCTTCATACAACTTTATGTCCTTCTTGGTGGCATCGGCAGAATTGACCTGCACAGTCGCCTTGAAACTGTTACCCCGAGTGCCTTTGTATTTTGCATCGAGCCTGAGAACATTGATCGGGGATGCGGTTGTATCTACTAGAGTGGTTGTTGCTAACGCAGCCGCCGTACTGGCCAGCCGGTAAGCCAGGACCTTACTGGCTCCACCCAACAGTGCAAAATACAGGCTGGTATAAGCTGTGGCGTTGTTGGTTATGTCTTCGGTGAAATAATCAATGATCTGCTGAACGCTGGTGATCTCCACAAACTCAGCAATGGGACCCCAGTGAGCTTTGACCGGGATGGCAACCACTCCCCGGGCACCGGAAGCAATAGCAGCCAGAGCCGCGGCCTTGAAATTCATGTATAGACCTGGTAAGACGGGCATATCCGTCGCGGTCCAATTTCCTCCTGCCATTTAGATCACGCTCCTTTGGTTAAAGTTATCAATAAGGCCGCTGGCCTCAGCAACGGTGTACACGGTCCTCGCATCTCCAGTTAAGGCGGCCAGCAGAACCTCGGGTTTGCAATTAAAAAGAGCTTCCGTGTTTGCCAGAAGCTCTTCTCGGGGATATTTGCATGGTTCTTCAGCCGGGACATCTTTTTTGGCCATCATTTTCACCTCACTCAATATTGCCCATGGTTGTAACACCATTTATCAGCGGCAATTCGCCGCTAACCTGTTTTACCGACCTGCTTAGGGTTACGGTCACCTGGGATTTGGTCAGAGAATTCCCCTGGAAGTCAGCCCGTGGATCTTCGACCGTAAGATATCGTTTATTCTCATCGTCCAGTACGATCTTTATTGCGGCCTTTAACCCGGATACTATTGAAACTGCCCCTGACATGCTATCATTCGGCGTATTGCCCAGGATATTGGCTGTGAATTTCTTGTGCAGCCTGATCGTGCTGCCCCTGCCGTCGCTTGTCTGGATCCCGGACAAAGACCATATGACAGATGGCCTTAGGTTACCTGGCCATACCGAGGCCACAGTCCACCCGATTCCCAACACGGTTTCAGTCCAATCAACTAGTGCATTTAGCCAGGTATCAGTGATAGTCCCGCTGACCTTGTAAACCGTGACCCGGAAACCAAACAGATATCTCTTTGTCTGGTCCCGATCATATATGGACGGTATCTCTTCCAACTGCGCCGTGTAGCTATTAGAACCAACCGTAATCAAGCCGCCGGTGGGGCACAGCACATAGTTTAAAACCCGCCATATTTTCTCATAGCCGGTTGAATGGGTCTTGCAGCGTACCTGGATGTATAACTGCCGCCACATTTCAGGCGGTTCCCTGGGATCTGTGCCGCCTATATCAAATATAGTTATGGCTTCATCCGGTTTATCTGGCTGCAAATCAACAAATATGTTGGTCCCAAATGTCCCCTCTCTTTTCGCCGCAAGATATTCAGCAATATCAGTGGCTATTATGGTTGTTGCCATACTATCTCAACCCTTCTGGCAAAGAGTTAGTAACTTGGCCGGTTACATATTTCCCGACAGTACTCAATTTCTTTTCAACGGTTCGCCTCATCCATGGGTTGCCTTTAGTCCCAGGGTGATGAACCCTTTTTCTATATATCACTTCGCCACCAACTTTGAAGGCCAGCGCTTTGGCCTTATCTGGAGCAATGTCATGCGGTGGCGATCCTTCATGCAATGCATGAGCATAAGGAGTATTTGCGCTGATACTTACCGTCAGCCGGGCTCTGTGTGGAGTTACGGTCTGACTTCTGCGCAGTGTTCCTGTTTTAATGGGCGTTTCATCGATAATATCAACGATAATTCCCTCAGCACCTGTTACCAGAGCATCAAAGGCCACTCTTTTTATCACAGAATCAAGGTTTTTCCCAGTCGGAAACTCTTTCAATTACCTCACCAGCCTTAAACCGAGCATTCCCGGTGCCATACTGTCCCGTCAAAACCCGTCGCCTCAGTTACATTTATCACGATCCATTCAAGATCCTCATATTCTAAAGAATCTCCAGGCTGTACCGCTTCAAGGCAGTAAACTATAGCTTCCGAAACAACCTCTTCACCCTTTTTATTGCGAACCAACCTGCGCTTACCTTCCCAACGGACTTTGACTGTGACCGGGTCATCAAATATTGCTTCACCATACCCGTTATGGCCGGTGACATGCTTCCAGACAGCTGATTGGTTGAGTGCTCCCTCGATCATATGATCACCGCACTTCCTGCCAGGTATGGTCTTAATAACTCTCTGGCTTCCGGGCATAGTACTGTGGATCGACGATTACTTTGGGCTTGAGACTGACCAGCATATTCGTTTGCATTACCCACAGATCCACCAACCATGCCCAGCACCTGCTGCTTGTTACGGTGCCTTTCGTAATCGGTAAGCCCGAGTAAAAACAAAGCCTGCTCACAGCAAGCATCTTTAACTACCTTTGGGATATCGATATCACATACATAACCATCCGAGACCGGTTCTTGCAGGTTACCGATGTATTCGACCATGCTGAAGGAACTCCCAGGTGGATAGCATCGTGGGAACTGCAGGATCTGGTTGTAATACTGCTTTTTCCTGCCCACTAACGCCAGGCGGTCTATATGTTTAGTAGCCATGATCAGCGCCTGGGACTTGTGATCATCTGTCGCATTATCCCAGTCATCGGTATATAACCGTTCTTCGAAGAATGCTTCTGCATCTACAAGAGAAATGTAAGTGTTTGTTCCCACGGTAAGGGTTACAGCCATTTACAATCACCCTTCCTAAGTGGTAGCTGGCGGAACATCATCCCCGGCATCAGGGTTATTGTCTGATGGTGTTTCTGCGGCAACTATTTCATGAACCTGCAGAGCTCCCAGCAAGGCCTCTTTGTTCATTTTGCTATATCCCGGGATCTCGTTTTCCTTGGCCAGTTCCCGCAATTCGTTGTAACTCATTTCATCAAGGGGCTTATTGTTATCATCAGCACTGCCCTCGGTACCCTTCTGGCTCGGGGGTACTTCTTCAAGCGGCTTGGCGATCCCTTTGTTAATCCAACGCTGAGCGATGGTATTATCGATATCTATCTCATCTCCAACGTTTAATGGTTCGCCCCAGAATGTGGCCTTAAGTATCTCAACCTTCACAATATTCCCTCCCTAAAAGGAAGAGGGCCTTTCGCCCCCTTCTCTTATACGATTAAATACACATCGACAACGTGACCATCCAATGCAGAGTTGAGGTCTACAGTATTGCCATCAATAGCTGTAGCACTTACGGCCACAGTCGGGGGAGTACTTTCTTTAACGTTGTTTAGAAAAGCAAACAGCACTGTGTTGTGAGCCAGTTTTTTCGGCAATCCTAACTTGTCGCCAAATCCAATAGTAACAGTTACGCCAGCACCATCCATTGCAGGTATCTCCACCTTGGTTACGGTTTTAAAGGCTTTGTTTCCTATCACAGTTCCGGCAGTGTTATCCGTGAACGCTGGAAGATCTTCAGTAATAACTTCGTCAAGGTAATTGGTACCGGTTACCTTGACTTGTACAGCCTTAATATTAGCTGCCGTATCACATGCTACAGTAGCAGTAATATTTCTGGGTACCGCTGGATTGGCAAATCCGGTAGTGACTTCAACTTTCGTATCGGAACTACAGTCAATAGTAGCATGCACTGCATCGTTGTCGGCGGCTACTGCATTAGCAGCGCTTATCTGGAAGTGAGCAAGAAAACCCAAATCAAAGACAACACCCTCAACATCCGATTGCATAACCTGATCCAAATTGGGGTTAAGAGGATAGAATCCACTCATTGTATCAATACCTCCTTATAAGATTGGGAGACCCCCGGGCAAATAAGCCACAGGGGTCAACAACATTACAATATTATTGGATTATTAGGGCTTCAAGACTCCAAAGGGATAACGGCTGGCCGCAGTCGGCTGCAGAGCGTTAACCGGATTGGGCAACTGCCAGCCCAGTCTCATTACAGCCCTCAGAGCTACCATATCCTGCTGGGCCAGATTGTAGATGATGGCACCAGTGTTGTCCTGGATAACAGCTTCGGTCAGAACCTTATAGGTGATGTCCTGGCGAATGGAATATACCAACTGTTGCCAATCACCCGACACTAAGAGACTCTGCGCCGCATCGATGGCGCCGTTTTTGGGGAATACGATATCTTCACCATCTAGGGTATAGCGAGTTTTCTCCTGCACGCTGGAATTGAAGATCGGTACGCCATTCGCATCGCGGAGCCCACGAAGCTTTGACTTCATTGTCATGGCCCCAATATGACCGTTGACGCCAAAACCATCGACCTCAACAAGTGCCAGGACTCCAGATTCACCCATAATATCATCGTATACATCTACACCAGTACCCAGGGTAACCACGTTGCCGGCATTGGTTGCACCAGTTAAAAGATTGCTGGGCCAAGTAGAAGGAGCATTAGTTCCATAGAGGGCAGCCTGATCAAAAGCTCTTCCAAAAGCCTCGGTCATTTGGGGTTTGATCTCTCCCCAGATATCGTAATCGGCATCATCCAACACTGCTTCCGGTATTGGAACGATTACGGCCAGTTCTTCAGCGACTATGTTCTTGCCCTCCCAGGCCGCTTTGGAGGTCTGCTTCAATCCCCCGCCGCTACCACCAGCTTCACCGTTTACGAAGTAGGCACTGATCAGAGCGGATAAAACCGGGATACTTTTCTGTTTCCGGCTCATGTTGGGCAGCCTTCTCGCCAGGGACATGACTGCGCTAAACTGAGGTACATTTTGGATGATTTCGTTGCTGATCTCTGTCGGAATCAGAGCTTCCGCATCTGAGCGGGATATAATGCTGTTGTACGCCATTCTTTAATCACCTGTCCTTTCTGTTTTTACCTTCCGGCCATAGTCCGGATAAAATCATTCATACCAACAGTACTTGGTTTACCTCCACCGCCACCCGCGGGATTTGTTCCTCCTCCAACGGTAGTGGGAGCACCTTCGCCAAATAGATACGCATCAGACTCGCGCAGGCCCTTAATCTGGTCATCAAACCCGAACAGTTTGTCACCATCCACTTTGATGTTGTCAGAATTTAGGAGAGCTCTTACGGCCTTAACGTTTTTGGCTCCGGCTTGGTGGATTGCAAGTTCGATAGCGGAATTAAGCCGCTGTTCAGCCATCTTGCCCTCGAACTCCTGCTTCGTATTTTGGTTTTCGTCCTTAAGGGTTTGAATCTGCTTCTGCAAATCCTCATTGCCGGCGGCTTTGGTTTTCAGGTCGTCGAGCTGTTTGTCCCGGTCATCCAACTGTTTCCGCAGGTCCTTTGCCTCCTGCTCCTTCTCGTTGAGCTTTTGCCTGGGAACATAGGATCCATCATTTATAACAGCCAACTCTTTATCACCAATTTTCTTGGCGATTTCCTCGGTATATAGATCCCCGAGTAATTCCTTTAATAGCGACATAAAGCAACCTCCTTAGTTTTTAGGCTGGTCACCCACCAGCTGGGAGTCTCGTTCAGTTAGGCTCCGAACCTTGAAAGTGAGCAAAGGCTAATACCCTATTTGCTTCATCACAATGGTATCGTTAATTGCTACGGCTTCAACTCGCTCGGGCATTATAACTAGCGAGCCTTCATTATCGTTGAATTCTCCTGGTTCCTGGGGGATTGATTTGACCCATTGTTTAAGCCTTTCGACTTCTTCATCGGCCATAGTTCCCGATATGGTCTCTCCACTTTTCAGCCAGATAATATAATCCTTCACACAGGCTATTCCCCCTCTGCATGTTTTTGGGTATAAAAAAACACCCCGGTTCGCATATAATACTTACCAGAGGTGTTTATATGGCCAAATCTATAGATCCTGAATGGACCATTGAAAATGACCGCCAGTCTGTCACAGTTGGAATTAATCATCGATTAGGCCTTGTCCATCAACAAGGTCTGGATGCAACTTTAATAAGGCTGGGAAAAGAACATTCGCGCCTATTCTGGCAGCAACGCGGCGTGCCTTTTATTCCTCAGGGGCCCACTCCGTTGATTTCTGGGGATGTTTACTGGAGCGAAGAAGAAAACTGCTGGTACTATAAAACCAAACCGCCAGTGCCAATGCGCTTTAATGACCCAAAAATCATTGGAATAGCTGCAGAAGGAGTTTCCAAACCGGAAAAGCACAAAAAGAAAAGCATCTGATCGAGTATCAGGTGCTTTTCTTCAATTTGATTTTAGCTTCCAGATTACCTTCCCGACCTGATCAAAGGATATTTCAGCAAGATCAGTTTCGCCATCTGAGAATTCAACCAAATAATCGGGCTTATCTCCTTCTATTTGAAAAATCTCAAGAATGGTGCACTCTCTGCCATCTTTGAGTTGAACTACATCCAGTTCATCTATGTCACTTTCTTTTATCAACATGCACAGTCACCATCCTCGTTGTTCCCTGATCATCAACTAGCCACCCGGTGAGAACTTTAGCCGTTTTCCCATTCGGCCCTGTCAATTCCATTATTACTTGATAACGCTCACCATGTTTGCCCTTACCCTTATAGACTGCTGGGAATCGTGGTAAGTTCCCCCTAATATTATCTATCAAGTCCTGGTAATTGCTTAAATTGTATCCAAGGGCTTGCTCAAAAGCAATGGCTTTATCTTTGCCGCCTCCTGAGTGGTTCTTATTCAGGGAGTATTCAACGATTTTCTTTTCTGGAATATCCGCCTTTTCATAATTGGGCAGGGTTTCTCTTTTTGGCTCCTTATATTCATCATTTTGGAGCTCCGGAAGATATAGACCATAAGCGTGGCGACAATTCGGATGAAAGAGTCCCGCATCTTTGGCTTCCTGAACCGATGGATAATCCTTATCCTCCCCAGATAAGGATAGAATCTTGCCTTGCCAGGATGCGCATTTTTCACAGGTGCCGGCGTGGGTACTCACTTTAACCAGATCATGCCCATTTTCTTGCAACCTCAGAGCCGTCCCCTGAAGGTGTGCTTCCATCGTTGTGGTTCTGGCCACCATCTCAGCATAGCTTCGCATGTTCCACTTACGCTTTAGACGATCTTCAAAGGCAGTAATCCCTTGTTCGGCCAATTGCTCCCGGTAATTTCGAGCAACCTGCTGCCAACTCTTGTACCCAACCACCGAACCCTTGATATTCTCCAAAGCTAGGGTACGGTAAATATCGTCAACTCTGCGGCCTATGGTTCGTGCCACATCATCAAACCGGTTATATGCTGTCTCGGCCAGGACCTGGGCTGCTTGCTGATGAATCTCTCCAAAACCAACAGCAGCCGTTACCCCTACCGCTTCCAGTTGAGCATCTGCCATTGCAACCCCATTCAAATATGTATCCGGTACTGCCTCTTCACACCATGTTTTAGATCCTGCCAACAGATCATTTAGTATCTCCTGGACATTGGCCAACATAGTCTGCAGGTATGCGGTATCGTTTCCTTTAAGTAAGGCTTTGTTGATCTCGTCTAAAATCTCAGCTTCGGCCTCTGAATAGAACTGAAACAGCCTGGCGACTTCGCCATCGCTTTTCTTGATCGCCTTTTCCGGAGACATCATCAGGCCTCACCGCCCTGGTTTTGAGTAGGCAGCAATACCCTTGGAGTGTTCTTGACTTCAGGTGCAGCTGTGCCCTGTTCACTCTTAATGCGGTCTATCTCTTGCTGTAGGGCCTCACCTTCAAGGCCATCCAGGCGGCGCAAGCTACTTTCGAGGCTGCTCAATCCTGCCCCTTTCCGCTGGACCTCGATCTGGGTCTGCTCGGTGTCATCCTGGGGCAACCCATCAAACCAAACGATATGGATGTTGTCAAGTTTCACGGCCCCTTTAAATCCCTGGGCTACTTCCAGCGCTGCGGCCAGTTGCAGAGCTTTCTTCACTGCAGGGTCAAACTCCATCCTAATCCGGCTTACTTTTGCAAGTGGCGCCATCATCAACCGGCGTAAAGCGCTGCCTGATTCAGCAAGGCCAGATTTCAGCTGCCCGAATGCGGCCGGCGATGTCTCGGAAATAAAGTAGAGCTGTTCCATCAGAACATCTATCTCTCTGAATGATGCTTCAAGCTGGCCATCCCACGTAATATAACCTGGTGGATTTTCTTCCGGTGTTAATGGGAAGTATTTGCCCCCAGACCTGAATGTTGTCTGGCCTGTTAGTGGGTCAACTTCCAGCGCCGAATCCGGGCCATACATATTGGGATCTGAATGTTTGTCAAGGATCCGGCTTATTTGGGCTACCCTTATCTCAAGCTCCTGGATAATACCATCCAGATCCGAATAATCATCGAAGCCAGTGGCTCGATCGGTTGTAATCAGGTTACTAACCTGCACCACCAGAAAATCATTGACGCCTGTTTGTTCTACCTTTTCATCCTCAACCAAATTACCTATCTTTTGCCCTTGGTTTATAAGTTTGTATACCCGGGTAGTTATCTTGCCCTTCTCATGAATCTCGGCCTTGAGATACTGTTGCTTCCGGCTGCCAACGCCTGCAGGCAAAGGGGAGATGTCATCATAAGTCCAGGCCAACACATGAGCTACTATATCCTTAACATTGTCCTTTGCTACCACAGGGAACCACACCAGGGGGGTCTGCCCCTCAATAATGGATTTTTCATCATAGCGAACCTTGATCAGCCCGTCACCAAACCGACTGACATCCAAGGCCACCTCATAAGCCCTTTTAACAAAACGGTTATCATTGATTAAGTGGTCTACCTCGGTCTGTTCCTGGCTATCTTTGTCACCGGCAGATATCCGTGGCGGCTCACCCAGCAACAGATTGGCCCATAGAGTTGATAATCGTTTATGCCAATTAAGAATCAGCTCCAGAGTAGCCCGCTTATCCTCACGTAAAAGCCTAATCCAATCCTTGAAAACCTTATCATGTTCACCTTCGAATAGCAGCCGGTTGGCTTGATATTTCTTCAACCTATCTGCTTCACTCTCGGGCGGCCAGGGCTGACCCGGGGATAGAAAATCTAAGTTCGTTAACACAAGCTATCACCAACCTTTTGGTTTTCCATTAGACACTCCAAATGTCCGGCTGAACATGGTATGTAAGACATAGCGGAGAGCATCCAGAGCATGGTCATTAGCCTTTACTGGTTTGTCCTCGCCACGTTCTTGGGCTTTCGGATCCCACACGTAATTGGTCAGTTCCTTCAGCAAGTTAGGGCACTTTGGCCCATAAATAAATAACCGCTGCTCTCCGAAATGGGAAGCAACGGTCCTGATTCCATCGATCACGCTGTTATTCGCTTTTCTAATGCCGCCGACACCGTCCTTTCTCAGCTGCAGGATGAAACTCGCAGCGCTCGGGTCAATACAAATTGCCCGCGGGTACCTCCCCTTTATGAACTCCCGCAGATCCCGGCTGTACTCAACATCTGTTTTTTGTCGGCCGGTCTTTGAACTGTCCCAGTAGTACTCATCTACGACATAAAGATTGTTGCCTGCTTGGCCAAGCAACAAGAGTACCGTGGGGTTTCCGGTACCATAATCCACGCCAAGATAATAAGCTTGGAACTTCTCCGGCAACTTCTTCGGATCGTCAATAAGGTGAACCTGGTCATCAAACATATCATAGATAACGCCCTCGGCCAGAACCCAGAGCCCCAGGATCATACGTTTGAACCAGAGCCCGGTGAACATCCGCTTATATCGTTCTTTGATCTTCGGCGACAGGCTAAGGTTATCATCCAGAGTGAAGTGGAGGTGTAATACCTTCTTCTCTGCGGCCTTATCTATGTATTCGGTCTTGATGTAGTGGAATGGTCCTTCCGGGTTACAATTGAGCCATATTTTTGAACCTTCCACTGAACAGCGTCCTATCATCTGCTCGATAAACGATTCCGGGAACAGTGCAGCCTCATCGGCAAGTGCCCCAGCCGCAGTCAAGCCCTGCAGTACGTCCTGGCTGGCTTCATTGTTGGCCCCAAACAGGTAATAGGTATTGGAGCCAATCTCAACCCGAGCGTCAGACCCTGACCTAATGTAGCGATAAGGTATTGCTTTGGCAGCCAGTATCTGAAACATGGGCTTGAGAACATTTCTCTTTAAAGCACCCATGCTCCGTCCAGCAAGGATAAAGTTTTCATTCTGGAAGGTGGCCAGCGACCAAGTTACAAAACTATCGATCATGGCCACGGTTTTCCCGGCTCTGATTGACCCGTCACAGATAATCATGTCGTAGTCTATATATGGGCTGGGGTCCATCCACCAGGTTAAGACTTGTTTCTGTTTTATGGAAAACGGCTGAAACTTAAATGCCGCAGCTTGTGCTCTCATTTATCATCAGCCTCTCCTTCAGGAACCTCTTCCTTATCTTCGGGCTCTTCATTCGGCCAAACTTCCTCGGCGGTTGTTTTAAGAGCATCGAGATAAGACTTCAGATCCGCTTCGGGATTGGGATTCTTGATCTTCTCAAGTTCAGCCTTCAGCTTCTCTATCTTTAACTGCTGCTCTTCTACATCCAGGTCCTTGATCAATAGCTCTTCATACCTAGCAATCAAGCGTTCCAATGTTTGCATAGCCCGGCTCTGAGCCTGAAGAAATGTGGCCTGTTTATCCCATGCGTGCTGTAACTCCCACTCTTTCTCGGGGTTCTTACCTCGGCGTTCACGCTTCAGTACCTCCGTGCGATCTTCCTGGTCTCTCACCCACATGATCTTCTGGGCCCGGGCGATGGCAAGGTATTGTATCTGTATCTGATCCCAGAGGATATCCAGCGGGCTTAGTGTCTGGATTTCATTTAATATTGCATGGGTTTCTTCATCATCGGGAAATACCATTTTTCTAAACCCATGTTTAGTGGCATTATTATTGCCTTTGTATGGATCTCCTGATCGGGGTCCTGCCGCGTTTCTGCTTCCCTTTGGTGGACCATGGCCGACCGAAGCTCGATTGCCCGGTTGAAAGCGGCCACTGTTCTTCTTGGCTTCTGGCTGCGACGGCTCAACTTCTTCCGTGTGATTAATCACGCTTTCATTAGTCACGTGATTATTTGATAGGTCTATCTTGTCAGCCCATCGATCCTTCCGCTTCCACTGCCGGACCTGGTCCGATGAAATATCTAAAGCGGCGGCTATGTCTATCAACATCATTTTGCCGCCGCTTTCTATCCACATGTTATAAGCTAAATCTCGTTTCTCGCTTCGAGCTCTGGACATCTACATGGTCACCACCTCCCGGTTTTGGGCATTAAAAAAGCCCCCGAAGGGGCTATGTATCAGTAAATATTAAATATAATACAGCGCTTTATTATGAGGTATTGACTTATCCACCCGTTTTATAAGTCCTTTCGACTCTAGCTCTATCAGTTTTTTTATAACCCTTTGTTCTTCTTCATAAGAATAACTTTCATTCTTGAATACATTAGTGCAGATATAGTCCACTGGAATTGATTCGCCTACTGAATTATATGGTGAGCGGCTTTTAATATATTTAAATATAGCTTCTTTAAGATCCACTTCTGTTTCCCCTCTCCTTTTTCTCTCCATTCTACCACAAAAGGGGGAATGTGGTGTTATTCTACCAATCGTCCCAATCGGGAATTTCGATCGTTTGCCCTGCTAGTTCATGAGTGCAATCAGACAAAAACTGGATCATGCCGTCAGTGACGAATGAATGGCATATATCCTCCGGCTTAGGATAATGGCCGGTTTTAACCAAAATAGAGGGGCTAAATGTTGGCTTCTCATAATCGCCGTTAAAAGTCCATCTCTCGTCTGGTGCATGGCAGCGCCCGCAACCAGGACATATAAAGGCATGTATTCCATCAGGGGGCAAGTCATGTATTTTAGGCACGATATTCCTCCTACAAAATTGTAGTTACCACTTTCTAAAATACTCCTTGAGTATCCGGCTGTACCGTCGCTCAATCGTTCGCCCTACCCACACCTGGCAGCCATGCCATAAATCTATGATCATGTTTGCCTCCAAATATAACGGGGCCCGGCGGTCGAAACCATCCGGGCCCCTTCTTCAAAAGTTTTCACATTTATCTGCCCAACCGGCAATTTTTCTACTGTAAAAAAGCATATCATGCAAATGTTTTGCCGAAAAGTGCATTATATGTGCAGGCGGTTTGCTTATTTTACAGCCTCGACCCCGTACAACCTTACGGCTATTCTACGCACCAACCGGCCGCGGTTTCTGCGTACCGTGGACGGGTCACAAGGTATCTCAACTGCAATATCGTCATCGCTTTTTTGGTCAAAATATCTACCAGAAACACATAGGTAATAGGGATCGTTTGTCAAGGGCTCCAAGGCCTCCTCCACCTCTTGTATTTCGTGTTCACTGGCAGCTATTCTTCTCTCCACATCTTTGATAACAGCTTCAAGCAGATCATCATCAGACAAGCGCTGGCCGGATCCCTTGAAACGAGCAATATCCTTGCTATGAGAGGACAGCCCAAACTCCTTTATATCGGCCAGATACTTTCTATCAGCCTCGACCTTATCTTTAAGATCCGGCAAGGCATAAAGTCTACGCTCTGTGGATTTGTAAGTATCACTGGGAGCTTTTTCGGCCTGACGCCTACCTTCCTCCAGTGCTTCTTTTACTGCCATTTTTACTGCTTTCTTTATAGCCTTCTCAACATTACTCGGGCTTTCTTTCTCCTCTTGAACGAAGGTCTTTCCTACCAGTGCTTTAGCCACTTTATCCGCCTCCTCCTTAATACCGCTATGAACACGACCTCTGCCCTAATTTCTCCCGCCTGACCTTCTCCGCCTCTTCGAAAGGAAGTTTGATCCGGCAGCCCCCGGGCATAGCCTGCACCAGTTTGATGTCTCTGCCTTCAAGTCTCACTCCCTGTTTGGCCAGCTCCCTAACCATGTTGTCATAGATCTTCTGAAGTTCCACCGGATCCATCGCCTCCTTCTTGTCCCCGTAAAACTGAATATGTTCGCAAACCCCGTAGGTTTGTTTGACTGGATCTATACATCCCAGAGCATCGATATCCTTTTTCCCCATCTCCGAGCCGTGTAACCAGCAGAACGCAACTGGCCTCGGCCACGGTTGCCTAATCATCCCCCCGACACTATGATCGCCTCCCCTCCAGAATCCACAGCAGGGCTTCGGCAACGGCATCGTCTGGGGCGGCCTTACTCGTGAATGAAGCGAGTTTCTTTTTCTTACCGACAATCCATAGTTGTGCAACATAACCTTCGGCTCTGCAAAAAGCCATTGCCCACTCATACCCCAACTTCTCGATCCCCGCCAGCAGTTGGTCGAGGCGGGGAAGCCATAACCGATGTTTTTGCCTGATTTCTTGGCTCTCCTTTTGGTATGACTTAACCGAATAATCATCTGTAAGGCAGGTTGTTAAAGGCTTTTCCAAGATAGTTAACTGAAAATAATCGTACTTCTTCGGGTCCCACTCCAACCCCGCATCCTTTAGCTTCCGGGCCATCTCCAGACTAATCATTTCCCTTCCACCTTTCTCTATCTTGCTCGCTGGCCGGCACACCCAGTATTGCCCCTTCGCACTCGTCCTTGCTGACTTCCCAAGTCTCTCGGGTGCCGTCCTTGCTCTCCAGGATGATATAGTACTTCCCCTGCTCCGGATAAGAGATAGTGGAATGGATGTATAGCGTTGGAGCCACAACAGCCTTGGGTTTTGCAACCGCTGGCTTGTAGTCCTTCATCGTCCAGCCTGTCCCGAAGGCCAGGGCTATTATGATGATGGCGAATAGGATGCCTTTGATGCGTGGGCTCATGGGTTCACCCCTTCCAATTCTGCTAAAATCTTTTCTACGTTGTAACTATTCAGGGCTCTTTTGAAGACATATAAATCGCAAAGATCGCAATGCAATTTATAAGAGCAACCATTACATTTTTTGCTCACATATTCATTCGCCGCCTCCACCACGGCTCTATATTGTTCCAGTTTTCCCTCCGCCTCAATCGCCCTCTTGATCGCTTCGGGTAATACTTCTGCCGCAATTTCTGCAACCGGTCCATGCGCGTGACAATGCCCCAATACTTCGTTAAACCATTCCAGGTCCTTCTGCAGATCCCTCACGCTACCCCTCCTCACGCTTCCGTAAACCACATATCCGGGTTCTGTTTCAACAGCATTTTCTTTTTCAGCAGGTATTCCTTGGTCCGCACTCCCTTGCAATCAACCACTTCCACCCGGCCATCCGGATAATATACCTTAAAATCAGCTATGTACTTGATCGCCCGGACGGTCTTGCCATCTCGCTTGTATGATTCCTGCAAGATATATTCCGGTTGCATCTCAAAGCAGGTTATCTCCCCCGCTTGCTTTCGTAGTAATAGTTCGCAGTAATAGTCGGCCTCATGCTTGGAGTCGAATTTAATGCCGTCGACATAGGTTTTCCGGTTGTGGTATTTGTTCTGCTTCGGCCCCAGGTCAATTCCCATAGCCCGGGCTTGCTTCTCTGTCAACCTGGTCATATTGCCTCCGCCTCCTCCACATCTACGGTCCCGTTCCGACACTCCCTGCTGCAATGCTCTATCGGCCATGTGGCGTATTCTGCTACCCATTTCGCCACTACAATCGGCCGGCCGCAGTTGACACAATTCCCAATCGTCACGGTCTTGGGCGGCTTGCTGTCGGGTTTAATATTCGGCTGGTTAAATGCCCGGTTGACCGGTGGCGGGGTTCTCTTGTTCTTTTTGAGTGGTATCTGCGCTCTACGTATCCAGGCGTTTATCGTTCCTTGGGGTACTCCCAATTCTTTCGCCGCTGCATTCTGGGAGTAGCCCTTGCTTATCAGCACCAGTGCCTTTTCGAGTATCTCTGTCTTGTCGGTTCGCCCAGCCATCAAGCCACCCCCAGATCCAGAATGCCCCTGGTCAGCTGCAGGGCATCATCGTAATCTACAATCCCGTCTTTGTATTCAGCCAGGATTGTGGCTATAAGTTGGACCTTCACTCGGCCTATGGCTGGTGTATCTGATAGGGCAGGCACCGGTTGGCCTGCTTTCACTGCCTTGTTGTACTCACTCAGCGTGTAAGGCACTCTTGCCCTGGGCAGTTCCTCGCCAGGCGTCATGACCAATGGCGGCGGTATATTGGCCGGCTTTTCGGTCCTGCCCAAGTTCTCCAGCCTCTCAGTAGTAAAGGGTTCAGCGGGAGCCTTGTCGTCTGGTACCGGTTCCTGATTCTGCATCTTCAGTAGGTTCTCATGACACATGCTGCAAAGAACCGTTTCATCAGCCTCAACAATACAATCCTCTTCGCCATATCCAAGGTCTTTGCCGCAGTTATCGCAATGAACATGGTCAGCAGGTTCAGTGTTCTCTATTATCGGCTGCCCCAGGCCATCAAGGATACCGGCATCTACAAGCCATTGTTTAGCGGTTGCTGTACTGACATCCAACCTTTTTGCTATCTGGGCTATGGTTCCCAGTTCAAACCATAAGTTCTTCAGAGTCTCAACGGACGGTCGCAAATTCTCTGCTGGCAATATCCCCGCCTCCATCAGCCATTTCTTTGCTGTCGGCATAGACACTCGCAATTCCTGCGCTACCCTCGATACGGTTCCTTTACGGTCAAATACCTCCTGTAATACCTCTTTGGTCGGCGCCACTTTCGCCATGTCTATCTCTCCCTCCCCTAAATTAAGTATCTCAGTCTGCCCTGACAGTAGATCATTGACTAATATCGTGTCCGGGTACTTGGGTCCATCTATGGCAATGCAACTCTTGGTCACCTGCCGGACGGTTCCAGTGCGGACTCTGGTCTTTCGTTTCCCGTCCCTGGATCGGTATTCGATTTCCATCCCTGGCATTATGGCGGATAAGTTCATGGTTCTGCTCCCCCTCTGCTATATAATCCGATTAATTCATTCGGTCAACCGGTGTTGGGTACACCAGGTGGTACATAGATCTCGTAGCCTGAACCGAGTGAAGATTTCTTAGCCTTATCAACATCTGCAACCTTCTGTTGCTGCTTCTGCTTTTGCTCACGGAATTGGCGTTCGTGCTCTTCCGCATCCTGCACAGACTTAATACCAAGGCCTCCCCAGTTAGTAAGGATTCCCCTAATATATTTGAGTGTTCGAATACCCCGCGTAATACTCTCTTTTAAGGCCAGAAGGACCAGTTCGTCCCCGTACTCTTTAACCAGGACTTGTGTTTCCTCCACTTCGAAAGGTCCAAGCAGACGTCCAAATTCCTTCTCAAATGATTCGATAACATGACGACTACTACGAAGACCTTCCTCGATTTGAGCGGGATTAAATTCAGCGGGGTTAATGTCAACATCGGGGGGAGTTACTGTAGTATTCTTTTCTTTACTTTCCTTTACTTTACTTTGCGAATTAATGTCTGCATTAACTCGATTCGAAAGGGGGTTATTGTGAACATTTACGGGATTAATGTTGACATAAACTATGTGGGGCTGGTTTTTGAGGTCAATAAGGCAATATTCTGTGACTACTTCGACCTCTTTGCGGCGTCCAACGGCTTCAAAGTATCTGCGTTGAATACCGCGGGATGTGAGAATTCCGTATGTATCGTAAGTGTCCTGGTCAAATAGATCCCACTTCAGACACTCATTTATGACATCATTAACCTCATTAATGTCAACATTAACTCGTTTGGAGAAGAGTAATTGTTCCTTCTCAGACCACTCATAGTAATAACCTTCGCGGTAGATCTTCATGAGCAGTTTGATAACAATACCAAACCCCTTGATACCAAATTTGGCTTCGATCAGCTGCAGTTTATCGTCTTGATCGATGTCCGTGTTTAAAGGAAAGTACTCCAACCCCTCTTTTTGTGGTCTCGCCATTCCCGCTCCCCCTCTGCTACTTACTGTCGACCTGCTTCCCCGATCGCCTTGTGCCATCTTGAACCGTATGTCTCTTGCCCGATTCGCATTAAGTCCCAGTATTTACGGCGGTACTCTTCCGCCTCTCTTCTTAGCCGGGCTATCTGCCTATTTGTGCAATCTACATAATTCGGATCATCAGCTAGGCGCTGCTTCTGTAACTCTCTACACAAAGACCGAATCATAGAGTCTTTTAAAACTTGTTCTTCAATCGCCAGTTCCTGCTTTTTGGCGTTTTTAATACTGCTTCCATTGACGTAAACCCCTATGTGATTCGGTATTTCATCCTTCACCTGCTCATAAAGTTCCCGGGTCATAACATAGTAGTTATAATGACCGATGAAAGTATTGTGTGCCTTGCTATGGAAATCAGCTTTAGATACCTTAATCTCGAAGCATCGCCATATACCCTTGGTGTCGTAGGTCATAAAATCGACTCTTTCATTGCCGAACCAGCCGATAGTAACCTCAAAACAGCCGAAAACCCCTTGCTTATGGGTGGCTTTCCATATCTCCCTTTCGAGTTGTAAGGTTAATTCTGTTTTGGCCATACGAGTCAGCCCCCCTTGCAGCCGCTATTTCCTATCAGAACAACAATGTCCCATACTGCAGGTCTTCTAATAAGTTTTGCTTTGGCGTCAATCTATCAAATGCACAGGGACGCATGTCCAATAGCCAGTCATGTTCTAAATTATTTAATTTGATGTTGTCACTAATAGCACATGCGAATGTTTTCATTTCCCTGGCCATACCGTATTTCATGAGCCCAGCCCACTTTTGAGGGTAGTGTTTCCTCAGGATTTCAATATTGTTACCTTCGTAAGCTAAGCCGGTACCGCAGACATAACAACCGTTACGCGCAAACAGTTTATTGCCCTCTTCGTCCGTCAGATCGTACAGGGGCGCATACGGACAGGCCCTCGATCTGATATAGGCCCAGATATCATCGTCGGTGAAGATACTCAAAGGGTTTGAATACAGGTATCCTTCTTTCACCCGATACAAAAAACCATAGTCCAGGAAAGTAAACGTCCTGCGGCGTGATTCAGCTGCTAGTAGACCACGGAAAAGCGTATCGCATCCCAGTTTACGTTGAAGTTGTTCAGACGGTTTCTCCTTGATGAAGTTGCAGCAGGCATGAGAAACGCGAAGGTCTGGGAACGTTCGCAAAATCTCATAGTATTTATCATTCCTTTCGCTCTGCTCTGGGCTATATTTAAGAAACACGTTGATATTGATCCGCGGTGCGTCCAATTTCGTAGCGGCCTTGCCAAGGATAGGGAAACCATATTGTTCAGCGATAAACCAAAAGCTAACGCGCGTTCCGACTTCCCATACTAACTTACGGTTGCGAAAGTCTTCCCACATCTCAGGCGTTACCGCTTTATTTAGCTTGTCGGTTGAAAGCAAACGGCCTTTCTTGTTTAAATATCTCGCAACATCGCCAGCGGCTTCAATCTTGGCCCATACTTCTTTTTGCGCTTCGTATTTCAGCCTGGGTACTTTCAGCCGGTCTAGCTCCGTTTCGTAGAAATTATCGCCGCCCCATTCTTTGCCAAGCTGACGGGCGAACAGGAGCGATTCCCGATATTCCACACCTGTATTCCCAAAAATGACGATCATGTTTTTGGCTTCTTCTGGGCACGTCTCGCGAATCAAATGCCACAGCGCCGTACTGTCCTTGCCACCCGAAAACGCAAGCGCCACCCTTTTGCCCTGGCCGAACGTTTCGCGGATTATTTCCTGGGCTTTTTCGATTTTCTTTTCGAGTGGCATGACTGCATTTCTTGCATTTCAGCGTATGTAAACACGCTTTTCTTTTGGCTCAAATGCTGCTCTTCCTCTACCTCTATCTGTGCCCATGGAATGCCGGCCTCTTTTAACTTGCCGAGTATTGCATCCTTCACCCCATCAATGTTTATGGAAAGCCCACAACTCTTTGATATCCGCCGGGGTGTCGGAATAATTTTGCCTTCGGGTAAAACCTTATAGGCTCTCATAACTTGGGTGTGTGATTCAAAGGCTATAATCACGGCTTCTTCTCCCCTCTACTGCGTATCTTCCGTGGAAGTTCACTAGCTTGTATATGTTTTCGCTATGGTTTCCCAGTTATTTGAAACCTTCTTAAGAAGACTTTTGGCGTTAATTTCCCGGGATCTAACTTCCTCAAAAAGTGCCAAGTCACAGTTCTCAGTAACCTTTTCTCTTATTAGCGCCTCGATTATTTCAGGCCTAAGTGCGTCCAATTCCCAGCATTCGGTACCAAATTCTTCGATGTAAGCATGGCATCTGGTATCGGTCAATTTCGTGGGATTCGGAGGCGGATTGTATTCTTCCACCTGATCGATATTCAATGCAATCCGGTCAAAATATGGATACACGCCGAAGGTATCAAGGCGGTCAACAATATCACGGGACATATCTCTTCCACTCGGATCATGGTCGCCGAGATGTATAATTATTAAATCCTTACCCAGATTGGCGAATCTCTCTAAGCGCCTTGCAGCGCTCCACATTTCCGATTGGCTGACATAGCCGCGGCACGAAAAGTATGGCACATCTAGCCTTTCGCATATCTGTCCTACAACGCCAACCAAGGCATCCTTTTCAACCCACACCTCTAAATAGTTCTCTTGGCCTTGCCACTTATCAAACGCAAACTGGTTAGCTGCCGTTTGAATAATATCTGACGGTGAATCCCAGTGGCTATTTTTCCTCAAGTTTCGGGTTCGATCGATTATCGCTTCCCAATCAATGAGCCCGGCCATTCTGCCATCAGATATTAAACTGCCCAGGTTCTTGTAACTGCGCTCATTGTTTGGTATTACGTCCCTGGCCACAAGCTGATAATATACTTGTCTCAACGTCAGGTCATATCCCATCGTCTGATACTCAGTCACAATGTTATTTACACGCTCAATAAGATTCAAACTTTGTTGCCTAAAGTTGATATCTCGGTAACAAATTTTCATCTTCTCTCTTCCTCCCTCTGCTGCGCATCGTTACCAGACTACGCAGCTTCATTATTCGGGAACAAACTACCCTGAGCCCTATCCCCTTTGATATAGAGCTCGCACTCTTCATGTAGAGCTTCCAGGCGCTCAATACAATCGCTGTATAGCAATTGCATTTCATCTTCCGGCGTGTCCAGATTGTACATTTCCGAAGCCTTATGCGGTGTGTTCAGGTTCAGATCCTGGTAAGATTCTTCTAACTTCATACTGGCGCTGATAGTTGCCCCCATGGTGTCGTTATCGCCGCCGTAGCTGTAGGACACACCCTTAACCGTGATCCGGTCCAGATAACTCTCGGGTAGCTCACACATGGTTATAACGTCCTGGCCCAAGTCTTTCAATGCCTGATGAAATTCCGGTCTCGGTTCCTCACTGCAAGTGAAGGAATATTCATCCCAACTCCCTTTCGGGGTTTGCTGCTCCCAGATCATGCTTATCTTTCCGTCCTTTGTCACTTTGGTTTTCTTGATGTGGATTTTACTCATAAATCCCTCTCCCTTCGTGTTTACTACTCTTCTATCCCCCGGGCCTTGATTGTTTCCTCATCTGCCTGCAGGTGCCCGAAACAATAATCATCAGCCTTCTTTGTGACCTTCAGCAGATCACATGGCGCCTTGGACATCCATCTGGCTATAGGGCGCCATCGATCACAGGTTCTGCAACGCTTTCTCATGCCCGCCCCCCTTATGCTGCCACCTGGCAGAGTTCTGGCAGGTTAGCTCTGACTAAAGCCTCGGCAAATGGTGGTGGAACTGCATTGCCGCAGCGTGCTACCTGGGCCGCCTTGGGATACGCTTTTCCCTCATGGTCCCGGTCGATAATATAACTAGCCGGGAAGCCCTGGGCCGCGAACAGTTCATGGGGCTCCAGCATTCTCATGCCAATATCGACTATCTGGTAGTCAACGCCCTGAACAGTCACCAGGCCGAACCGGTGCTTCGTGGTGATGGTTTGTAAAGGTTCATTACACCCCTGGCCAATGTTGGTGCCGTAGTATTTGAGAAGGAAGGCTCGGACCTCGCCAATATGTAAGCCGCCGGCGGTAATCGTCGGCATAGGCTCAGTTATTGGTTGGCCATGCTGGCAGGTGCCTCTAAGTTTTACAAGGTGACTGGTGACCAGGGCATTGTGATCTACTGAAGTTACCGTGGATAATGGATCAGTAATCTCATTACCCGGTCCCTTATATCGCCCGCCATAATGTTTAGCCATGAAAGCAGTAATCAGAGAATACCGGTTCGATGTGTCAATTGTTTGAATAGGATCATCCGGCATCTGGCCGCGTACCTCTGTGGGTGACTTCTCGCCATGGTACTGAGAAAGGAAGGCAGCAACTAATTGAGACTTACCTCCACCCCCTGCAGTTATTGTCCCGAGTGGATCAGTGAGCTCATGGCCAACAGATTTACCAAACTGGCGAGAGATAGTTGCAGCTATAAGCGCATGTTTTTGCCCGCCAGCCACGACCGTACCTAATGGCTTGTCCAAGCCGGGAACACGTGGGGCTTGCCCGTCTCTTTCGCCGTAACCGGTTTGAATGAGCGTAGGGGCAACCAATAAATGCTCGGCTTTGGTTACGATAGTGGTAAGCGGCTGGTTCATAGGGTACTGCATCCGGTCCCCACTAAATCCTGTTTGACCTATTCGGGCTATGTAAGGGGATACAATACCCCATCCATTCTTTCCGGTAATGGTCTGCATAGGATCATATATATCCTGTCCTCTGAAATTGCCCCCGCTGCCGCTATGGTTCACTTGGATGATGAATGGCTCAGGATTATCGATAACAAACTTTTGGATGCCCCGGGCAATCCGCTTCATGGTGTTCTCCGCAAGCGGCTTTTTCCGCTCAAAAATAGACGGGCAGGGCAAGGACCAGTCAATGATCTCTGCTGCCGTCCGCCATGGAAGGAGTCTTCCGCTTTTGACCGCTGCGCTTTTAGGATCTCCATGGGTAGGTTCCGGCCAAACTATTGGCTGTCCATCACAACGGGCAATCAAGAAAAACCGCTTTCTGATAGTAGGTGCGCCGTAATCACAGGCGCGAAGTTCACGCCATTCAACTTGATAGCCATAGCGTATTAATGCATTAATAAAAGCATTGAATGTGCGGCCCTTCTTATCAGGGTCCGGCATATTGTTTTTCAGCAGAGGTCCCCATGTCTTGAACTCTTCCACGTTCTCTAAGATGATTACCCGCGGCTTAACGGTGGCTGCCCATCTAACAGCTACCCAGGCAAGCCCCCGGATTTTCTTTTCAACGGGTTTACCGCCTTTAGCCTTTGAGAAGTGCTTACAATCTGGGCTGAGCCAAACCAAGCCTACTGGTCTGCCCTTGGTTACCTCTCGGGGATCCACATCCCAAACAGACTCGCAATAATGAGTGGTGTCGGGATGGTTGGCTATGTGCATTCTGATTGCATCCGGGTCATGGTTGATCGCAATATCAACGCTACGGCCAAGGGCCTGAGAAATCCCGCAGGATGCCCCACCCCCGCCGGCAAAGTTATCGATAACGAGCTCATGGGATGAATCCGGTATGTATTGACGAAATAGCGATTGCTGCCTCATACACTCACCCCCGGAATCTCTCCGCGAACTTGGCCGTCAAGCTCGGGCATTTTTTGGTATATACCATAATCATCTGGTCCCTGCTTATAGAAGAATGGAACGGCAGCCCCCCTGCATTGGCGCATTAACTCAAAAGCCCACTCTGGGCGCATGGGCCTTTTGCCAGGACCGCTTTCAGATCCACAGATAACCCAGTCAAGGTGCGGCACATCAGGGCAAGGGCGGCACATATCGGTATGTTCGCCGGTCAAAGCATCAATCTGGCACCACTCTTTGCAGCCCGCTTCATCGACATCCATGTGGCGCAGGTTTATTGGCCCCAGCATCGGCTCAATAGATACAAATCTTTTCGCTGCTGGTGTCTGCAATAGAATCGGGATCCGTTCGTCAGCCCTAGCCTGGTTCTCAGCGGTTACACCCAGCCAGAGGTTAGGAAGAGGCCATATTTTATTGAGGTATCCCCATGGCTTGTATTCACTTCCACTGCTATTCCTTCCGTTTTCATCCCAATCACGGCAAGTGGCAGAGTACACGATATCTTCAACGGTTACATCCGGGTCGTCTGTATAACAAGGACAAGCGTCTGACCAAGCCCTGAGTAACTCCACTGGTGTTCTGGAAGCAAAATAGCCTTGCATGCGGCCGGGACGTTTGGTGAGGACCATGAAAACATGATCAGGTGTATTATTAAATATTCTGCATCCCAGGATTACCCCGAATATTTCATCAAGCATCCAGTCTTCTACGTCCGGGTGAAATAAATCCCCCATGGAACACACAAAGACTCTGCGCGGCTTTCTCCAGTGCAAAGGTTCGTCCATTTTATCCAGGTGCCGGGTAACATTAAACGGATTGTCTCTGTCGTACCCACAGCGCCCGGCCAGCCGCTTACTCATTCTCTTGGCATAACAATTCTGGCAACCTTCGGATACGGGCGTGCAGCCAGTTATAGGATTCCATGAGTCGGTAGCCCATTCGATCTTTGTGCTCACGCGGCTACCTCCAATCCCATCACAGCATCTTCGGTACCGGCTTCAACACGCCGCCCAGATACTATGCCTCTTGGCGTCCATATCTTTGTGTCCCCGACTACCCAAGGATCAATAGTAACCTGGTGTTCGGTGGCATCCCATTTCCATAGTCCCTGCTGGCCCTTAGCAGGTATCGGCGTTTTAAGCCTCGCAACGTCTTTTAATTTCCAGGCATAGCGCCCAAGTGTATAATCACCGAAAGCCCTTTCCTGATCAGTGAGTCCAGCCACAAACTGAGGCGTAATCTTCACACAATCAGCTAGGGTACATACTGCTATTACTGCACCAAATGGCAACTTAGGCCATATCATTAAGTCCAGTTCAGTTTTGCCAGTCAACGCATTATTGAAGGTTTTATCTGTAATGGCCAATTCCTTTGCATATGCTGGAGCACTCTTTGCTGCATGGATAGCAAATGGTCCTCTGTAACTGGGAGCCCATGAACGGGTTTCGTTCTGTTTTTTCTCTAGCCCCGCCAGGCTCGCCCATGGCTGCCACAGAGTAATCGTTGGTATCATTAACATCAGATCATTCCCCCCTTATAACTCTCACATTGCGGCCAGGCACAACCACCCGGCCTATCTTTGTCTCGATCAGAACATTGTGCGGTCCTTTGCCCTTGCCCCGGCAGATAACTCGCCCAGGTATTCCCTGCCATGTTGCATTTAATTCAGCAGTACGTCCCCGGTAAAGTATGTAGTGGGTCATAGGCTACCACCACCCATTAATCTTCCCCGCCTGGTTGACGACATTAGTGGCCAGTAGGAGCAACATTCCCGCATGTACCTTGCGTTCAAACTTGCCGGTTTGCGCCCGGTATATGTCCAGAAATGATGGTTTCTCCCGTCTGGGCTTGTCCGCTGCTTTGACCGGCTGAACTGATATATGGCTGATCTTATATTGATCACGGGCAATCGCGATGCTTTCTTCACGCACTGGCTTGTCCCTCCTTCGGATATATCTCTCGGTAATCTGCTACCCGTTTCCTTATTCGGTCATCTACGTCATAGCCTTTTGCAATGCATTCCTCTTGGTACTTGATGTCGTCTGCCAGGGCTAACATATAGGCTTCTATCTTCACCTGTCTCTCGGTGGGTTGGCTCGGCTCGGCCTTTAACTGCTTTGCCTCATCTATTATTTGGTCTACCAAGGCCAAAATGCTCGTTATTACCTTGTTGTTAACATTGCTCATCGGAAAGAGCCTCCTTTGCTTCGTCGAGGAATCCTTTGGCTATAACCCTATGGATTTCCCCAACCGATTCGCAGTTTTCGCGATATACTTGATCGGCACCAACAAGGGTGTAATAATGCAACAGTTCTTCAGCAGCTCGTTTGAGAGCCAGCTTGTACTCTTCCAATTCCCGCAGCAGGTCCGCCCCGGGGTGGGGATTTTCGTTATAAAAACATTCCATCGACCTGAATAAATCGTTAACAACTTCGTCCTTATCGCTCTTGCCAGTAAAGACATAATTCAAATCAGCCAACCAAGCCTTGATATATTGCAGCGTACCCGCGTTGTCCGCTTTCGCCTGGGCGAGCTGGGCTTCGAGGTCTTTGACCTTCTCCGCAAGCTCGTTCCTTGAATCTACAGCCATCTGTATAAATGCTTCTATATCCATCAACATTGGCGGCTCTACCCCGTTGTCCAGAAGAACCGATTTGCAGTCTTCCTTTATCGATACATTCAGCATCCTTATCCCTCGCTTTCCCCGGCGCACTCCGGACACCAGTCCTCCCAATTACCGTTCCGCTTTTTGCTTTTCCATCCGGCCTCTTTCTTAACATCAAGGGCATCGTGGAAGCCAATAACCGGCTCGTCGTAGATGTAACCGCAGTTGTCGCAAATGAGGTCGTATTTACCGTGAGAGTTGTCTATGGTCATCAGCGGCACCCCCTAATAAATCGAGTCTAATGCACTGCGCCGACTTCCCGATATCCCGCCGGCAGGCGGCATCCGAAAGACGACTTTTGGCGTCTCCCAATCTTCGCTGGGTAAAAGCCTTACGCGTTCATGGAAAATCACATATTCCTGTATCTGATTTAGAACCTCTGTGGCCTCACCTTCGGAAGAATATTCGCCGACAAAGGCCTTGCGCAACCCTTCGCCCTCGGCATAAACTTTTTCGCCGTCAACCCATATAACATCAGCATTGCAAAGTACCATGCCGTTCTGCGACCGTATCCAAATACCCAAAGTGATCTCCCCTTTCTCGATCACGCTTTGCTGGCCTGAGCTTTACCCAACGGTAACCCGCAGATCTTGCAGAACTTTGCCCCAGGGTTTATCTCTTCGTTTCCGCATTGGGGACAATGCGGCGGAATGCCAATCCCGGCCATCGCAAAAAGAACCTTCTTAATGAGGTCAGGTTCTTCTTTTCCTCCATCCATCTGGATTACATGGACCTTTGGCTTCAGGTTGAGCTCCGGTTTCGGTTCCGATAGCATGATCTCCAATATCTTCAGACCGAAGAGGCCAGAGCCAACCAATGTCCACTGATTCTTGTTGGCACCATGCTCTATCTTTTCTCGGCACTCGTTTAATGCCGCTAAAATCTGTTTGTTCATGATATTTGCTCCCTTCTATTGGCAAGGTCAGGCATTATGCCTGAGCCTGACCTTTCATAGCATTTTCAAAATCAAGAGATCCTGTATTGTTTGGTTCTCCTGTAGGGCCAGCACCATCAGCCGAGGAAGTGGTTTCTTCCCTGACGTCAAAAGGAACATCAATATATTCCCTCTTGGCTCCCACATCAGCCTGAGCTGTATCGTCAGCCTCCATAGCGTTAGCCATCTCGAGGCTCTTGGGAGCGTATTTTAGAACGGCGATAAGCACGGTCTTTTTGCCCATGGAAACGGGATTAGTCTGCCATCCGCCGTCCTTCTTGTTGAAGCTCTTGGAGAATTTCTTAGCGTGCTTAATGATCTTGGTCCATGACCAACACTCGAAGTTATATCCACCATTCTTCAGGTGGTAGACGGCATATATATGAGTGGGCAACTCGCCATCTGCAGGACCATCATCGCTCGGGATATGCTCAATGTCCTCAAATATTCCATAGGTGACCTTGAAATGGTCACCTTTGTATACTTCCCGGACATAGATAGATTTGTATTCCCCGGTTCGATAAGCCAGAGCCAATAAGCCTTGATATCCCAACTGGAAGGTAGCCTGATCGCCATAGGGAATAATGAAGCACTGTCCGAGGGGAGTATTGGGCTCTAATCCAAACTGAGCGCAGGTTATAAGGGCTGCTACAAAGCTGCTTTTCGTACAGGCCGCCAACTTCTCATTGCCCGTCCATATCTGAATAGCGAGTTTAGCCATTCGCTGGGGGTCCATTATGCCCTTTGGCAGAACCGCAGCTATATTTGGTATCTGGGCCTCGAAGAATTGCTGCACCGTCATTGTCTTGGGTTTATCCTGGACCGCCAGTTTGTTAGTGATATCAGTACCTTTGCTATCTGCCATTGGTATTGTCCTCCTTTAAAATCTTTTCGCCTAATGCTTGGAACAAAGCGGTGGCTTGATCGCGTGTCATTATTATCCAAAGGGATTTGCCGATAGCAACATCAACTAAATCTCCTCCAGTGTTGTATCTGATCTCATTCCCGCATTCGCTTACATTAATTTCCCCCGTCATAACCCCGCGCCCCCCTAATACACCCGTAACGCCCGGAAGCTAGTCGGTTCAACCGTATAGCCTTTCCGGTGGGTGGTTTTCCAGGTGATTTTCTTGTTTCCGACAAAGGCCATTTCAGCCTCGCCCATGGCCTGCATGAACTTCTGCTTGATGCCCTCTTGCTCCAAAGACAACTCTTTGATCTTGGCCCCCAGGTCCTTATACCGGTCATAGTAGCCCTGGTGATCAGGAAGTTGTACGACCTTGCCGCTGTCCTCTTTTTCATAGAGCTTTTTAAGGATGTCGGTATCATCATCAAGGCCGGCCGGCATGGGTTCAATCCGCAGGACAACAAAGTTATCCCAGAAATCAATTAGGCGGGGAGTCATGAGGTTTATAAACTCGTCATTGCGGGGGATCATGGTCCACAGAAGCCGCTTACCTACCAATGCCACTACATAGGCATATGATAAACCTGTGATGCTTAACTCCTGCTGGATCTGCGCATAATAGTGGTCGGGCAAATTATCGTCCTGCCACTCCCGCCACTGCATTTCTGATGCAGTCTTGATCTCGATAACTCCAGGTCCATACTCCGGATGCTCCACTATCCCGTCCAGATTGACTGACAACATTTCAAAGTCGGGATGTTGTAACATATATGGGTAGGCATGGACCTTGATCTCAATCCCCTCTTGCTTGAGGAAACGCTTCGGGAACTCTTCCCGGATATGGGGCTCCATCCAGTTTCCAAACTCGGTATGGATATTGCCCTCGAAGGTCGAGCCTTGAGTCTTATCTACGTATACACCGAAACTGGAACGCCAGGGATTAATGCCTAATACTGCAGCCACTTCAGAGGCACCAATGTAGTGCCTCCGCAGTTGCAACCACTCAGATTCGGGCATGTCGGTGGTGTCTGCAATAACAATGCCTTTAATGCCAAATCCGGGGTCGATAAGAGTCTGTAGCTTCTCCGCTGCCATTGCCACCATCTAGCTCACCGCCTTTACCTGCAGGTCGCCCTGGGTGACTTCAGTGATGAAATACTGATAATCATCATTGGCTATCTCCTGCAGCATGATTTCGCGCTGATCAGTGTCCAGGGATTCAAAGCGGTCGATACAGATCAGTTTAAGATCCCCGGTTGTGGCCCGGGCAATATCAAGGGCCAGCTTGATCTGTCTGCTGGTGGAAAGGTTGGTGATGGGCAGATCATCAATGGTAATCTGCATTTGATCATTGATGCCCAAACCCTTGATGGGCAGTTTAATATCCTGCAGCAACAGTGCCGGGAGCTCTCGGGCCTTGGTTACGTGCTGATCGAACAACGCTGCCCGTTCCACTTTGAGGTTTAGCGTATCCCGCAATGCTTGCATCTGGTCATACAGGGCAATATACCCCTTCATGGATTCTGCTTTGTTGGCTTCTTTCTCCAGGGGTTCAATCTCTATTGCCGGATGGGTACCCAGAAAACACTCTGCATTCTCAGCCCGGTTTCGAATCCCCTTCTTTTCGTCATCTCGGCGCTCGTCTATAGCTTTGATGCATGCATCCCGCTCCTTCTCAAGCCCTTCAATCTTTATGGCTACAATGCCATCATCGATATTAGCCAGGTCGTTCTTCTTGAGAATGATCTTGTTCTTGGCGGCCTGGATGCCTTCTTGCAGGAGCTTGATCTTCTCTTCCATGTCACTGATCTCAGATTCGATGCCGGTAATTTCATCCCGGATCTTCTGCTTATCTTCCTCAACACTCTTCCGGGCCTTATCAGCTTTGAACTCAAAAAGCTCCTGTTGCTCCCGTACCTGTTGGTCGTATTTGCGGTCAACATTGGCCATCTTGTCGCCCCAGGTATCTATCGCTTCCTGGGCTTGCTGGCGCATGGCGTTTACCTTCTGAGCATCCTGGACCTTTGCCCACAAATCCCCAAGCTTGAGGTCCCGCCAATCATCAGCGTTGTAATTATCCGGCAGCTGTTCGAATAATGCGTGGATCTCATTCTGGCACTCTTTAACTTCGGTGTTGGCAATAGTGCGACGATCATAGAAATACTTCTCGGCCAGGTAGGTCAGCACATCGATAGCATGTTGATTCAGATTGACTTCCGGTACCATCCCAAACCATTCCTGCAGGTTCTCTTCGGTTACCCTTATTGGCATGAGGGAGAGCAATAGCTTGGTTTGATCAGATTCTTTCTGGGCCATAAAATCTACCGGGTTAAAGCCAAAACCTTCACCTGTCAAACCCTTAAGGTAGGTCTCGGGCTTTGAGATACTGGCTCCCGCCCGAGTTATTTTGGCCGATTCCTTGCCGTCGGGCATGATTCTGCGGTCTATTGCAGTGCTATCGTCTAAGGCAACGAAGAGAGTAGCCCCTTCTGTCCCCTCGCGGACAAATTGAGTACGCCTCTTTGTATTGCGTACGGCCTTTTCAATGACTTCGAGAACAGAGGTTTTACCCCGTTCATTACCACCCTGGATCAGGTTGATTTTCGCCGCTTGGATCTCCAGCTCTGATATGCCAAGGCAGTTCCTGATTTCGAGTCTCGATATCTTAGGCATACAGCCATTCCTCCTTTACGCTTCAACTACTCTGCGGTAGTCAACAAACCTGTTGGTAGCTACTTGGTACGCCCTGCCCTTTTCCACCTTCACCCCGGCTGCCGGTTCCCATCCCGGCTTATAATCTGCGGTAGCACACTTGCGGCACCGTTTGCGGATCTTCCCGCCCTTGTTGTCGCAGTTATCGCAGGTCGCTCCTTCGTTTCGCATGGTCTCACTCCTTTTAAAGAGTTGCCCGGGGGGCCGAAGCCACCCCGGATATATAGAAACATTAAGGGGGTTACATGGCATCGGAGCGGGTACTTGCGGCGTTCACTCAAATCGGGCCACGGTGCTTTCGCCGCCCCGAAAAGTTATTACGCCGCCTGATCCTCCGCTGGCAGGATCCCGTACCGGTTCATCAGATCCTCTTCCAACTGCTTGATCTTGTCCTGGGCCTTTAATGCCTCTTCTAACTGCTTCCCTAACTCAATAGCCTTGGCGCTCAATTCCTCTCCGCCATGGCTGTCATAAAGATCAATCTCGTATAGGGCATTTACTGCCGCCTGATACTGGTCTTCTAACTGGGGCAGCTTTTCGACCAGAAGCTTCTGGTGGTTGATATCTGCGAACAGCCTGTTTATCTCATGGACTTTATCCAGTCCCATCAATGTTGGCACTTGCTTTTCCCCTCCCCTGTGGTAAAATTGAGGCAACCTATTTTACATATCCTATCTAGCCGCTCTGACCAGCGGCTTTTCTTCTTTTCTGGTGAATAACACTGCCAGCGCAGCGCCAGCTAATTCTTGAAGCTCTGTTCTGGCTTTCCCCCAAAGCGATTGCTCATTGTTGTCTACCACGCCGTCACAAGCAATAGATATTAGGTCACCTTCGATGGCCTGCATATCACGGCTTTCCTTTTGGAGTCTGAGCACTGCACGGGGTAGCTCGTCCAAACAAATCGCTGGCAAATATCTCCTGCCAACCTCTGTGTTTTCCTTAAGGTGCAGGTAAGCTAATTCGGGAGCTCCGTAAAGCTCGATCATGCGGCAGACTACATCATCACCTGGGATGGTCTTGCCGGTCTCATAGTCTGATAGAGACCTGGGTGATATCTCCAGGCGTTCGGCAGCAACATCCTGATTGAGCCATGCGGGCAACCTGCATAACTTATAAATGTTTTGGCATTCACTCTTCATTCCTTTTACACCCCCCTTCTGGTCTAATGATGGTAGAGCCCTTTCCGCTTTACCCCAATACTTTTCCTCGCTGGCCTGGCTCTGTTGCTAGAGCCGGGTCGGTTATCCCGCCTTAAGCAATGATCTTTCTCAACTGTCCATATTGGCCTTCATCATTGCCCCGTTGGGGTGTTCTCTCTTTTTCATGTTTGGCCAGATATTCATCAAGTGCTGATCTCCTGAACAAAACCCTTTGTCCACCCGGCTTAGAAGATGGAATTATTCCTTCTCGGGCCCACCGGAGCACCGTATCATAAGAAACACCTAAGTATTCGGCGGCTTCCTGAGGAAACATAGTGCGATCTCCGTCGCCTGGCTTTTCTTCTCTATTCCCCAGGTAATTATTCAGGTCGTGCAGTTCCTGGGCTATCTGCTCCAATAAAGTAAGGACCTTTTCAACCAAGCGAATTACCTCCTTTTACGCCACATATTTGATGGCTAACTCGCGGACAATGGCGGTGTAGATTTCTTGCAGCCGCCTATCCTGATCGATTACATCCAGCCGATTGGTATCATTGATCTTTGTCTTGCTGGCTCCCGCCTCGAACAACCGCTCTTTGTGGTTAGCTAAACGCCGACGCAGGTTACATGCAGCCCGTTTTTCTAAGAGATCATAACTCTCTTCCCTGACGCCTTGGAAATCATCGCCTCTGGCTCTGGCCACTTTGTTTAACTGCTCATTGATGTACTTGCGCCATTGTTTGTCGGTGGGAGCGAGGGCCTCTTTGATGTTCTGGATAGTTTCGGCCTGGGCTTCCTGGTTGGTCTCCAGTGCCTGGATTTTCTTTTCCTGGTCAACCAAACACTGAGCAAGTTGAAGGGTAACTTCGGCCTGAGAAACAGGTTGATTTGTTGGTAAGAAAACTGCAGCCAAAACATCCTTGGCTTTGAGTTGGTATTCAATAACCCGGTCTTGGATCTTGAGGTCATCAATAATACCAGCGTTGATCTTGGCCAGCCATAATGGTAGGAACTCGAGTTCGATGCATAAAGCTTCTTGAGTGCCGCTATTAGTGGGGAGTGAAATTTTTTTCACCCCTCTGGAAAGGACTACATCTTCATTAAGTTTCATATATTGCCCACGGCGTTGATTATCATTGAGACCCAGTCCGTTGCATATCCAGCGGGCACCGGCATAAACTTTGCCATCGTTGAATTTTACGGCTAGTAGTTCTGCCCCGTTGAAATCAACCGTCTTCTGTTCTACTGGCGTGATTTGGTTGTCCATGGCATCTCCTCCTTCCATCTTTTACATGTTTACCGTCCTAACCGTCTGGGTTAGGTTAATTCCAACCCTAACCTAATTGCAGGTGCCGGTGGGCATGCCTTCGATACATTCAGTATCGTCGTGGGGTAAAAAAATATCTGGGAAGAGTTCTTGCATCGAAATCCCATAGTAAGCTTCTAACCTGATCATGAGATCTCGACCAGGTTTCGATGCTCCACTTTCCAACTTGCGAAGATATACGGTTGAAATGTTATTATCTTCTGCAGCTTTGTTGAGAGTTTTTTCGCGGCTCTTTCTTGCCTGAATAAGCTTATTTCGTCTCAACATTTGCACCTCCTAGCTGATACCGTTTGTATCATTGTAAATGATACTTTTTGTATCGTCAAGTTTTTTTCGATACATTTTTTATCATTAATTGATGTGATAAAATTTGTATCGCATAATTAAAATGAGGTGATAATAGTGGCTGGAAATCCTATTCTGGGTAAAAACATGGCCAGACTCAGGGGGAACCGAAGCCAAGAAGAAGTAGCCCAATCTATCGGTATTTCTAGAGCGCGTTATTCACATTATGAAACCGCGCGAAGTGAGCCAGACCATGAAGTCTTGGAATCACTAGCCAATTATTTTGGAGTATCCACTGATTACCTACTGGGATTAACTGATGATCCAAAGCCTATAAGTATATATACATCATCCGGTTTTCTTGAAAAGGCTCTTAGAACTATGAAAAGTCAACGTGGACAAGCAACTATTGATTCAATCCCGTTGCTCTTAATTGAAATGGCCAAGCTATATGCAGTTTCTAAGGGTGTTCCCACATCTGCTATTATGAGCCATTTGTCCGAGGAATCTCCTTTATCCGAAGAAGAAAAAAACAAACTAGCACGCGAGATAGACAGGGCTTTGAATGAGGAGCCTGACCCCGCCAGCGAGCTGGCCAAAGAGATTGAGAGCCTACCGACAGAAGAGCGAAAAGCGATGGAGACTATGCTCGAAGTACTTAGGAAACGTAATGAAGGTGCGGCAGCATATGACCCGATCGCTGCCAACCAAGATGGGGGATCAGACAAGACTTTGCGAGGTCCGGCAGCCAGAAGCGAAGCAGAATTTAAAAAAGCATATAGAGAAGAAATGTTAAAGAAAAAACAGAAATGATTGACCCGCAATTAGGCGGGTCAGTTTCATTTAAAGGGTTTTCGACATTATATGACTATATGTGGCAAAGAAGGTGTAGTGATGAAAGAAATGTATGCGATAGCAGAGAGAGAAGGGATTAATATTCGCTGGTGGGACTTTGCCCCTCCGCTTCGGGGGCTATATTGGGCACCGAAAGATTTGCCACCAGTCATTGCATTGGATAATGCTCTTGAAAACAATACTCCTTTGTTGCGTTCAATATTTGCTGAAGAACTCGGGCATCATTTCACTTTAGATCGCGCTGCCATTTGCCGTACATATTTCAACTACCGGGACAGGCTCGCGGTATCCAGGGCAGAATACCGCGCCTGGAAGTGGGCCGCTGAATATCTGATACCAAAGAAACAGTTGCGCAAAGCATTGAGGAACGGGAACGGAACGCTTTGGGACTTGGCAGAATTGTTTGATGTAACAGAAGAGATGATGGAGTTCAGGTTGAAATTGGCATAGTAACAAGAGTAAAGGGGAGATGTAACTTGGCAACATGCAAGTGGTGTAGAAAGGGCGGCATATTTATACGAGTTGATCGATATGGCTTGTGCAATAACTGCTCAGATGCAATATTGATTGAAGTTAACTCACGAGTAAAGGTAATTCAAGAATCAAAAGATATAATTAATTCTTCAAAAAAGCTTGATACCGTGCTTTCGCGACTCGATACAATAGTAATGCACGCACAAGAACTTCGCAAATATGAAGATGCTGCCAATATGCAGTCTAAGGAAACATCTTTAACACAGGATATCGCACCGGGCACATGGAACAAAGTTGATCTGATTTTAGCCCCTGTTAAAGCAAGCGAATTTAATTATCTCAGTATAAATATTGAGGAAGATGAAATACAGCTCTTAAACTAAATAATCTATAAAGATCCCATGATAAGTATTTTTTGGGGGGTTTCATTATGGAATTATACTCCGGCCTAGCGCTTATAGCAATTGCAATCATGTATTGGATTAATGCAGACAAAAAGAAAAAAGCGTTATCAGTTACTGATCCAGATACAGCCAAGAAGAATTACGATAAAGCTATGGTCAGTAGCATAATTGTTATGATGATTGGCCTTATTTGCATTGGAGTATGGTTTTATAAAACTGGAAGTAGTATTGCCCAATCCACCCAATCTATTAATGTCTCAGGGGTATCCAGTAATGTGACAATTGAAGTACCTGAGATGATGACCACCGATATCATTGACGGTGAAGAGGCCCAGGGAATATTTAAGATCCTTCATCTTAAAATAACCAATGAGCAAAAAGATGCTATATACGTTAACTGCGCAAATTATGCTTTAATTGACGATCAGGACCGAGAATTCACATATTCAGATATCAATCTAACCAATGATAAAGCAATATCATTTAAAAAGCTTAATCCCGGCCTAACCCTTGACGGATATATCGCCTATGATGTTCCGAAAGATGCCACGGGTTTGAAGCTCAAATGCAGGGGCGGAATGACTGGAGAAGCTATTTACCTCGATCTTGATTAGCCCAATAATTACCGCTTGCTCCATTTCATTCGGAAAGTAAAACTAGTTGTTAAGGATAAGAATATGGAGTTGATTCCTGTTGGCCGATGAAGAAAAAGACCAAGAGAAAAAAAAGAAACGAAAACTAGGGCACTATGAATGGCGGGGCACTGAATCTCTATATCTATCGGTAAGAGACGGCACTGATCCGGACACTGGAAAACCTAATAGATATACAAAAACAGTTCTTGGCATCAAAGAGGGTGACGAGAGAGCTGCAGATACGGAACTGGCTTTATTTATTGCAGAAATAAAAAAGGGGAAAGCCAAAAAGAAGGCTTCGAAAGAGACTCTCCGAGCCTTTTCAGTACGGTGGATGCGCGATTATGTAAAAACACAGCTATCCCGCGGCACCGCCAAAGTCTACCAAACTAACCTGGATAATTATATACTTCCCACCCTTGGGGACCTCGCCATGAGCAAGATCAAGCAAAAACACCTTTTGAAGTTTTATAACAATCTGCAGGAAGATGGTATACGAAAGGATAAGAAATCCGGGCCCCTTGGGCCAGCAACTATACAAAAATGCCATCATATTATATCTTCGATGTTTTCCACCGCTAATGATTGGGGTGAAATAGATGATAATCCCTGTGAAAAGGTTAAGCCTCCTAAAGTACCCAAGCGTAGAAAAGTAAGTTTAGATAAGGCAAAGGCTAAAGAAATGCTCCAGGCCCTCGCAAAGGAATCTCTCAAATATCGGGTCTTAACAGTCTTATCAGCATCAACCGGCATGCGACGTGGTGAACTCTTGGGCATAGGGAATAGTACCTTAGATCTTGATAATTGCCTGATCAATATCGACCGAGCATCAACTCATGTTTCGGGCGAGGGTATTTTTATCGATGATCCCAAAACCGAAGCCAGCATAAGGACCATCCCGTTTCCGCAAAGTATCGTGCCATTGCTGAAAGAAATGATAGCTGCAAGAGATAAGCAACGGAACAAGTGCGGCGAATTATGGCAGAAGAAAATAATGGTCTATGGGAAATGGGTGGACAACGACTTGCTGTTTACCCAGTGGAACGGAAAGCCCATGCACCCTAATTCCGTCGATACCTGGTTTACAAAATTCAAAGAGGAGAATAAGCTGCCGGATAATCTGACCTTTCATGGGCTGCGGCATACGAATGTTTATCTGTTATTAAAGCATGGCACTGACCTGGGAACCGTGGCTGATCTTGAAGGCCATGCCCGAAAAACTACCACATTAGATTATGACGATCCCTCTCCTGAAGCAATGCGGGAAGCTTCTGATAAAATTAATGATGTGCTGTCCCTTCCGGAAACCATCCCGAATCTAATTGGAAAGCCTGTTAACATCCGCCGTAAGAGAGAAAAGAAGTCTTCCAAAGAGCCCGAAAAATAGTCAACACTTTTGCACTCGTAGGTATACTTTCGGACTTGTCTGACATCAAATCTGACATCAAGGTCAATATCGCCCCGTTGATATAAAAATACCGGGGTCCTCAAACCCAGGTATTTGCGTATTTCTTATGGTGGGCGCGGAGGGTTTCGAACCCACGACTTCTACCGTGTGAAGGTAGCACTCTCCCGCTGAGTTACGCGCCCGAATTATAGGTATTATATATCATGAAAAGTGTGTTTTCAAATCAGTCAAACAGCTGCCCGCTGACGATAGTCTGGGACCGGCGGGGGCCGACGGCCACGATGGACTGTTTCACCCCGGAGAGTTCCTCGATCTTGGCGATGTAGTTGCGGGCTTCCACCGGCAGGTCAGACCACTCGGTGACATCGGAGAGGTCCTTCTGCCAGCCTGGCATCTCGATGTATTGCGGCTCACACTTGGCCAACACCCCGATGTTTTCGGGGAATTCGGTCAGAACTCTGCCCTCGTAACGATAGCCGACACAGATCTTTAACACCGGAAATTCGTCCAATACATCCAGCTTGGTCACCGCCAGGTCGGTCAAGCCATTGACTCGGGTGGCGTAGCGCAGGATAACCGCATCCAGCCAGCCACAGCGACGCGGACGCCCGGTGGTGGTACCGAATTCACAGCCGCGCTGGCGCAGCTTCTCGCCCATTTCATCATTCAACTCAGTGGGGAAGGGACCTTCACCCACTCTGGTAGTATAGGCCTTGGCGATACCCAGTACCTTGTTTATACAGGTCGGGCCGATTCCGGCCCCTACACAGGCTCCGCCGGAGATAGGATGGGAAGAGGTCACATAGGGATAGGTGCCGTGATCGATATCCAGGAGAGTCCCCTGGGCACCCTCGAAAAGCACCTTCTTGCCTTCTTTTATTTGGTTGTAGACCAGGTAAGAGGTATCCGCCAGATAGGGTTTGAGTATCTCAACCTGGCTTAACAGCTCATCCATCAGTATACGGTAATCGAAGCCTTCTTCTCCGTATATCTCGGTGATTAAACGGTTCTTTTGTTCTACCTGAGCCTTGAAACGGGTCTCAAAGAACTCGGGTTCCATTACCAGATCGGATATCCTGAAGCCGGTCCGATTGATCTTATCCGCATAGGTGGGGCCGATGCCGCGTTTGGTGGTACCGATCCCGTTGCTGCGGTCTTCCAGTTCATCGATTTTTTTATGATAAGGCATGACCAGCGGGGCTCGCAGGCTGATCCGAAGATTGCTGGTATCCACCCCTCGCTGCTGCAGTCCGTCCAGTTCCTTGATCAGGTTGCCCATATCCAGAGCAACACCGTTGCCGACCACACAGATGGTCTGGGGGTAGAGTATCCCTGACGGCACCAGGTGAAGCATGAACTTCTCGTCCTGAACTTCCACGGTATGTCCGGCATTGCTTCCTCCCTGGTATCTGACTACACAATCTGCCCTTTTGGCGAGAAAATCGGTAATCTTGCCCTTACCTTCATCTCCCCACTGGGTTCCAATTAATACTACCGCTGACACCGGCATTCCTCCCGGTTCTGGTCTGTTAAACAAACCTTAATTTTCCGCATTTGACGGCAAGCTTATCTTAGCAAAAAGCACGGCGCCATGTCAAATGATAGCAGATGGCACAGCGCAGCAAAGGGGTGTTCGCGATGCTCCAGGAAATAGTGCTTTCCAGCAACCAAAGCAGGGGCAAATAATTAAGCTGGCGTTCCGAGCAACCGGTTAAAGAAAGTCCCTCTGTAACGCAAGCTTGGGTGGATATGCCCGCTCCTTGCCGTCCATGGCACCGCCGCACTAGTCCGTCACTGGCCGTCGCATCGCTCCTGCCTCGTCCTGGCGCCCGCGATACTAGGCCATCCGTGGCCGTCGGAATCCGCCCTTACTCGAAGATGTGGTCGTGGGCCTGGCTTATGTATTCGATGGGTACTACCTCGATATCTGTCATCCCTCCCGGGATGTCCTTCAGGTTGTCCAGGGGTATGAGGATCTTTTTAATCCCGGCCTGACGGGCTCCGCAGATTTTTTCGTATAGGGAACCGACCGGTTTGACCCGTCCCTGCAGCGATAGTTCTCCAGTAACCGCCACATCCTGTCGGATGCCCTGACCTTTGATGGCGCTGTAAATAGCCAGGTACACTGCCGCACCGGCCGAGGGTCCGTCTACCTTGCCCCCACCAACAAAGTTTATGTGTAGATCATAGTTGTTAAGGTTCTCGTCACACTCCTTGCGCAGGACCGAGGCAGCGTTAAATACTGAATCACGAGCCATGGTGCCGGCGGTATCATTGAAGCGGATGGTTCCCTCGCCGCTGTTTTCCGGCTTGAACGCGATGGCTTCCAATTCCAGCAGGGTCCCGCGGTAGCCGGCTGCACCTATGGCAAATATCTTGCCGATCTCACTGCCGACCCCGGCCTTATTCCAGGTATGCGGCGCCATCCTGCTGTTTTGGATAGCTTCATAGACATGCTCGGTCCGAACCTTGACCCGGGGAATACGCGACCGGCTCTCGTTCAGGGCTATGGCATAGGCATCGACCAGGATCTTGTTGGCCGCCCGTCCTTCTGAAGTGTAGTCGGCTATGATATCATCAACGCCGGGCTGGATGGAGAGCCGCAGTTTGCGGGCAGAAATCTTCACGATCTGTTTGATATTCCCGACGCTGAGCGGCTCGAAGAACACCTCCATACAGCGGGACCGGAAGGCCGGGCTGATATCTTCGCGGCTGCGGGTAGTAGCGCCGATGAGTACGAAGTCGGCGGGAACGCCTTGCTCGAACATCTGCTTGATATAGCGCGGTATCCTTTCGTCCTGGGGATCAAAATAGGAAGACTCGAAAAATACCCGCTTATCCTCCATTACTTTCAGCAGCTTACTCTGCAGGAAGGGCTCCATGTCGCCAATTTCGTCGATGAAAAGTATGCCGCCATGGGCATCGGAGACCAGTCCTAGCTTTGGTTCGGGTATGCCTTCCTCGGCCAGTTCTTTGCGGGCGCCCTGATAAATGGGGTCATGTACTGAACCCAGGAGCGGGTTGGTCGATTCCCGTGGGTCCCAGCGCAGGGTGGTCCCGTCTACCTCGATAAAGGGAGCATTAGCGGCAAATATGCTGTCGCGCCGTCCCCTGACCATCTCCAGGGCCAACCGGGCACAGGTAGTTTTGCCTACACCGGGCGGGCCATAGAGCAGTATATGTTGTGGATAGGGGGTATTAAGCTTGGATATGAGAGATTTGATAGCCTTTTCCTGACCGATGACCTCTTTCAGGCTGGAGGGTCGCAGCATCTCCAGGGCAGAGCGGCTGAGGCTGGTGCATTCCATTTTTTCCAGGCGGCCGAGTTTTTTGAGGGTCCAGGCATTTTCCGAGCTGGGTTTCTGTTCTTTGAGTACCTCCAGCTTGATATCCCGGATATATTCGTTATACTTTTTCTCCATCTTGTCCTGGATAAGCAGCTCCAACTTGTCTTCCACTATCTGGCGGGCATAGATATCCGCCAGCATCTCTTCCAGGCCGTCCATCAGGGCGGGAATATCTTCCTCGGCTAATTCGGCCGAGAGGGGGGTCTCCTGCAGTATCCGCTGCAGAGCCCGGACCCGATCGGTGATCCGGATAGATCCCATCAGGTCGATGACATCCAATCTGCTGGCCCGGAGTATAAGGCCCTGAGTGCCGTAAATGTTGTCCAGATGTTTGTAGATGGATTCTATCCGCAGGTTAAGGTCTTGTTCCTGTTCCGGATCGGAATCCTTGGAAAATCGTTGCTTCACCGTATACTGCGTCACTAGTTCCTCCTGGGACTATTCTGCTGTTACTACCACGATAATCTCAGCTTGAACAGCAGGATAAATTTTCAGCTTAACCCGGTATTCACCCAGGTGCTTGATGGGGTCCTTGAGATCGATCTTCTTTTTATCGATATCCAGCCTGTATTCCTTATGGATAAATTCAGCAATCTCACGGCTGGTGACTGCGCCAAACAGCTTATCGCCACCGCCGGCCCGGGCTGGCACCTTGACCGTCTTGCCGTCAATTTTGTCGCGCAGGGCTTCGGCGTCGGCCATTTCACGGTCCTTGTGCTTTTGCACCCGCTGCTTCTTCTCCTCGCCGGCCTTAATATTGGTATTGGTCGCCTCTACCGCCAGGCCTCTAGGCAGTAAATAATTGCGGGCGTAACCGTCCGCAACCTCTTTGACATCCCCTTCTTTGCCCAGATTCTTAATCTCTTTGGTCAGAATTACCTTCATGTTAATCCCCCTTCTCTATTCGCAGTTTGCGATAATCCAGCAGAGCGTCAAACATGCCAAAAATACTGAAGAATATCAAGGCTGACGGAAGGAAAAAGGTACCCAAGATGACCAGTATGACGGTAAACCATCGCCGGGCCGTCGGTCGCATCTGTCCTATCTTGTATATTACTGCCGCCAATCCATAGTAGACCGTTACAGGAACCAGCACGACCAAAATGTTGGACCCGATGTAGAACAGCTGGTCATTTCCCTGCTGATTGCCCCATAAACATAAGGCCAGGCCGGCAATTATCACCCAAACCAACTGCCAGGCCATGATCTCCTGGCTAAATGGTTTTTTCTTTAGACGCTCATCGCCCGACTTTCGGTTGATAAAAACCGCCAGTAGCAGGGCGAAAAATACTGTCATGATTACCTGAAGATAGAAAATAGCCCACAGATGATTGAGGATAGCCCCGCTCACCTTCTGGGCATTCTCTATGAAACTCTCCCGGGTTATGCCCTGCTCGGCATAAAGCTCCGCCAATCCAGATTTATCAAAATCCTGCATGCTCTCTTCAATATAGGTATTGATCTCGTTTTGTACACCCTGCTTCCAATCTTCCTGGTCCTGAAACAGGGTTATGCCTAGAAACACCGACAAACCAACTACAGCAATCGCTATACCGGCCCTTAGCAGTTCATAATACTTGGCTCCCCGCCATAACATATAGCTCATGATCATCATGGCCAGACCCGATAAAGCCATTATAAATAAGGAAAATACCAATCCGCCTAAATAATAGATCACCGCGATATTAACTGCAAAAATAACCAAGAGTTGCGGCCTCTGCAAGTGTTTGCCGCCGATAATCAGAATAGCCCCCCACACTATAGCTACCACCAGCGCGAACGCAGGTCCGGCTGCCATCAAATAGCACAGCGTACAACTCAGTAATAAGAATAGTATAAAGACTGCCATTCGTCACCTCTTTGATTTTTCCAGGTAGACCAGCAACTCTGACAGGTTACCCAACCAATCTTCTCCTCCCAGAGATTCATCCAGGCTGATGTGTAATTTATTCTTTATTTTGGTGTCCACCTCCGCAAAGCTTACCCCTACCTTCTGGCCCAGTATATATGCCAGAATGATAATGGTAGACAGAGCATCGCACACCGCATCTGAACTCTTTAATAATAGCGATTTGAACAGTTGGGCAATCGAATCAACCATTTCTGCCTTGAGCCAGTCAATCATCTTCAGATTCTTTGCTACATCAATTTCACGAGCTCGCGCTCTCAATCATCTCACCTCCAGGAATTAGATTTCTGCAATCGAAAGCCTATTTCCTGCTTTTGGATCGTTAGGGCAAAATAAATAAAAATACAACAAGGGACCCTCCAAATGGGAGGGTCCCTTAAAATCATTTTTTTAATTTATTCGGCAGTGTAAGGCAGGAGCGCCATCGTGCGGGTTCTCTTGATGGCTATGGTCAGCTGCCGCTGGTGATGAGCACAGTTTCCGGTGATCCGGCGGGGCAGAATCTTGCCGCGTTCCGTGATATACCGACGCAGACGAGAAACTTCCTTGTACTCAATATGCTCAATTTTATCAGCGCAGAAATTGCACTGACGTCTCTTCTTCCTTCTTTCCTTTTTCACGTTCTTCCCTCCTTGTCGATCTAGAATGGGACCTCATCGTGGGGATCCACGAAGTCGACTTCTTCGATGGCAACTTCACGCCCCAGGTCATTCCATTCATCCTGCTGACGGGGTTTACTATTAAAATCCGAGCTTGATTGCGAGCCTGTCCCTGGCCTGGTTAAAAATCTCACATCCTCGGCGACTACTTCCACCGCTTTACGCTTCGAGCCGTCCTGCGCTTCGTAACTACGTACCTGCAGACGTCCTTCCACCATAGCCATCTGACCCTTGGTAAGATACTGGGCACAATTCTCTGCGGTCTTCTGCCAGACCACGATATCGATAAAGTCAGTCTCCTCGCGCTTGAATTTGCGATTTATGGCTAAGGTGAACCGCGCTACGGCAGTTCCTTGCTGGGTATACCGCAATTCAGGGTCGCGGGTAAGTCTCCCGATAAGAATCACTCGGTTTAACAATGATTTTACCCCCCAACGCTATAGAGCCCTATTTTTCATCCTGACGGATGATTATATGGCGCAGGAATTTATCTGAGATCTTGATGACCCGGTCCAGTTCCTGGATGGTCTCCGGCTGCCCCTTGAAATGCCACACAGAATAAACACCTTCCGTGTATTTTTCAATGGGGTACGCCAGACGCTTCTTTCCCCAACCGTCCAGTTCCTTGCCAAACTCGCCGCCGAAGTCGGCTATGATCTTCTGCAGCCTTTCCTTTGCTTCGACGCTTTGTTCCTCTTCCAGATCCGGTTTGAGAATAAACATCATCTCATACTCGCGCACCGCTACACCTCCTCCCTATGGTCTAACCCACATGTAATGGGTAATGGCCCCGACTCAAGGCCGGAGCAGGGACCTTATGATTATACCAGTATCAGGGAGAGCAATGCAAGGGATAAGAGTTATTTTATGTTGGATGGTAAAATATCTGCCCAGTTCTGGCTGAAATAACTTTGATGATCAGGACGAGACAATTATTATCCTTCTTTCGTTGGCATCATAATACATGGTGACATCCCGAAGTTCCCGCTTAAGCTCCACCGAATCGTTTTTGATGCGAAACGAGGTAGCATTATGTATCCGGTCTTTGACTTTGATCATGCCTTCGCCCTTGGTCAGGCGCAGGGTATTATTGATCCTGGCAATCTCTTCCTTGCTCTTTTCCGCTTTCTCCAGCAGTGAATTATAAGTGGGCAGCAGCTTTCTCAGAACCTCCAGGGTGTCCGGATTCTGATCCTTGGCCATTTCTCTGATTTTTGCTGCCAGGAAACGTATCCGTTCTTCTTCTGACTGCATATCTTCCTTGAGTTTTCTTAGCTCACGGAACAGAGCCCGGCGGTCAAAGCCCTTGACTACCAGGTTAAGATCACGGTCTGACTGGATCGAATTGACCAGTACCCGGGAGCCGACCATTATATCGTTATATCCCAGTATCTTACCTCGACGCCCCTGTAACAGCAGCGCCTGTCCGGCTTTGATATTAGAGCGCAGTACATACTCATTGACTACGACGTCTTCGCCGGCTTCCACCTCGGCTTCCTGAACGTAGCGGGCTTCGACGTTTTTACGGGCTTTTATCAGTGCTCCGCCGCGGCCATTGATCCCCTGGTGCACAAAAATCGAGCCCCCGTAGGAGATAGCCGAAGCATTCTCGATACCGCCGCGGATCTCGATGTCCTCCTCCGCTTCGACCTTGAACCCATCGCGGATCCAGCCGGTAATAACGATCTTGCCGGGGAACTGGAGATTGCCGATATTGAAGTCGACGTCCCCCTTTATTACCTGCAGGCGGGTGACCCCAATCTTGCCGCCTTGCCAGGTCAATGCCCCATCATACTCGGCAACGGCAGCGTTGGTCTTCACCAGCACACCCTTGCTAACTTCAAACTTCCCTGGTCTGCCCGGTTTGGGCGCAAGCAGCTGGCCCAACACGTTATAGCCCGGCTCCCCTTCGGTGCCTGGCTGCATGGACGCCAAAAACTGCCCGGTCTCCACCTGTATAATAGAGCCCAGGTTATAGTAATCGACGCTGCCGTCTTCAGTTATTTCAGGTTTGAGGTCAGGTGGCCGGTAATGATAAGTGATTTTGGCGTCTTCGCCCGGAATGGGATTGTTTCCTTCAGCGACGAGGTATTTGGTGCTGGAAGTACGGTTCTCCAAACATAAGTGTTCGATTCGTTCTTTATTAATACCATAACATACGCCGGCTTCGGCCAGGGCTTCCATAACCTCGGAATGGCTTACTTGATCATAAGCCCCGACTGTCACCCAGGCCAGCATTTTATCGGGTGAAATCTTCACTCCGACCCGTTTCGGAATCGACTCTAACAACTTCTCCCTTAACCCCCGCAGACTCTATTTCTCTACGTTTCTCTCCGTGTGGACTGCAATTCTTGCTGGGATAATTTGTGTGACGATTACATTATAAAATATGTCGTATTATACCACTACCAGAACTAATGTGCAAAAGGTGGCAATATTCCCTTATTAGGCTATTGCCGGATAAAAACAGAAGTGCGGGCTTTACCCCGCACTAGATGGTTATAACTTGATTTTCTACAGGCGTCCCCGGACCAGCAGACTGTTAAGTTCGGAGATCGGTTTCTCAATGATGTAGGTATCGGCAAACAACGCCTTCAGAACCGCAATAACCTCGCTTTTTCCTGCCCTTTTGAAGGCTAATATACAAAACTGGTCAGCTGGAGACATGGTTTTTACCGTCACCAGATCTCCTATCCGAAAAGTGCCACCGCTTCCTGCCACCCTGAACTTCATATGTCCTCACTCCCAGCTGGTCGAACGTCAATAAAGATGCGGTTCTACCAGTAGTATATGCAGGGTGGTAAACAAAGGTTATGGGGCCGGTTTCTCAACGCGTATCATGCGTTTTTCGAATTCCATCCGGGGCAGCATGACGACGCGCTGGCAGCCCTGGCATTGGATCTTGATATCAGCACCCATGCGGGTAACTTCCCAATTATAGCTGCCGCAGGGATGTTGTTTCTTCATGCGCACTATGTCGCCCAGCTTAAACTGCTTACGCTCCATCTTCCCACCCCTCCCCCGGGCTTTTTAGATTTTCATAACAATACGTTTAACGAATTATCAACCTGCCCTCGCCGGATTCCATGACTCGCCCTACCACCCAGGCAGGACAGTTAACCCGGGTCAGTTCAGCCTTGAGTTTCTCGGCCTGACTTTGTTCCAGGGCAATAAGCATGCCCCCGGCCGTTTCCGGTGAGAAAATCAAATCACTCATGACGGGGTCAGTCTGACCCCGGAAAACTACCCGGGAGATCACGTGATCCCGGTTGCGGTAAGCCCCGGCCGGAATCAGCCCCATTGCTGCATACTCAAGGGTTCCCTGCATAAAAGGCAGGCGGTTGATATCAACTTCCAGATCAACCCGGCTGGCGGCAGCCAGCTCCATTAGGTGCCCTGCTAAACCAAATCCGGTGATATCGGTGGCAGCATGAGCACCGGTCTCTTGCATGGCTTCAGCGGCTGCCCGATTAAGAGTGGACATCCAGGACACCGCCTCGGCAGCAGCCTCTAGCGATGCCATTTCCGCCTTGATGGCAGTGGTTATCACCCCGCTGCCCAAGGGTTTGGTGAGGATGAGCATGTCACCAGGCTGTGCTCCGTTATTTCCGATGATGCGATCCGGATGCACCAGGCCGGTTACTGCCAATCCGTATTTTGGTTCATTATCATCCACCGTGTGCCCGCCCATTAGCAGTGCCCCGGCTTCCTTTAGCTTGTCCAGTCCTCCGGCCAGTATCTGACCCAGGACTTCCATCTCACCGCATTCCGGAAAACAGACAATATTCATGGCCAACAGCGGCCGCCCTCCCATGGCATAAACATCGTTCAAGGCGTTGGTCGCAGCAATCTGGCCAAAAACATAGGGATCGTCAACCATGGGTGTGAAAAAATCCAGCGTCTGCACCAGGGCAGTCGTTTCATTCAGGCGGTAGACGCCTGCATCATCGCGCCCGCCAAACCCCACCAGCAGATCCGGATGACCCGGTATATCCAGCGCGGACAATATCTCTTCCAGGGCCCCCGGCCCCATCTTGGCAGCTCAACCCGCCGCTCGTACCATCTGGGTAAGTCTCTCCACGGTCAACACCTCCCTTCCTGGGGTTTGATTTTTTTGCCACTGATGAACACAGATTAAGACAGATTTTTCTGTATCATTTTATTATATCTGCTACAAGATTCACCGATGGCTAGCTTTATAAAAATATTTTTGAGGTGAAAATCCCTTAACCACATTATGCAACCACAAGCAGGTATAAGAACCATCCCTATACCTGCTTTCCCGCTGTAAAAGAATCTGTGTCCATCTGTGTAAATCTGTGGCTAAATTTTCGTAACCCTCTACCCGATCCCTAGCTCCGTTTGGGTTTGGCTGCCCGGGTGCGGGTGGTTTTGGCCCGGGGTTTGGCCTCTTTGACCGGAACTGCTCCGAAGGACTGCATGAAGGCTTTATACCCTTTGTAAGCCATATAGACATCCGCCTTGCTGGTCACTTCAAACGGTGAATGCATGCCCAGGACGGCTACGCCACAATCCAGTACTTCCATGCCGTAGCGGGCGATATACTGGGCCACGGTTCCACCGCCACCAATGTCGACCTTGCCCAACTCCCCGACCTGCCAGGTGACTCCATTGCCATCGAACAGCTGGCGGATAGCGGCAAGAAACTCGGGGTTAGCATCACTGGATCCGGATTTGCCACGGGCACCGGTGTATTTGGTGACAACCAGGCCATTACCCATAAAACTGTTGTTCATTTTTTCAAAAACCTCGGGATAATTGGGATCGACCGCTGAATTTACATCGGCCGACAGGCAGTGGGATGCCATCAGGCTCTTGCGTACGGCAAAATAGCTGGTCTCCCCGCTCTTATGCAGCAGTTCTGCTATCAGATTTTCGATTATCATGGATTGCAGGCCGGTGTTGCCGGTACTGCCTATCTCTTCTTTGTCTACAAACAAAGCTATGGCCGTTCGCTGTGGTTTATCCAGCTCCAGCGCCGCGATCAGTGAGGTATAAGCGCAGACCCGGTCATCCTGCCCGTAAGCACCTACCATGCTGCGGTCCAATCCCACATCCCGGGCCGGCCCGGCTGGTACCAGTTCCAGTTCGGCGCTGGTGAAATCATCTTCTTCGATGCCATAGCGCTCTTTCAACAATTCGGCGATCATGGTCTTGACCGGATCGCGTTCGGCTTCTCCCGGACGGCTGCCGACCAGCGCATTAAGCCCTTCTCCCTTTATGGCCTCACCCAGCTTCTTTTCCATCTGATCCTTGGCCAGATGGGGGAGCAGGTCACTGATAGTCAGGACCAGGTCATCCGCGCTTTCTCCTACTGACAGCCGTATGATCTGCCCGTCCGGTTTTACCACTACCCCGTGCAGCGCCAGCGGTATAGCCAGCCATTGATACTTCTTGATCCCGCCATAATAATGAGTCTTGAGCAAAGCCTGCCCGTCAGCCTCATAGAGCGGTCGGCCTTTGAGATCCAGGCGGGGGCAATCGATATGGGACGCCACCAAATTGACCCCATTGGCCAGAGGTTCTTCGCCTATCACGATCAGGGCGCATACCTTGCCCTTGTCCGTAAAAAAGATCTTTTGTCCTGGTATTATGGTGTCGATGTCCGACAGCTTTTTGAACCCTTGCTCTGCTGCCAGCTGGGCCATGTAATCCACTGCTTCCCGCTCGGTCTTAACCACGCTGAGAAAATTCAGGTAACCTTCATTGAAGTCATAGGCCGCCTGAGTCTCGGCCTCTTCCATTCGGGTCCACGCATTGGGTTTAAGTTCTGCACCGTTTTCCGTCACTGGATAACCTCCTTAATACTAAGTATATAAATTTTTTTCATCTTTCCCTGTCGCGGGAATGCTCTATACATTGAAAGCATCAGCGTGCTCTAGGTGACCAGCCCCTTGAAGAACTCGAACCACTGCAGAAGCCATTCCACCAGCAAAGAACCGCTGACATACCCATTCATGGCCGAGGCTGAAGACAGTCCCATTTGGGAGCCCAGATCCAGGGAGGGCATGATCAGACCCAGGACTACGGCCATAATCAGCAGGTTCTTTACCATTACTACCGCGGCCCCCAAGCCCCGGTTGACCCCGGAAAAGATGGTTCCATCCAGCAAGCTGTTTATCCCCCGGCTAAAAAACTGCACCGCTTTGCTGCCAATAAACAATATTAATAAAAAGGATAAAATGAGCAGCAGATTGCCCGCTAAATAGCTGGCTGCATCATTATATATGGTGTCCAACTGGTCCAGATTCAACAAGCTGTTGTCCGGAGCTAGCGCTGCCAGGGGAAATTTGATCCGAATCCAATCCGCCAGGATGGCGCTGATGCCCCAGTATTGGTCAGCCCATTCGGCCAGGGCATGGTAAAAAATCGCGGCCAGGGCGAGGCCGACGATGAAACCTAGTACTCCGCTGACCGCTCCTACCATGCCCTGTCGGTAGCCCGCCACCAGGCTAAGGAGCAATACGGCAATAATAATGTAATCCACCGGATTTAACTGCATGAAATCACCTTGAATGGCTGAATAATCCTTATTATAGCATAGTGGTTTGCTAAATACCCAAAATCGTTGCTGCCGTGTTCTATTGCCTGCCCCGGCCGCAACGTCTATAATATAAACAGAATTTCTCGCTTGAACCCTTGATCGTTCTGTGCATCCGGGAAAGAGCGCTGATATGCATAAAACCTTCGTGCCCAGACTAAGATTTAGAAGGACCTGACATGCATCTGGTGCAAAGCACTAGGCATCCTAACCTGGTTGATATACACAGATACATAGCAGCCCTGCAGAAGTCTGACACCCATGCTGGTCTGGCTGATTTTTATAGTCCAGGCTATGCTGCCAGCCGGGAATACTATCGACCAGGATAGATGATCCCGGCTCGGAATGCCCGAAGGAGCGGTTTTCATTGATAGATTTGGACCAAGTACTGGTGGATCCAAAGAAAAACTATATCGCCGCCCTGACCCCGGTCACTGTGGTGGCTTTGATGAAATTTAGACCGGACCGCTTTCGCTATGAAGATTGTCTGCCTTACCTGGCCAGCCATGGGCTGGAGGTAAGTGACTTCTATTTCAACCGCTTTGAAGCCTTTGCCTGGTATGTCTATTACAAAGACTTCGTCATGCTCGATCTGCCGGCCTTTAATGTTCGCACCCTGGAATCCTTTCAGCCCGCCCGGGCCTATGAGTTCGAAAAATCCCGGCTGCAGGCCTGCCTGGATGCTGAAGATTATCTGAGTTTCTTTACACTGGTCCATAAACGTTTAGCCCTCAAGGTCTATCTGGAGCTTTTTTCCCGTATCCCTGACCCGGAAAAGGCGGAAGTATTCTGGTATATATTTTCCCGTTGCGATTACCGGCTGGAGGACTTTGAGCCGGCTTTCATCGCCCGGATAAAGCAGTTCACTCCCGACGGTTCACCGCTCCGGTGTCAACCAACCGGCGAATCCCGCGACATCTACCGGGGACAGGCGGCCGACGGTCAAGAAAATCCAGCTCACCAACCCTGGGCTACATCCTGGACACTGGATATCAATGCCGCCATTCTGCACGCAACTCGTCTACTTACCAGTGGCAGGATATTTAGCGGCAAGATCGCTTGTGAAAAGGTGGTGGCTCTGATAAAATACCGCAATGAAAATGAAATCATCGCTTATCCGGATGACATTTTCGACATCCACGAGATCCCCCAATTGTCATACTATGATTTGGAACCTGAATTGCAGGCAGCCGGGATACTTACGCTCGATGCCGCCTACCAGCAGCGTCTGAAACCAGGCTACTTTCACCGCCCCTTCGGGATCCACGGTCTGGCTCATACCAAAAGGGTCTTGCTGCACTGTCTGATCCTGTCCTATTTGGAGCAAATTTCTCCGGCCAGTACTGATATCTTGTGCAACGCCGCGCTTTATCACGACATCGGCCGCACTAATGATAATTATGATCCCCAGCACGGCTGCGAGAGCTATAAGAAACTGCTGGCCCTGCAGCTTTCCCCCTATGAAGATATCGATTCTTCCGAGACTCTGCGTTTTCTCATGGAAAACCATTGTGTGGCTGACCAGGAGGCGGTCAACCTACTCACCGGTTATCAGGTCCAGGATCCGGGCTATGTACTGGATCTGTACCATGTATTTAAGGATGCCGACGGTCTGGATCGTATCCGCATCATGGACCTTGATGTCAAACAACTGCGCACGGAATCTGCCCGGCGCTTGTTATTAGTCGCTCGCCAGCTATATCAAACCATCACCGCCTAGCCCAAATTAAAAAAATAACAAGCTCCTGCCTTGCCCGTATAACCTATGACGGTTAGTCCTTATGAACTAGTTATGCGACTGATTTGTATATACGGAAGTAAAATCTATTTCTTTTTATGATATAATTCGAGTATTGAACCACGCCATTCTACCATATATTGTAATCAAAAATCGTTTTTCTTAGCAGGTGTTTATATGGCCTTCACTCAGCTTGACAGCCGTACAATTATGACCATCTCCGTCTTTCTCGCTCTCTTCTTCACACTGGGGATGCTGGCCCTTTCGATATACTTAATTAGACTGCCCGGTTTAAAATACTGGTTGGCTAGCCTGCTGGTGCTCGACCTGGGGTTGGTATTACTGGGCGGACAGACGATCATTGCTAACTGGCTTTCCGTTTGGGTGGCAAATATGCTGGTCGGTATTGCGGGGGCTGGTTTTGCCATGGGTACCAACGTTATAATGGGAAGACCGATCAATTTACCCTTTTACCGGGTTTCTTTTATAGCTTTTGCTGCATCTCTAACTTATTTCACTTTCATAGATTCCATGACCGGGCCGCGTATCGCGATCGACTCCCTCTTTCTGGCCGTAGTCATCACTGACGCTGTCTATGCCGTTTTTTCAAAGGCACCTCCCCAAATGCGCTTTCCCTTCTGGGGTTCTGGCTTTCTGCTGCTTAGTATAGACATTCTCTTTGCTCTGCGTGCTATTACCGGACTTTCTGCTCCTATCGCCAATTCCCTGTTTGAAAATCAGTCAGCCCTGACCCTGGGCATGGTACTCTTGTTTTATGGACTGACGGCCTGGATCGCCTGCATGCTATCTCTGGTATACGGCCGTCTGTTATACGAAAGGGATTTGTCCTCGGAAGCTGATATGGCCTTGATCATGGAATCCTCTAATGCCGGCCACTGGTCCATTGATTTCATTAATGACCGCCGCTACTATTCCCCCTGGTACAAAAAGATCCGCCATATGGAATTAGAAGACTATGAACAATGGCGCAAAGTGGTACATCCCGATGATTTTCCCCATATCATCAAAGAAATCGAAGATCATATTGCTGGCAAAACGCCGCTTTTTTCCATAGAACACCGAGTTACCCGCGATGATAGCGATCATGATTATAATTGGGTCCTCGCCAAGGGCAAGGTCATAACTGACAGTGCCGGCAACATGCTGAAAGCGGCCGGTTCACATATTGATATCACCGATATCAAACAGAAGGAAGAACAAATATACCAGCTGGCCTTCCACGACGCCTTGACCGGGTTGCTCAATCGTAACTCACTTAGCGAGGAGATTGATAAGCAGATCCTGAATGACCAGACCCAGGGCTGCCGGGGGGCCTTTATCTTCATCGATCTGGATGATTTTAAGCTGATTAATGATAGCTACGGGCACCCGCGGGGTGATCAGCTGCTGATCCTTATCGCCAGACGCCTGCTCACCCTGCAAGACGAAAAAGTCACTCTGGCCCGTCTGGGCGGTGACGAGTTTATTATTTACCTGAAATCCATCACCGGCTTTGATCAATTGTTGTCTTTCCTGCGCCGTCTGTTAGGATTGTTTGATGAGCCGTTTTCCCTTGCTGGTTCGAACTTCGATATTTCTGTCAGTGTCGGAGTCGCCTTATGTCCGGACCACGGAACAGATCTGGATACCCTGCTGATGAATGCCGACGCCGCTATGTATAAAGCCAAGGAAACCGGCAACAACCTGTTCCGCATCTACGAACCCAGCATGACTCTACATAGCGAAGAAAGACTGCTTCTGGACCGTGATCTGCGTTATGCCATTGCCAACAATGAATTTGAACTGCATTATCAACCCATCCTGAACACCAGCACCTACAATTTACTGGGATTTGAGGCCCTAATCCGCTGGAGGAAAAATGACGCCCACATCATGCCGGCCAATTTTATTCCGCGCTCCGAGGAAAATGGCATGATCGTTCCCATCGGTGCCTGGGTCTTGGAGCAGGCCTGTACTTTCGCTGCCGATCTGGTCCGACGCGGCTATACTAAACTAATGATGTCGGTGAATATTTCCGCCATCCAGATCATACAGGAAGGCTTCGTGAACATGGTCCAGGAGGTGCTGGAACGTACCGGACTGCCCCCGTATAATCTTTTGCTCGAAATAACCGAAACTGCCATGATGAAGTCTTTTGAGAATGACAGCAAAAAACTGCAGCAGCTCCGCGACCTGGGCGTGCATCTGGCCCTGGATGATTTCGGCACCGGCTATTCTTCATTGAACTATCTGAAAAACCTGCCCATAAACTGGATCAAACTGGATCGCACCTTCCTGGCCGACCTGGACAGTGAACGTGAAAAGCCGATACTGGAGATCATCATAAACATCGCTCATCATCTGGGGGTGAAAGTGGTGGCCGAGGGTATCGAGACCCCGGACCAGTTTGATTTCTTGCTTAATCTTAGCTGCGATCTGGTACAGGGATATCTCTTCTCCTACCCGCTGCCAGTCGAACAAGCTCTGGAACTGGCTGAATCCTCTCCCCCCACTCAGCCTGAGTAAAGTATTCTTATATGGCCTCTGATAAGGTAAACTATATTTGAAGCCTGATATTCCTTAACCCGGTTTCTCGTTAATAATTATGATAAAGGCTTTGCTTGGCACTAGCCCGGAAGGAGGTTAATATGTCTAATATCTTTTCCGATATGTTTACCCGCATCACCATGGCTCGTTTGATGGAGGTATTAGCCGCTTTGTCGCCCACTCGTGCCGCCGAGCTACAGGGGGCATCCCTCCAGGATAAAACAGCTTCGTCCGCTGGCAGCCGGCCTTTCTCCGAGATAATCAAGGAAGCCAGCGAGAAATATGGGGTCGATGAAAACATCATCCAGGCGGTAATCCAGCAGGAGTCATCCTTCAACGCCAGAGCCGTTTCCAGCTGCGGAGCCCAGGGTCTGATGCAACTCATGCCGGCCACCGCCCGTGCCCTAGGAGTAAACGACCCCTTCGACGCTGAGCAGAATATTTTGGCCGGGACTAAATATCTACGCGAAAAACTGGATGAATTCGGCGGCAACCTCAGCCTGGCCCTGGCCGCCTATAACGCCGGCAGCGGAGCTGTCCGCAAATATGCCGGGATCCCTCCCTATCAAGAGACTCAAAATTATGTAGCCAAGATCATGAAGTCCATCGACTATCAGGCCTAATATCCAGCCTCAAGCAATAAAACAGCACCGATGCAAAATGAAGTCACCCTGTCATTGCGAACGTAGTGAAGCAATCTATACTAGCTTGGGATATAAATCTTCCCGGCTTTTATTAAAGACACCCAAGTCGTTTGTCACAGATCTACATATAGAACACAAGACCATTAGAACAAGATTGCCGCGCTGCGCTCGCAATACATATAAGATCGCTTCCCTGACTACATAAAACCATCCCAGCATGCAAAAAGCACCCAGATTGCCCATCTGGATGCTTTTTGCATTTTATCATAACTACTCAATGATCTAGTGGTTGACCAGCTGCAGGATCTGGGTCTTGTCCAATCCTACCACCATATCATCACCGATGAGGAAGGCCGGTACACCGCGTGCCTTCCGCCGGATCATTTCCTGCCTCGCTTCGGTATCGACGTTGATATCCTTTTCAACATAGGAAATGTTGTTCTGCGCAAGAAACTCTTTCGCCAGAGTGCAGTAGGGTCAGGTCTGAGTAGTAAACATGGTAACCTGCTTCATAATCGCTCACCTCACGTCATAGTATCAAACACACGGAGCGGTGCTGCTGATTTAAATCTACCATCAGCCGCCACAACCAATAACTGCCTGAATGCCCGGTGTTTACTCGCTTTCGTCCGCCTCCCCGGAATCCGGCACTTCCTCCGCTTCTTTCACCGGCGCCATGATAGAAACTACCAGAGAGTCGGGATCAGTGAGAATCTCCACCCGCTCCGGCACCGAAAGATTTGCTACCGTAACCTTGTCTCCTTCGGACAGTTGGGAAATGTCTACTACGATGGTCTCCGGCAAATCTGCCGGCATACAGGAGATCTCGATTTCCTTCAACCCCGCTACCGGTATCGCATCCCTGGCTAACAGATCTTCTTCACCGCTGATATGGATGCCTACGGTGGCGGTCATCTTTTCCTTCATATTCACCTGGTAAAAGTCAATATGCGTAAGCTGCCCGTTGACTGGATGCCGCTGGATCTCCCGCACCACGACCATCAGCGGCACCTGCTCCCCTTCGATGCCGAGGGAGAAGAGTCCCCGGGTTCCATGAGTCTGAAAGATTTTGCCCAATTGTTTGGCCTCGGTCGCTATGTTGACCGGTCTCATCTCATTACCGTAAACTACTCCGGGTACCATGGAATTTTTCTTGAGCTGGTTCAAAAACCCCTTAGTCTTTACGTCTCTGCGCTGGCAGTTGATGGCTGCTGCCTCTGCCAATGAATCCACCCCCAATCATTCATTCGGCTCTGGCAAGGAGAAAACCACTAAATCCCCCAGGCCTTTGCTATTAGCTTTACCCGTTAACAAAGCTTTGAAACGCCTGATCCAAATGACTGCAGAGAACTGCATATACTCTGTCAATGATTTTCTCTCATCAGCTTGTCTCTACTTCATTTAATTGCACTCCGGTTAAAAACAGCCGGAAATCCTGTTTAAGTCCGCATTATTACAGTCTTATGGATTAAACGTAGCCGACCGCACACCTGCGAAAATGAATTGTGTTTACAAAAATTTTACAATTATAGTATTGGCTTTTTACTTTAATGGTGCTATACTATCTGTAAGCTAATAATAACCTTCAGAGGAACGTACGGAAAGTTGTTCGGCTGAGCGAAAGGGTTATTAGGAGCAGGTAGTCGAACGTACCAGAGTTGTTCGATTACATCATTAGCAGAGTCCCCGCTAAGGGGCCCTGCCAATTTTAAAAAACAGATCCCATCGTTTATGGCGATGGGATTTTTGCATGCATAGGGAATGATGTAAGCAACCAGCCGTGGCAGGGGCGGATTATATATCTGCCCGGTTCTGTTTCCCCCAGCAATGGATAGATTGCCGCGCTGCGCTCGCAATGACTCAATAAAAGATTGAGCCCCGGCGCCCCGCCCAGTCATTGCCGCGAAACTCGCGTATTTGTCTTTGCGAGGACGCGTGCCCTTTCCCTGCCCACTGGTTTCCAGCAAGGAATTAGTATATATTGGTGATGATACGTACTGCGATCAATCTTCAAGGCAAGGTATTCATTGAATGAGATTCTTAAAAACCTATGGATTTGTCATCGGGCTGCTGGTCTGCCTGGTTTTTAGCCTGGTGGTCAGCTTATATTTGCATCCCCTATCTTATTACGGAATCAAATCGGTCCCGGAAATACTGCTATTGCTCCTGGTGGGATTCCTGGCGGGTCTACTGGGCGGACTCTTAGGCCTGGGGGGCGGGGTCATCATGCTACCGGCTCTGGATTTCTGGCTGGGTTACAGCTCACCGGCTGCCATCGGCACTGCACTTTTCGCGGTAATATTCACCGTGATCTCCGGTGCCTATGGTCACTATATCCGGGGCAATACCTCCCGGCAAATCAGCCGGGACATATCTATCAGCGGTGTCGTCGGCATTCTGGTCGGATCATACATCTTCACCCTGCTGCTGGGCGAGATAAAGCTCCTTAACCTGTGTATGGGTATCTTCTTCCTGCTGCCGGCTTACCTAATGACCCGCGACGGCATCAAAAGGCAAAACGAAAGCCATTTGAACGGAGAGCACGAGACTATTATCGCCAAATATCATATCCAGCGCCGAACTTGGCTGTTGGGACTGGGTTTTGTTGTCGGTCTGCTCACCGGTACGCTGGGACTGGGCGGCGGATTCTTGCTGGTGCCCGGAATCACTTACGGGCTCGGCCTATCTGTGCATTTGGCAGTCGGCTCCACCATGCTCTCGGTAATACCGATAACCATCGCCGGCAGCCTAGTCAAACTGGCTCAGGGCCTGGTCGTTCTACCAGCCGTCTTCTGCCTGGCTATCGGAACCGTGACCGGAGCTCAGCTAGGTGCGGCCTTGATCAAGTACTTCCAAGCCTGGGCTCTCAAGCTGGTATTTGGGATTTACTTCTTATATGTGGCCATCAAATATATCTCGGCCTTCTGGGGGTAAATTTACAAATAATCATAATGCCATTTTTAACTCGAACATATATAATAATGTGGATGACAGCTTGAGGAGGGCCAACCATAATGATGAAGAAATTGATCTACCTACTTATCGTATTATTAGCATTCGTGGCCGGAGCGGTGGTAGGAGTCTCCTTGAATCCCGATAATCTAAACCGGATCCCCACCGTCGAAGCAGTCAAGGCCGATGCCGGTACCGTCAAAGACAACACAGCCGTCAAAGCGCCTCAGCCGGTGGCCAGCGATAAGGTTCAGTCCACTCTGGTGGGAAAATGGGTGTTTTCTGATGGGACTAATCAGCGTGTCATGGAGTTTTTCAACGATAACAGCGGGAAAGATCACCCAGTCATCGGCGCCGATGATACGGTTAAAGCCTTTACCTGGCAAGTCATCGATGCTACTCATATTTCATTTGATTACTCGAACAGCCTGGAGATCGTACCTATCAGCCTGACTCAGGATACTCTGACTCTCACCTTCGCCAACGCTGCACCAACCACCTATCAAAGGGCGGAATAAAAGCTGGGAATCATTTATGTGGTAAATGAACGCGCTAATCGGGCAAAGAGCATTATTGGGTTCATAGAAGCGAGTGAGGCTAGCACACCACCTGAGAAAACCGCCACAAAAAGTGTAAAGCGGCTTATGATGCTTTTAATCATAAACCGCTTTTATAAACTATTTGGCGGAGGCGTGTGAGAATCGAACTCACCCACCGCAGGATCACTACGGCGCAAACTGGATTTGAAGTCCAGGCGACCCACCAGGACCGATCCGCCTCCGTATATTATTTTCTCACGCACTTAGTAGTATATCCTCTATTCATCTTTCTTTCAACCACCCGTAATATGCCAGTTTATAAAGATTGCTTCGCTGCGCTTGCAATGACAGGGTGGTGGCACTTCGCCCGATTGACAATGACGCTAGTTTTCGCTGCGGGACAGGCGGATATAGCCGCTCCTTGCCATCACAATAATTGCCTTTTTTGAGAAACCAGCTTGATTGTTATGGTATCATAATCGAGTAAACATATCCCTCGCTCAATGAATAATCACCAAAAGGGGTAGGGCCTTGCAGTTCAATTCGTACATTTTTATCCTGGCATTTCTGCCATTCACCTTGATAGGATATTTCCTGCTGAATAAATATGGCCGCAATACGGCGGCCAAGGTTCTGCTGCTGGTCATGTCCCTGGTGTTCTATTCGTACTTTAACTACAAATATCTCTATATCATCTGCGCCAGTATACTGATAAACTATCTTTTTTCCCGGTTGCTGCTGGACGCCGAGAGGTCTGGGACCCAGAAGAAGTGGCTGCTCTTTGCCGTCATCAGCCTTAATCTATTGATACTCTTCTACTTCAAATACTTCAATTTCTTCATCGAAAATATCAATCTGGCCTTCCAGGCTTCCTTTACCCTGAAAAATATCATCCTGCCTCTGGGCATCAGCTTCATTACCTTTCAGCAGATAGCCTACTCGCTAGACTCCTACCGGGGAGAGACCGCCGGCTATAGCTTCCTGGATTATGCGGTTTTCGTGGCCTTTTTCCCGCGTCTGGTGGCCGGGCCGATCGTTTTGCATGGTGAGATCATACCCCAGCTGGGCGAGCCAAAAAATCATAGTATAAACTATGAGAATTTCTCATATGGTATTTTGATGTTCGCTGTCGGTCTGGCCAAGAAGGTCTTTATCGCCGATCTCTTTGCAGGCGCGGCCAACTGGGGCTTTGCTTCGGTGGGTTCCCTGAGTGCGCTGGATGCGGTCATCGTGATGCTGTCGTATACCTTCCAGCTCTACTTCGACTTCAGCAGCTACACGGATATGGCCCTGGGTATCGGGCTGATGTTCAATATCAAGCTCCCCATCAACTTTAATTCGCCGTATAAAGCAGTGTCGATCCCGGATTTCTGGAAGAGATGGCATATTACTCTGACCCGATTCCTGACCAAGTACTTGTATTTCCCGCTGGGCGGCAATCGCGCCGGTCGGGTGAGGACCTATGTCAATATCATGATCATATTCCTGGTGAGCGGCTTGTGGCATGGAGCTAACTGGACCTTTGTACTGTGGGGCTTCCTGCACGGTACGGCTTCGGCTCTGCATCGCAGGTTCAAGACCCAGTGGGAAGTGGTACCCCGGGTCCTGCAGTGGTTTTTCACCTTTTTGTTCGTCAATATTGCCTTTGTATTCTTCCGGGCAGATTCCATCGGGCAGGGCTTCGGCCTTATCAAGCGTATGTTGGCCTTCGATTCGGCCGGGATCTCGCCGGCTTTATTAAATTGTTTTGAGCTGCCTTTCATCACCGGGCTGGAAAAGGCGCTGCAGATATCAGTCAGTGGCCTGGATATGGCTATGTTTATGGCTTTCACCTTCGTTATTATTCTTTGCTTCAAGAACCTGAATGAGCTTGAATTCCGACCTACGGCGCTTAACGCCGTGTTAACGGTGCTGCTGCTGGTGTGTTCGATATTTTCCATGTCAGCGATCTCCGTTTTCATCTACCAGAATTTCTAAGGGGGGTGCAGTGATGGAGAGCAAGAAATGGGTCAAAATCGTCCTGGGTGCTGCTTCCGCCTGCCTGCTTCTGTTGATGACTATCAACATCATCGTGGACCCCTTTATGCAATATCACGCGCCAATACCCGGGATGGAGTCATATTACAAGTACACTCAGGAATATGCCATGTACTGGGTGATCGGCCGCGCCAAGCATACACCGGCTGATGCGGCCATTGTCGGCTCATCTCTGTCCAATCATATCTCCGAGGATAAACTGGCGCAGCAATCCGGCCTCCGGGTGGTGGCCCTGAAAAAATCGGCCGGCCGGCCCAATATCTATACCTTGTTTCTCAATGAATCATTTAAGAGGAACGAGCTGCAGACGGTCTGGTACGAGTTGAACTTCCCCCACCTGCATATGGAGTATGAAGGCGACATCCCCTTATACCTTTACAACTCCAACCCCTTTGATGATGTCAAGTACCTGCTCAACAAAGACGTATTTGAAATGAGCGCATACGTACTTTCAAACTGGGCGGATCATCGCGGAGAAAAGAAAAAACCGGCTAAAGCTCTCTTCGAGGTCGATAGGGCCCAGAGCACCAGCAAGTACAATACCCTGGCCGTTGCCCGCAGCCTCTATGTTAGGCATAACCAAGTCGCTAACAAGAACTCGGTCATGGCTTACGATGCCAAGGCCAATAAGGACGTCGAAGAGAACATCATTCCCTTCCTGGAGAAATACCCAGATACTCAATTCGTCTTCATCATGCCCTGTATCAGCATCCTGAATACCTATGACCAGTGCCGCGAGGGGACGGTTGACGACTACTTTGCCATTTATAAAGATATCATGCTCCGCCTGTTGAAATATGAAAACGTGGAGATCCATATGTTCGCCGATATGGCGGGCTTTGTGGATAATCTGGACAATTACAAGGACCGGGTGCACTATAGCCCGGCCGGTGGAGATCTGATAGTTGAAGGGCTGCAGAGCGGTGCCTACAGGATCACCCGAGAAAACATCGATGCCCGGCTGCAGCATCAGAAAGCGCTGGGGCAGTCTTTCCAGATATCGTTTTTAAAACAGGGTTTCAAGGGCGATGATGTGCGCGAGCTGAAAAAGCAACTCACTGTACTGGGTTACCAATGCAACGACACCATCGTATATGACCAGCAAACCAGAGACCGGGTGGCCGAATTTCAGGCGGAACAGCATCTCAATGTTACCGGCATTGCCACCGCGGAAACACAGGCGCTCCTGCAGGAGATGTTCGACGAGGCTGGCAGACGCTAGTATTTTCTATCGGCAAGTGTAGACATGATTGCGGCAAATGACCGGGCGGTTCGCAGTGCATAATAAGTACCGCTTAAGATTTATCTTATCTGAGTGCCGGGTCCTCACATTGACCATACGCAGGTTTCCGCAGCGATGAATAGGCGGTACTGCTTCGCTAGCCAAGACAAGGGGCGGATATGGAATCCGCCCCTACACATTCTCTATAGATCTACGTTATTTCTATCTCTGAGCATTCAGGTTATTCTTTCCCATCCCGGGTTATGACGGATTCAATCTCATATCCATGGGCGATCATTTCATCAACCACCGGCTGGTAATCCGACTCTTTCATGCGCAGGATCACCTTATACTGACCTTTCTTCTCATCGAAATAAACCACGATATTGGTGATATTGATGCCGCGGGCGGCGATTATTCCGGTCACCTCGGCAATGGGACCGGGACGGTCATTGACGATGAAGTCAATGCGGGTATGGGCGGCATGTACGCCCAGGATGTCGATCAGGGCATCGAACAGGTCGGTCTCGGTAATGATGCCGACCAGTTTATCGTCGTCTACTACCGGCAGGCCGCTGACCTTGTTATCACGCATGACACGGGCAGCGGTCTCGATGAATGTCTCGGAGCTAACCGTCAGAAGCTTCTGCCCTTTGGGCATGACGTCACGGATCTTGGTGCGAGCCAATAGATAGTTCAGTTCATAAATGGACAGGCTGGTGGCAAAGGACGGCGCCGCTCGGTTAAGGTCAGACAGGGTGACGATGCCTATCACTTTGCCCTGATCCATTACCGGAAGGCGGCGGATGTTGTTATCCTTCATGATACTGAAGGCTTCGTTGATCCCGGAATCTAATTCCACTTTCTTGACATTGCTGTTCATGCGATCTTTGACCTTCACCGCTACTCCCCCTTTAATTGTTAATAGACGCAGATAACGCTGAAATATAGGATTTGCGCAGTTTTTCTGTTGGTTATATCGACAGTAACCTTAGTCAAATATATTCACAATATATTTCAGATTTCACAGAAGGGCTTGAACACCCTAATCCAAATTATTCTGCGTGATCAAAAAAACTGGGTTATCTGCGTCCATTCGTCCTCGGCATTACCCGCCCAGGTAGGCTTTTTTCACTTCATCGCTGTTGAGCAGTTCCTGCGCGGTACCGCTAAGGACGATCTCACCCGTTTCGATGACATAGGCCTGATGGGCAATGGACAGTGCCATATGGGCGTTCTGTTCGACCAGCAGGATGGTGGTGCCCCGCTCGTTGATCTCTTTGATAATGGAGAAAATCTCCTTGACCAGTAATGGGGCGAGCCCCATGGAGGGTTCGTCCATCAGCATCAAGGTGGGACGAGCCATGAGGGCCCGTCCGATAGCCAGCATCTGCTGTTCCCCGCCGGACAGGGTCCCGGCCATCTGCTTCTGCCGTTCTTTCAGGCGGGGGAAGCGGGTGAACACGTTTTCTATATCATCGGCGATGCCCTTCTTGTCCCGGCGCAGGTAAGCCCCCATCTCCAGGTTCTCCATGACCGACATGGTGGAAAATACCCGGCGCCCCTCCGGTACCTGGGATATACCCAGGTCAACGATCTTTTCCGGCGCGGTTTTGGTGATGTCCTGGTTGTTGAATATGATACTGCCGTTCTTGGGCCGCAGCAGCCCGGAGATGGTTTTTAAGGTAGTGGTTTTGCCGGCGCCGTTGGCTCCGATCAGCGTCACTATATTGCCCTGCTCCACCTCGAAGGACATTTTTTTCAGGGCGTGGATAGCCCCGTAATACACTTCTATCTCGTTTATCTGCAGCATCTATCCGACCTCCTCTCCTAGATATGCTTCGATGACCCGGGGGGTTATTTCTGATCGCTTCCGGTGGTCCTTGGGCAATGATCTGTCCGTAATCTAATACATAGATGCGTTCACATACGCCCATCACCAGAGACATATCGTGTTCAATGAGCAGGATGGACAGCTTGAATTCATCCCTGATCCAGCGGATCATCTCCATGAGGTCGCGGGGCTCGTTGGGATTCATGCCGGCCGCCGGTTCATCGAGTATCAATAGACTGGGATTGGTGGCTAGAGCGCGGGCGAAGGTTAAGGCACGTTTTTGTTCAGGGCAATCCGTATGTTATACAGTACGCTTAATATCCCAAAAGAGCCATTTGGTTATACTTCCCACTTGCCACAGCGGTCACCCCAGCGGGCCAACAGTTCGCTGTTCTCGTAAAACTGTACGACCTCGCAGGCGTTGGAACAGCCTTTGCATTCGAAGCTGGTGGTCTTAAAGCTGATCTCCTGGATATTGAACCCCTTAAACCCGGTAGCTCCCTTGCGGCGGCTGGCATCTCGCGACATCAGAGCGACACCGATGGCGCCCATTACACCGTAATGTTCGGGGACCTCGACCGGCATATCCAAATAACGGCGGAAGGCTTCAACCAGTCCCTGATTGGCGGCCACGCCGCCCTGGAACATGACCGGCGGCAGTATCTCCTTGCCTTTGCCGACATTGTTCATATAGTTACGGACCAGCGCTTCGCACAGACCTGCAATGATATCCTCCGTATTGTATCCCAATTGTTGCTTATGTATCATATCGGATTCGGCAAACACGGCGCAACGACCGGCTATCCGCACCGGATTTTTTGCCTTCAGCGCGTAGCTGCCGAAGTCTTCGATAGGTATCAATAAACGGCTGGCTTGCTGGTCTAAAAAAGATCCCGTCCCGGCGGCACAGACGGTATTCATGGCGAAGTCGGTAACCACGCCGTCACGCATGATGATGATCTTGGAGTCCTGTCCGCCGATCTCGACAATGGTGCGTACCTCATTGTCGATAGAAGATGCGGCAATGGCATGAGCGGTAATCTCATTTTTTACAATATCAGCGCCGATAATCAAGCTGATGAGATAGCGGGCACTGCCGGTGGTTCCGGCTCCAGCGATCTCGATCTCCTCACCAATTTCCTGGCCAATCTGGTACAAGCCTTCCTGTACGGTCTGGATAGGTTTGCCATTGGTACGCAGGTATTTCTTGATCAACAGTTTTCCGTCCGGATCGAGTACCACCAGATTGGTGCTGACGGAACCCACGTCGACTCCCAGGTATCCCTTTTTCATATTACTAACCTCCGGGCTATTGTGCTCTGCTTCTGTTTGACTTCCCGGCGCCGTTCCATCAGGTCGACAAATGCCTCCAGCCGGGTCTGCACCCCGGCCTTGCCGGTCTGTTCATCAATAAACAAGGTCAATACGGGTATATCGTGATCCCGGCTCACCGTGGGAAGGATGCTCTTGGCGACTATTTCGGGTATACAGGAGAAGGGCGCCAGCTGCACCACCCCGTCATAACCATGGCGGGAATAGAGCACGGTTTCCGCGATGCTGTTGGCCCCATGCCCGCCGATCGGGGCTTCATTCAGATATGGCTGGGCTACAGTATAGAGGTCTCCTTCCAGATCATATATGGTGGTTTTCTTGGTATAGCCGGAAAGGTAAATGGAACGGTCGGTCTGCACGCCCATTTCCCCCAGCATGATCTGCATATAATGGTTGGCGGATGGCTCCAATACGACATAAATCTCGCCGATTATGCCGACTTTCAGCGGATTGCGGCTGTTATCCTGTGGCACCGCGTCTAAGACCTTGAGGGCTTCCCGGTAAGCCAGCCGTACCTCATTTATGCTGTTGGCGGCATCGATCATCTCCAGGGCCTGCCAGAAGGCTCGGGTGGTGTCACCTTTTCCTATCTCGTAAGGCCGGATCTCATGCGAATGTCTCTCTATTTCATCAATAGCCTTGACCTTTTCCCAGGTTACCTGCAGGACCCAGATGAGCTGTTTGGTGCTGATACCGCCGGTCTTCCTGATCAGGCGAAGCTTACCGATGAAATCCCTCATGTCACAGAGCGGTGGTTCCAGGGCTACTATCTTTACGGGCTGCCCCAGCTCTTCCAGCAGGTACTGGTGCATTACCCAGTATAATCCTGCCCGACAGGGTCCATTGCTGCCGGAAGTAATGATCATCTCGGCGCCCATCTCGGCAACTTCCAGATAGGTGCCCATCAGCATCTTGAAGGGTATGCAGGCAAACTCGGGCGAATGGCGTACGCCTAAGTCCAAGGTGCGTTTACTGGGTTCGGGAGGTACTATACATTCATGTCCGGTGTGCTCAACCATCCATTTAAAGGCCAGATACGAATACCCCATGTGCGGAAAGCTTACTTTCATATCTTATCCCTCCGATAATTCAGCATATCTATAAAGGCTTCCACTCGGGTACGTATCCCCGCTTCGCCGGTATGTTCATCAATGGTAATCGAAAGATATGGCTTGCTGCTATGGCGGTGTGCCTCGATCTCCAACAGGCGATCCACCACCGAATCAGGCCCGCAGGCAAAAGCGGTGACGTGAATGATGCCGTCTATGCGCTTCTGCTTCATGTAGTGCAGTCCACCGTATACGGCCCGGTTAGAGAAATACCAGAAGGTGCTCTTCAGCAGATGCTTCGCCTGCCGGTTGAGTACCTTGTCACTCAGCATGTCCTGCGTAAACACCTGCACATTTTCTTTCGACAATAGTCCGAGTATTCCTCCATTTATATAATCATCATAAATTGCGTAGGGGTAGCCTACCACCGCGATATTGAGCCCGGCTTCCTCCCTGTTTGGCTTTCGAACTAACCTCTGGCGCTGGTGCTCCTCCCGGCGCACCTTATTATTGGTCTCGGGTTCATTGGGAAACAGTTGGGCGATGGCATCCGGGGGAAGTACTCCAGATGACAATAACTTCTGGTACTTCTTATGTACCTCCAGACCCTTGCGGCAGGCTTTTTTGCAATCGGCTGCGGATTTTCCCAGCACGTCGCCTATGTCGGCAGCAATGTTGAATATTTCTTTGGGGTCTTTTTTTATTCCCACCCGGGTATCGATCAACGGAGGCAACTTGTCCACCGTGAGTCGAACCATATCGGGTAAACCCAAAAACTTGGGGCAGAAGGTCTCAGTACCAAAATCACCAAACAGACGCACGCTAACCAAGCGAGGGCTGAAGATGAAATCAACCTTGTCCCTAAGCCAGGCGGCATGGCCGTGATAGACTTTTATGGGGATGCAGGCATCATTTACGGCATCCTTTACTCCCTGATCAAGGATTTCCCTGCTGGTGGGGGGTGATACTATGACCTCCTCTCCCAATTCATCCAGGAAGGTCTTCCATAATGGATAATAGAGAAAATAGGCCAGAGTTCTGGGAATCCCAATCTTAGACACTATTACAAATCCTCCCCGAATTAGACGCAGGCAACTTCGCTGCACTCAGATTATTTATGATCAGCGCAGAACAATAACCGGAAAGGTTATTGATTCTATTAAATTCTATTGGCTTACCAATGTTTGATAATCTGCGATAATCTAACAAATCAGTGTTATCAGCGTCTATTCGTTACTTGCCCTTTACTCGCATGTCGCCTACCCGAACGGTGAAACGAACCCTATCATAATATTCTATCAGAGGCAGGGCATACTTTCGAGAGGTTCCTAATAAATCTCTTGCCGTTGCCAGACTGAGCTCCCGCTCCTTTTCAAAATAACGGGCCAAACGTTCCTTGCCTTCTTCAATCGCCGCGGCAGCGAAAACGATCTCCTGATTTATTCGTATCAAATCGCCCCGCTCCAGTAGATACGACACAATTTCAGTGAATTCCGGTTCCTTAAGCCCCAGAGCCGTTTTCATCTCCTCGGGAGAAGGTGGGGTGAAAAGCTGCTCGCTCATTTGCTTCATAATCCCGCTGATAACAGCCTGTTCCCGGTCGCCGGGCATCGGCTGGTAACCTGCCAACATCAGCGCGTTATTGCGGCTGGTGATGCTGCCTCCGTCCTCCAGTTGCTTCAGCACCAGGGTAAAGGTTTTCGGGTTGAACTGCTTGAAAGAGCGGCTGCGGATGTCTTCGCGGGGATATCCGGGGCGCAAGGGATACTGCTTATGATAAGCGGTCAGTGTATTAACTATCTTCTCCTCAATTGACCCGAGTCCCAGGGTGCTGATATAACCCTGGTCTTTCAGTTCAACGATCTTTTCATCGTCCATCAGCAGCGCTAGGTCATCTTTCAGATCCTTTTCCTCCTGCCCGGTGCGGCGTGCCAATTCCCCGGCTGTAAGCACCGTCTCCGCGCTGGCTTCTAGCTCATGCAGAAGAATATCATAAAGGGTGCCCTCTTCCTTAATAGCCAGCTCATCGAGGACGTCCTCGCGAAAACGCTTCTGTTTGGCTGCCGCGGGGTCGATAACCGTCCCACCCCCAATAGTGGTAACCGGTGAATAGTAACGTATAACGAAACGGTCGCCTTTGGCAGCTACCACCGGTTTTTCCATGACCAATTGGGCATAGGCCTCTTCTCCTGGCAGCAATTCATCCCGATCCAGCAGGACTACTCGGCCCAGGGTCTCGTCAGTCCCCAGGTGGAAGCGGACCCGATTCCAGTTTTTCAGGCTGCGCGGGCTGGAACTAAGCAAACGCAGGCGGGTGTCGATGCGGTAGCTGGTGCCCAAATAACCGGGACTAGCCAGAAGATAACCCCTTTTTATCTCAGCTAATTCGATGCCCTGCAGGTTGACTGCCACCCGCTGGCCGGCATAGGCAATGTCCACCTTTTCGTTATGCACCTGCAGGGTTCTTATCCGAACTGTCTTGCCTACTGGCATGAGTTCAAGATTGTCACCAACTTTTAGCTGACCTGACCACAGGGTACCGGTGACTACCGTGCCAAAACCGGATATAGTGAATACCCGGTCGATCGGCAGTCGGGCCTGCCCGAACACCGGTTTTTCTACAATTTCCCCGGCTAGCTTCTCGATTTCCTGGAGCAATTCCGGCAGCCCCTCCCCACGGGGAGCAGATACAGCTAGAATTGGGGCTCCGCGTAATATTGTCTTATCCATATATTCGCGGACTTCTTCTTCCACCAGGGCCAGCCAGTCCTCGTCCACCAGGTCTTTCTTGGTCAGTACAATGATGCCCTTGTCTACCCCCAGCAGTTCTATGATGTCCATATGTTCGCGTGTTTGGGGCATTACACCCTCATCAGCGGCAATGGTCAACAGTACGATATCAATCCCAAAGGCTCCGGCCAGCATATGCCGTATAAAGCGTTCATGCCCAGGCATATCGACGATGGCCGCCATTTGTCCGCTGGGCAGGGTAAAGGGCGCGAAACCCAATTCTATTGATATGCCCCGTTCCTTCTCTTCCTTAAGGCGGTCAGTATCTATTCCGGTCAAGGCTTGCACCAGGGTGGTCTTGCCGTGGTCAATATGCCCCGCCGTACCAATGATAAATCTGTTCATAATCGAGCCTCCATAGGGCTTTTAATAGACGCAGGCAGCTGCGCTGCACGCAGATTTTTTTATAACTTACGCTGATTTTTCTGTGCAACTAGGTCATGGTTTTTAATGAATTAACTTTTGCAGTTGCCTGGTTATTGCGAAGCATAAGATTGCCGCTGCGCCCGTAATGGCAAGGGTAATGTCGCCCTCAAGCCAATGTTTTTTGCTATCGTAGTTTTTACGATACCAGGTCATTAAAATTCTGCGTTACTCATAAAAAATCTGCGTCCTTCTGCGTCTATCGTCCCTGTCCTATTTTACACTCAGCACCTCGGCCAGGAGTTTGGCGATGGTCTGTGCGTCATCATTAAGTAAGGTGCGGACGCTGATGGTCAGGCGGTCTTCCTGGCGGCGGGTGACTACCGCTGGTTCGGTCTGCCGCAGCTTCCTGGCTACTTCCTCCAGGCTGATACCCTTGAACTTTATCTCTACTCCATATCCCCTGATTTTGTGGGTGGGGTAGGCACCGCCGCCTACCATGTCCTCCAGGGGAATTAACTCGATGAGTTCCACTCGTTTATGGTTGCCAATGCTACTGGTTATCCGCGCATGAAGTTCCTCGGCCTGCTGCTGCAATAGTTCTTCCGTTCTGGCCAGCATGGCGATCACCGGTATATTATTTTCCGGGTCACCAGCCAGGAACTCGATGAGTGTGCCTTCCAAAGCGGCAATAGTCAGCTTGTCTACCCTTAGGGCACGGGTAAGCTGATTTTTCTTCATGGCATCGATAAGATGCTTGCGTCCCACGATTATGCCCGCCTGTGGCCCACCCAGCAGTTTGTCGCCGCTGAAGGTCACCACATCCACTCCGGCTTTAATACAGGCTTGGACGGTAGGCTCTTCTTCCAACCCCCAGCCGCTTGGAGAGAGCAGTATTCCGCTGCCCAGATCCTGCATCACCGGCAAGCTGGTCTCCTCTCCTAGAGCAACCAGTTCTTCCAGCGTCACTTCTTCGGTAAACCCGATTATCTTGTAATTTGAGGTATGCGCGGCAAAAAGCAGTCCTGTTTGATCAGTTATGGCATTTCGAAAATCTGCTATGTAGGTCTTGTTGGTGGTGCCTACTTCGACCAGCTTCGCTCCGCTAAGCTTCATTACTTCTGGGATGCGGAAGGCTCCGCCAATCTCTACTAACTGCCCCCGGGAAACAATTACCTCGCGGGATGCCGCCAGGGTTGACAAGCCCAGCAATACGGCCGCCGCGTTATTATTCACCACCAGAGCCGCTTCCGCTCCGGTGAGTTCCTGCAGCAAGGCTTCCACATGCGTATAGCGTGAACCCCGCTCGCCTCGTTCCAGATCCATTTCTAGATTGTTATAGGTTCCCGCCATTTCCTGCATATAATGGAGCGCCCGGTTGCCCAGCGGTGCCCGTCCCAGGTTGGTATGCAGAACCACCCCAGTAGCATTTATTACTCTGACTAGAGTACCCTGACTGGCCTCCTCGGCCAGTCGCCCTAGTTTGCCAACGACCTCCTTAAGTATCTGTGCGCGTTCGAGACTTTGCCCCGACGCCCGGATCTCTTTCCGCTGCTGGTCCAGGGTTCTCCTCACCAGTTGGACAACAAATTCCCGGTTGTATTTTTCTATTAGCTTAGTCACCGGTTTCTGCGCCAGTATCTCATCAACCGCGGGAATATTCTTAAGGCCCAATTTGTTACCCCCCGCTCACTTATAACTTTTCCATATTATACATCACTTATCACCGGTTACACTAATTTATAGCCATTTTTACCAGCTGTTTTGCAGTAACTTACTAAATACCTTGCCTATTAGTGCCACAATTATAACGACGCCCAAAATCCCGAACAACGGGTAGATGCGCCCCACCAGTCCGGCAAAACTTTGCGAAGCTACCGGCAGAGCCAGGGTCATACACAAAGCCAGACAGGGCCCATACGCCAGTCCGGTCATGCTGGAAAAGCGCTGGGCAAAACCATAGGCATTGGCGATGGCAGTAGTCAGTATTCCCATCCATAGAACCAGGGTGTACACATGTTTTGCCTGTAGCGAAATATTACCAGCTACATAAAGCATAGGCACCTGATAATGAAATACATCAGGCAGATATCGAACTAGCGCCAGGTAATTCAGCACTACCAGCAGGCCCAGCACCAAACCGCCGCCCATCGCGCCCCGGATGCCCGCAGAGCGTTCAGTTACCGTCTGATACTCAGTCAAAACCACCATGGCCAGGGCAAAATTGTAGGCTACATAGAGCACACTGGATAGTGCCCAAAAACGCGGATCGGCCGGGCAGTTTATCATCGCTGTAGCCTGCGTTGGCTCTCCCTTTGCCATAAGAACCGCCCAGGCCGATATAGCTGTGAGCAGTATCACTTTGGCGGGTACCAGCAGATTATAGGACCTGATCAGTCCACGTTTGCCGGTGGCCAGTAGAATTACTACCAAGAGATAGGCCGTTAGTATACCAGCGTTTTTCGGCAAATACAGATGTTCGTAAAAAACGGCTCCACTGGCTGATAGCATGGTACTGATACCGAGAAATAGAAACCCGGCCAGAGCGAGATCCACTGCCTTTCCCCACCGGGGTCCCATCAGGTAGAACAGCAGTTCCTGATAATTGGAGATTCCCTCCCGGTGGGCCAAATGCAGCAATAGACCGCCACAGCAGGTAAACAACAACATTGCTAAAATGGCTCCGCGGCTGCCATTATCGCCGTAGACAACAAAGAACTGCACTATTTCCTGGCCGGAAGCAAAACCTGCACCAATTACCGCTCCCAGAAATCCCATCACCAGAATCCAGGCGGAACCCTGCCCAATAATGCTGCCCTTTGTCCGAACTCCTGATTGCTCCCGCTTGCGGCTACGTCCGTTAGCCTGATGTCTTATAATACTGCTCCAGGTATAGATCAACAATCATACCCCTCTTTTGTTTCGAAATCTATTTACATAAATATTCCTCTCGGCTGGTAAATACAGCATAAAAATATTGCCAGGCGTCAAGAATATTCGCTAGGGAGGTTTATCACCTTCCCTGCATCTTTAATTCTAAAGAATATTATGGTAAATAAGGGGGATGTTGTTTTATGCTGGGCCAGGTTAACCGGGTTGAAGATAAGTTTTCCTGTCATTATGAGGCTCCGCAGTGTTTAATGGATTTACAGAAGGTTATACATGGTAATCTGCTGGAACTCAATTCTTCTTGTTCACGCACTATCGTCTACCTGTGCATTGGAACTGACCGTGCTACCGGTGATTGCCTGGGGCCTTTGGTTGGAAGCCGCTTGCAGAATTATCTGCCGAATGCTGAAGTTTACGGCACTTTGCAGCAACCTGTTCATGCTGTCAATCTGGAACAGGTAATGTCTGATCTGACTCGGAAGCATGCGGATCCACTAGTCATAGCTATCGATGCCTGTTTGGGTAATGTAGACCGTATAGGATTCGTCAATGTTCGCAAAGGTAGCTTAAAACCCGGGTCGGCGATGAATAAGAGCCTTCCTGCGGTAGGAGATTTCCACATATCTGGAGTGGTGAATGTCGGAGGGTATTTCGAACACATGGTTTTGCAGAATACAAGACTGTTTATCGTTTATAAGATGGCGGACATTATTACCAAGAGCCTTTACTTGGCTCAATACCGGTTTCACCGTCAACGCGAACAACTTATGCTATAGTCCGCTTCAGAATATCCACTACTTGTTCATCGTCTACCGAAGCAAAATCTTCGTAGAATTGGCCTACTGCATAAAAGTTTTCAGGCTTTTCAAGCACTATCATCTGCTCAACCACCTCGGAAAGATCCAGATAAGCACTACGCGAACTGACCGGCGCAGCGATGATAACTCCAGCGGTATCCTGACGATTGAGGTAGCTGATAGCAGCCTTCAGTGTAAACCCGGTAGCTATCCCGTCGTCAACCAAGAGGACCTTTTTATCCTTCAGATCAATGGGCGGCCGTTGGCTGCGATAGTAATTCAATCTTTCATTGATACCTTGGCGTACCTGTTCAGCCAATCGATTTACCGCCGTCATATCAGTATCGATCAAGTCACGAACCCGTTCATGGATAAGTATCTCTCCATCTGGGGCCACCGCCCCTACGGCATATTCCTCCCAATTGGGTGAGCTTACCTTACGGGCCAGCACCACATCCATGCCCCGGTTAAAGTAATCGGCAACAGCTTCGGCTATAACCGCTCCTCCCCGAGGTACTCCAAGTACAACATCAAAATCCACCGCCTGCTTTTCCAGAGCTTGAGCTAACAGATACCCGGCTTCTCTTCGGTTCTTAAACATAGCACTCCCTCCAGTCCAAAAATTATTAAATCAGTGGTTTTGAATAATAATATGTGCTCATGGCCTCAGTATGTCTTGTTTTCCTGTTGCCGTTTGGCAGTTTGCCGGGCTTCAAAATCAGGCTTAGTGACCTGCCCCACCATCCGTGAACTTCCATCCAGGATGCCGCCTTCCTCAATGGTGAGAATACTGCAGGTTACCTCCCCCTTAAAATATCCGTTGGCTGTGATCTCGAACCTGCCACTGGCTACAACATTGCCCTCCACTCGGCCGGCTACTATTAAGTTGTCAACCTTGACTTCACCCTTGATGCGACCCTTTTCGCCCAGAATCACATCTCCTTTGATATTTAGTTTGCCATCCACCCCACCGTCTATACGCAAAGATCCCTGTGATATTATATCTCCCTTGATCTCAACTCCGTGGGCGATAACGCTCTCAATATCTTGATACGCCTTCTTGCGACCAAATATGATACTCACCTCCCTCACCAATAATTAACCACTGATAACCACTGCGACCTTAACGGCACCCGCCAGGGTGTATCGCGACCGCAATGCCACCATAAGCTTGCATCGTTGCACTCTGGAGTGTTGTACCCGAAGGTTGATTATAAGTGATTAACTCAGATTAGCTATGCAGACCCCCGCCGTGTCTTTGCGAGCGCAGCGAAGCAATCTTTAACCCATATAAGCCCCAGAGAACCTCGCCGTGTCCCCGCCATTCTGCGCAGATTTTTAATACCATTATAAAAATCTGTGGTTCATCTTCCCCGGGAACCCCCTACGGCAAATATATCAGGGGGTCCACCGGACTGCCGTTTTTCATTATTATAAAGTGCAAATGCGGGCCGGTACTGGCTCCGGTACTGCCCATACGCGCTATTTGCTCTCCCTTTTTGACCGTCTCTCCTTGTTTCACCATGAAGGCTGATAAATGTCCGTATTCACTAGTGAACCCATGTCCGTGATCGATAATGACCATCCGACCATATCCCGCTTTCCAGTTAGCAAAAACTACGCGCCCATCGCCGGCAGCAAGGATCGGCGTACCTGAGTAGTTGGCAATATCCAACCCATTATGATAACTCTCTTTGTTGCCACGGCGCAGCGGCGAATCACGGTACCCGTATTCCGAACTCAGTTCCCCGGTCGTCGGCCAGAGATTGGGTATACACCTGAAGTAATCACTATTTCTGCTTACCTTAGCTAATAGCTCGTCCAACTCTTTTTCCTGGCGATCCAATGCGCTAATCATTAGCTGAGTCTGTTTCAACATGTCGCTGTTTGCTCCAGCAGGAACTGGCACGTCCACCCCGCCCTTACCCCCGCGGGAAGGAGTCCGGGTAACCGTGGGTTCAGTCTTTATACCCATCATCTTCTTCACTTGTTCCTGCTTATCAGCAATCGCTTCCTGCTTTTTCTCTATCTGCTCCAATTGTGATCGAACATCCTGGACTTGGCGTTCCTTCTGCTCGTTTTCCGCTTTGATTGCTTTAACATTATTGATCGTAGCCAGGTTGGTTGAGAATATGTACGTCAATGCCAGGAAAGCTATAACTATGATCCCCAGAGCCAGTCCAGCACCCGTTACCAGCCGCCTCGGGATATCTCCTCTGATAGGCCTGGCTGTAGTGCTGGGAATAACGATGAATGAAAGCCGACCCGAGTCCATATTCTTTCTCTTCTTAGCCATATCTCCCTCAACAAAGTCATTTTACTTAATATTATCAACATATATTTTGTTTGTAAAACCTGTCCAGGTATCAGATGTTTCACGTGAAACATTAAATTGCTATGACCTGGATTAAACTCTAGTTGCATTCTCGCTTACTATCCCTAAACTAAGATTAGAACAGGGAGCCTTATTCTTCTGACTCCCTGCTCGCCGATTTTCAATCTACTTGAATTACAAGCCCAGCAGGTCAATTATCCTGCTCAGGTCTTCATCGTTGTAATAGGAAATGGTTATCTTTCCGCCCTGTTGGGAGGGCTTTATGTCTACTTTTGTGCCCCAGCGTTCTTGCATTCTCTCTTCAAGTTCAATGATTTCCGGTCCGCGTCGCACCGATTCACTGACATTTCCTTCGCTAAGATCGATGATCTCTACCTTCTTAACCGTGCGGGTTGAAGATTTCTTCTGCCGCGCCTTTTCTTCAACAGCCCGGACTGATAGCCCCTGCTCTACAATCTGTTTAGCTACAGCAATCTGTTGATCGGCGCTGCCCATCGATAAAAGCGCTCGCGCGTGTCCCGCAGTGATCATGCCGCCGTCTATCATGTCTAAAACAGCCTCCGGCAGGTTCATTATGCGCATAGTATTTGTGACATGGGTGCGGCTTTTTCCTATCTTTTTTGACAACAACTCCTGGGTATAGCCGTAACGTTCTATCATCTGACGGTATGCTCTTGCTTCTTCGGTCAATGATAGATCTTCGCGCTGGAGGTTTTCTATGAGTGATATCTCCGCTGCCTCAATATCATCAATCTCTTTAACCAGAACTGGTATCTGCTCTATGCCGATCATCTGGGCAGCTCGCCAGCGGCGTTCGCCGGCTATAATCTCATAATGTTTACCGCGTTTGCGGACCAGCAGGGGCTGCAAAACCCCGTGCTCTTGAAGTGAATCGGCTAGTTCCTGCAGTGCCTCGCTGTTAAACACTCGCCGTGGCTGGTCGGCTCTAGCCTTTATGTCTTTGATTTCTACCTCAATCACACGATCTTTATCACCGTCGTCCATCGCTCCGGCGAACAATGCGTCCAGCCCGCGACCCAACCCTCTCTCCTGCTTAGGCACGTTTCAACACCTCCATAGCCAGATCATTATATACTTCGGCCCCCCGGGAACGAGGATCATAGTTTATGATGGCTTTGCCATGACTAGGGGCTTCGCTCAATCTAATATTGCGGGGAATGATAGTACGGTAAACCTGGTCTTTGAAATGACGCTTAACCTCATCTACTACTTGAATCGACAGGTTAGTTCGGCCGTCGAACATGGTAAAAACTATACCCTCTACCTTAAGACCGGGATTCAATCTCTTTCTAACCAGGTATATACTGTCCATCAGCTGAGTCAATCCCTCCAGTGCATAATACTCGCATTGAAGCGGGATCAACACTGAATCACTGGCCGTCAGCGCATTAATTGTCAAAAGCCCCAAGGAAGGGGGGCAATCAATGAATATGTAATCATATCTTGGTATCAGCCCGGCCAGGGCACTTTTCAGCGCGAACTCGCGCCGTTCTCGCGTGGCCAGCTCAACTTCACCAGCGGCTAGTTCCATGGTCGCGGGCATTACATCCAACCGGTCCTGCTTAGTTGAGATTATCACCTTTTGCGGCTCGATTTCCTCCAGCAGTATATTATACATACAGTATTGCAATGTTTTGCGATTTATACCGAGTCCGCTGGAGGCGTTGCCCTGCGGATCGGTATCCATCAGCAGTACCTTATGCCCCTTTGCGGCAATACATGCCGCCAGGTTGACTGCTGTAGTTGTCTTTCCGACTCCGCCTTTCTGGTTGGTGACCGCTATTACTTTTCCCACCTATTTTCCACCTCTCAGCAAACTCTTCCTTAATAAGTTCACCAACTAATATTAAAATCCCTGCCCCAAAATATACTCTGCCCTGCTTTTTCTGACAAGTAATTTCTTATTTCGCTATTGATCAGACAGAGGTGATGATGGCAATCAAAGCCCGGTTTTTCAGCTTTCTTGTGCCGGATGTCTGGCGGACTACTATTTACTGCTGATCAATCTTTCTTTAATAGTCTGACAAAGCAGGATATTGTCGGCTATTACTTGAACATAACAAATGATATATGGTAACGTGTTATATGGATTAGTGTATATTTATCAGTATTTTGTCTACCATTATATTGTATTGCTGTTATCTATTGAGGTATATTTATTGTCTATTTTATATGTTTTATGAAATGGAGGACCAATATGACAAATCCGCGAGAAGAAAAGAAAAGCTGGAGTCTGGATTCCAAGGTAGTCCACGGATATCAGGGTTATGATCCATATACCGGGGCTATCAGTTTCCCTATCTATCAGACTGCTACCTATAAACACGCTTCTCTTAGTGATCAGGGTAAATATGATTATTCACGAGGCCAGAGCCCTACCCGCGAAGAGCTGGAAGATACCCTTGCCCTATTGGAAAACGGGCAGCATGGCTTTGCCTTCTCCAGCGGCCTGGCTGCGGTCACCGCCATTTTCTCCCTGCTGGCGGCCGGTGACCACGTAGTGGTATCGGACGACCTCTATGGCGGTACCTATCGTCTTATCGAACAGATCTGGTCGAAATATAATGTGGAGTTCACCTATGTAGATACCTGTTCACTGGATGCCGTAGCCGGCGCCATTCGGGGCAATACCCGGATGATATTTATCGAGACCCCGACCAATCCAATGATGAAGGTTGCCGATATCGCTGGTATTTCTAATATTGCTTCGGCTCGCAACATCCTCACGGTTGTAGACAACACCTTTCTGACCCCCTACTACCAGCGGCCATTAACTCTGGGGGCGGATATCGTGATCCACAGCGGTACCAAGTTCCTGGCCGGGCATCATGATACCATGGCTGGCTTGATCGTGGTAAACGACAACCAGATCGCGGAGGATCTGCGCTTGATCATTAAAACCGAGGGCTCGGGGCTGTCTCCTTTTGATTCCTGGCTTATGCTGCGGGGAATAAAGACCCTGGCCGTACGCATGGAACGACATCAACAAAACGCTCTGGCTCTGGCTGACTGGCTCAAAACCCACCCCAAGGTAGAAGAAGTATATTACGTCGGCCTGCCCGAACATGAATCATATGATCTTTCCCAACGTCAGGCTTCCGGCTTCGGTGGCATGATATCCTTTACGGTCACCAACGTCAGCCTGGTGGAGCAGGTACTCAGCCGGATCAAACTCATCATGTTTGCGGAAAGCCTGGGCGGCACCGAATCACTCATCACCTACCCCATGGTGCAGACTCATGCCTCTATTCCCCAGGAAATCAGAGAGCGAGTAGGCATAACCGATAAACTACTGCGCCTGTCAGTGGGTATCGAAAGCGCCGAGGATATAATCCGTGATCTGGAACAAGCCCTGGCTTAATCGGAGGCCTGATCAATATGAAATTCACCAAGATGCAGGCCCTGGGCAATGATTACGTATATATTAATTGTATCGACCAAAAGCTGGACAACCTCTCCGATTGGGCCATCCGGCTCTCCAATCGTCACTACGGTGTCGGCTCTGATGGCATGATCCTTATTTGCCCTTCTGATCAGGCAGATTTTCGCATGCGGGTATTCAACCCAGACGGAACCGAGGCTGAAATGTGCGGTAATGCCCTGCGCAGTGTCGGGAAATATGTTTTTGATTACGGGCTGACAGTAAATACTGCCGTATCGGTAGAAACCCTAGGTGGCATCAAGCATCTGCAGCTGTCGGTCATTGATGGCAAGGTCTCTATGATAACTGCCGACCTGGGCCCCCCCATCCTGGAACCAGCTTTGATTCCGGTAGAATACTCCGGTAATTCCTGCATCGACCATCCCCTGGAGGTGGCAGGTACCGTTTTTCGCGTAACCCCGGTTTCCATGGGTAATCCCCATGCAGTAGCCTTTATTGATGATGTAGATACCTTCGATCTGGATAAATTCGGCCCAGCCATGGAATTCCATCCCTTCTATCCTCGCCGGGTTAACGCCGAATTCGCTCAGGTAGTGGACCGGCAGAACCTCAAGATGCGGGTATGGGAAAGAGGTACCGGGGAAACCCTCGCTTGTGGAACCGGTTGTTGCGTCTCAGTGGTAGGCGGCGTACTGACCGACCGTTGCGACCGCAAGGTCACCGTCCATCAGATCGGCGGCGAACTATTTATCGAATGGGATGCTCAGAGCGGTCATATCTTCCTCACCGGCCCCTCGACCAGAGTGTTCGACGGGGAGATATAAAGGTTAAATTAGCCACAGATTAACACAGATGCACACAGATGATTATCAAACGTTAATCATATAGCTTATTGTTTCTATGATATATTGCCTTGTTTGGTTGAGTCTATTAGAGGTAATAATAAACAACAATTGTAGTGTAGCCGCGATAATTCGTAATTCTTTGTTTTAGATCAATTTTTCTTTCATTCTAGCCCAGGAAAATCTGTGTTAATCAGTGGCAAAAATCAAAAT